>JANQQD010000135.1 GCA_028285185.1 Anaerolineae bacterium | reverse complement strand
TGGTCGCAATGCGCACTGGCAAGGGCCGTCGCGTAGCGCCGGATCGGCCCTAGCTAAAACCATCGCCACGCAGCCCACGGACCGTCAGGGCCGCAGGGTCAACGATCTCCGTCATGCCGGGCTTGACCCGGCATCCAGATCGGCTTCTCCGCATATGCCGACAACCCAATGGATCCCGGTTTTCACCGGGATGACGACGGGGATACAGAACGGTCCCCGGACCACACACTGATTGTTTTTGCCGGACGGCGAGGACTGCGTTGCCACCCGTTGATTTCGTATGCCGGTGTCGGTGAGTACTGGATCGCCCGCCCACCCGCGCGAGAGTTCGCAACCTCTTCGCGCGGGCGCCAGCTAACCACACTTCAAACAGACAAGCCCGGTGGCGACGAGGCTCTGTTTTTGCCGCCTTCATCATGATGGCAGCGCGCGCCGCGCGGTGCGATCATGGCCACCCCATGACGAATCTGCTGCTGCTTCTGGTCATGAAGGCCGTCCTGCTGGCGGCGGCCGGCCTTGTCGCGCGCCGGCTGATGCTCGGCACGACCGTGCGGCCCTGGGTCGCGCTGCCAGTTGGTGCAGCATTCGGCTTCCTGTTTCATCTTGTGTTTCATGACCGGATCAATGCGATCGGCTTTCATGCCGAGCCGACCACGACGCTGATTGCCGTCAATGCCGTGCTGTCCTACGGCCTCACCGCGATGACGGTCGCTTTGGTTCCGCTCCATCTGGCAGACCGCTCGTCTGACGCAGGCGCCCGGGGCGAGTGGGGCTACTTCGCCACGACGCTTGTGGCGGCGCTGCTCGCCGCTGTGTTCGCACCGACGGAGTTCACCAGGGCGCTCGGCGCGGGTGCGGCACTGATGCTGGGCCTGGAATCCCTCGCACTGGTTCTCGGACACCGCGGCCCGATCGCCCGCATGCTGCAGGGCGACCTGCGCGGGATGGGCGTCCTGTTCGTCACGACTGTCGTACTCGGTGCCCTTTATGAGTGCCTCAACCTGCTGTTCCCGGTCTGGGTCTGGACATCCCTGGACGCTGTGCCGACATGGCTGCGCCTGACCCTGATGATCGGCGGTGGCTATGTGGTGTTGATCCATCCGCTGCTGATGGCGATCCGGCTCGTCGAGGCCCGCGTCTCGGCTAGCTGACACAGGTCAGTGCCGGCCCTGCAGATGCCGCGTCTTGCGCAGTTCCGGGAACCACTTGGCCCACAGACCAGCCACGGCCATGGTGCCCGCGCCACCCACGGTGACGGCCGCGACGGTGCCGATCAGCGCCGCCATGACGCCGGCACGGAACTCGCCGAGTTCGTTCGATGCACCGATGAACACCATGTTCACCGCATTGACGCGGCCGCGCACATCGTCGGGCGTCCAGAGCTGGATGAGGGTTTCGCGGATGTAGACGCTGACCATGTCGAAGGCGCCCATCAGCGCCAGGGCGAGGATAGACAGCCAGACGATCTCGGTCAGTCCGAAGACGACCGTGAACAGCCCGAACAGCGCCACGGATACGAACATGATGATGCCGGCGCGGTCGCGGATCGGATGATTGGTGAGATAGAGCGCCATCAGAACGGCGCCGATGCCCGGCGCGGCTCTCAGCAGCCCGAGCCCCCACGGGCCGAGGACAAGAATGTCCCTTGCATAGACCGGCAGCAGGGCGGTCGCGCCGCCCAGCAGGACGGCGAACAGGTCGAGCGAGATCGCGCCGAGAACGACCTTCTCGTGCCTTATGTAGCGGAACCCGGCGATGATCGTTTCCCAGGTGGCCGGCTCCGAGCTGGTGCGCTGCTTCGGCGGGGCGATCGCCAGCATCAGGACGCCGGCTGCGACAAACATCGCGAGCGCGGTTCCGTAAGCCGCCTCCGGGGCGATGCCGTAGAGCAGCCCGCCGGCGACGGGCCCGACAATGGTGGCGATCTGCCAGGACGACGAGTTCCAGGCGATCGCGTTCGGCAGGTGCTCGGCCGGAACCAGGTTGACGACAAGGGAGCTTGCGGCCGGATTGAAGAAGGCCCGGGCGATGCCGAACAGGATCAAAAGGCCGAAGATCGGCATCACGGATGTGAGGCCGCCGACGGTCAGGGCCAGAAGCGCAAGTGCGCAGGCCGCCTCTCCGGCGAGGCAAACGGCCATGATCGTGCGCCGGCGGAATCGGTCCGACGCGGCCCCGGTGACCAGAACCAGGGCAAGGGACGGCAGGAACTGGACGAGCCCGGCAATGCCGAGGTCAAGCGGATCGCGCGTCAGATCATAGATCTGCCAGCCGACCGCGACGCTGACCATCTGCACCGCGAAGGTCGCGGCGAAGCGAGCGCTCCAATACAGCGTGAAGCTGCGATGCTGAAAGGCCAGCCACCGACTTTCGGTGGCCGGAGCGTCCGGTGAGGCCATTCGAGGTGCGACTGGGTTCCGAAGTGCGTGGACTGCCAGTGAGACGCACGCCGGGCCGGCCTGTCAATGCAGACTGCCGCCGTCAGAGGGCGTGTTCTAGGAGTCGCCAGGCTCGCTTTCGAACCACGCCCTTGCCCGCTCCGCCCAGCCTTTCGGCAACATGTGCCCGCCGTCGTGCAGGCAGAACTGGATGTCACGTCCGCCGCCACAGCCGGTCCACGAGCGGCAGCTGTAGCGTGCGCCGACATCGATGGTTGTCGGGTTGGTGCGGCAGGAATTGGCCCGGCGCAGCAGATCGAGGGACTCGAACACATCCCCCTGGTGCCAGTCGCGGATGCCGCGGCCTTCCAGCGGCACCTGCCGGTCGGCGAAGCCGTGGAAGTGCAGCATGCGCGCCGGGCCGCAGGGGCAGCCCTCCGCAGGCACCGGGCGGCGCAGCGCACCGGCCACGGACACGAAGGCGGCGAAGCGCGATCCGTCGTGGCAGGCGAGCATCCAGGCCATCGAGCCGCCGGCCGAGAAGCCGGATGCCATGATCCGGTC
>JANQQD010000129.1 GCA_028285185.1 Anaerolineae bacterium | reverse complement strand
GAAATAGACACCGAAGAAGCCGCTGACCCTGGTGTTGCCGACCACCAGGACGCGGCCGCCGGAGATGTCGTCGGTGAAGTAGATGCCGTTGTCCACACTGTTATCGACGCCACCGATGATGGTGTTGGCGTCCGCATCGTCAGCACCGCCGACCAGCACCGTGGCGTCGGTCAGGGCGCCGCCAAAGCGTATGCCGTCGGCGCCCGTAGCGGTCAGCGTGTTGCCCGCGATGGTGACGGAGGTTCCTGTAAGCGAGGAGCCGAACAGCAC
This sequence comes from Anaerolineae bacterium, assembly GCA_028285185.1. Lineage (GTDB taxonomy): Bacteria > Pseudomonadota > Alphaproteobacteria > DSM-16000 > Inquilinaceae > JACKIG01. The sequence continues at coordinate 9,494 of JANQQD010000129.1, read as the reverse complement.
GGCGCTGTTGCCGGCCGTGATGGCGCTGTCTTCGATCACGATCACGTCGCCGCTGTCCAGCGCCGCCAGGAAATGGATACCCCGCGTGGCGATGTCGGTCATCGTGACGGTGCCGATCGTGGTAGTTCCGCCGACCGCATTGGCGACGGTGCCGTCGGCCAGATCGATGAAGGCGCTGTTCTGCACCGTGGCGCCGATGGCGGTGCTGACCGCGGTGCCGTCTTCGCCCAGCTCGACGCCGATGTTGCTGCCCGTCGTGGTCACGGTGTCGAACGCGAAGCCGTCGATGGTGACGCCCGAAACGTCGCCGCCGCCCGAAAGCGCGGAGATCGCGGCAACCTGGAAACCGTTGTCCGCATCGCCGTTGTTGGCATAGGTGTCGACGGCATCGGTGTCGATGATGGTCGTGGCCCCCTGGCCGGTCAGCGTCAGGTCGTCGACCCAGACCTCGACCGAGCCGCCGAAGGTGCCGCCCAGCACCGTCACTGTCTGCGCGCTTCCAAGCGCGCCGGCGGCGTTGACCGCGAACTGAATGCTCTCGCCGTCAACAACGAAAAGGTCGTTTGTGTTGAGCACCCCGAGCGTGTTGTCGTCCGGGTAGTGCACCAGCTTGTCTTCCAGCGCCGTGAGTTGCTCGGGGGTCATGGCGCTGCCCAGCGTGCCATCGAAGCTGACGCCGGTGGCGTCGATTACCGTCGGCTGACCCGGCTCGAACTCCGCGCCGTTCACCAGCTCGATATAGTTGCCGGTATGCGTGCCGAACACGGTGTTGTTCAGCGTGTCGCCGACGATTTCGATGCCCGCACCGTCGAACACCATGCCATCGACATTGTCTTCGAAGACGTTGCCCAAGCCGATTTCGACTGCCACGCCGTTGCCCGTCGCACCGTCGCTGACGAGGAGGCCGGTGGTCAGGCCGGCGAAACCGCTGCCCAGCCCATCTGCGTCGGCATCGCCGATCAGGATGTCGCTCAGCGCAGCGCCGGAGCCATCGACCAGCACGCCGATTGCATCAACGGGATCGCCATCGCCGTTGAACAGGAAGCCGTCGATGGTCACTCCGCCGGATGTCACGGTCATGCCGGCCGTGCCGTCGGCGACGGTCACGGTCGAGGTGGCGGAGAAGCCGTCACCCAGCAGCGTCAGCGCCTTGTCGATGACGACGCCGCCGTCGAAGGTACCGTCGCTCACGGTGACCGTCGCACCGGCGGCCGAGTCGTCGATCGCAGGCTGGATCGCGCCGTAGATGGAGGACAGCGCATCGCGGCCGCCTGTGTCGTCCAGATCGGTGATGACGTACTGGTCGAAGGTGTTGCCGTGAACCGTCACCAGATCGGACAGCGAGGGTATGCCGGTGGTGCCGTAGGCGGCGATGTGAACCAGATTGTCTTCGAAGATGTTGTCGGTGATGGTCCGCGTGGCGGCAGCACCCAGCCCCAGGGCCTCGAACGCGGAATTGCGGAACGTGTTGCCGGTGATGGTCACGCCGCCGATCCCCGACGGGCCGTCGTTCGAGACGCCGACCATGTTGCCGTCGAACACGTTGTCCGCGATCGTCACGTCGTCGGCATTCGGGTTGACGAACACGCCCGTGTGCCAGCCGCTGAACTGGTTGTCGGTGATTTCGACGTCAGATACCCCAGACGTCGAAGTCAGGATGCCGCGCGACGCGTCGAAATCCAGCGTCCCAGTGCGCGTGAAGATGGTGTTCTCGATCGTGATGGCGTCGACATTGTTACCCAGATGGATGCCCGCGGTCTCGCCAAGGACTGTGGCGCCGTCCTGGATGGTGAAGCCGTCGATCTCCACCTCAGTGACATCGGCGGCGATTTGGACGCTGCCCTCGATGACGCTCTCCGCGCCGCGCGTCCCGGTGTTCGGGCTCACGCCCTCATTCGCGCCGAAAAGGTCGAGCGACTTTTCGATCACCAGGCTTTCGGCATAGCTGCCGGCCGCGACGATGACGGTCGCGCCGGTGGCGGCCACGCCGAGGCCATCCTGGATCTCGGCGCCGTTGCCGGTCGTGCCGGTGGACGTCTCGTTGTCAACGTTGACCGTCGTCGCCGTACCGTTGATGGTCCCGCTGGTCGTGGTGAGATCGCCGAACAGATTGACCGTGTCGGCATCGAACACCAGCCCGGTTCCGGCGCTCACCGTGGGACCGGTGTCGGGGTCGCTATCCGTGTCCTGAACGGCGATCGTGGGTGCGTCGAATACGGCGAACCCGCCGATGCTGGTGTCGACCGCAATTGTCAGGGCACCGGTCGCGCTGATCTGGGTCAATACCGCCGTGAAGCTGTCGTTGGAGGAACTGACAAGCCCGTCCACCTCCGTGATGGTCAGTGCGCCTGCGTTGGCCAGCTGGAAGAAACCCGGACTACCGGTAGCCGTGTTGCTGCTGTTCTGAAATGCCAGGTTGGTGACGCTCGTGTTGAAACTGCTGCCGCCGACATTGCCGCTGCTGCTGATCGCCAGGTTGGTCACGGTGATGTCGGCATCGGTACTGTCGTGGGCGTCCACAACGTCACCGCCCGTGATCAGCGACAGCGTCGTGACCTGCGCCGGGCTGATAGCGGCGCTGATGGTGATGCTGCCGCTGCTCTCGCTGCCGATGCGCAGGATGCTGGCCGCGATGCGATCGATGTCGTCATCGGTCAGGCTCAGGCTGTTCGCGTCGTCGGTGCCCAGGTCGATCGTCCGGCCGTCGGTGATCGGTTGCAGCACGACCATTCCGGTGCTGGCGTCGATCAGCGGATCGGAGGTGGCACTGGTGTTGATCTGCAGGGTGTCGGTCTGAACGGTAACCGTGCCTCCGTCGGAGACTATCTGGGCATCGTCGCTCCGGAAGATCACCGTCGAGGCACCGTCGCCGCCGCGCGCGATCAGGTCCACATCGCCGCCGCTCGTCCGCACGGGATCGCCGATCGAGACATCGTCGGCAGCGTCAAACAGCACATAGCCACCGCCGGTGTTCAAGACCTGACCGTCCAAGACGATGTCGGCCGTGGCAACAGGAGAGGCCGTCGAAGAGCTTCCGGCGTACCACTCGAAATTGGTGCCGGTGGTGCCGTTGCTCTGGAACCCGACCTCATTTGTGTTGATCTCGTCGGCGGCATGGATCACGAACGTCCCCATGGTGCCGGTATTGTTGTTGATGATCACATTGCCGTTGCCGCCGAAGTCGACCCGGCCGGTGCCGCTGGTGCCGTACACATCCGTGTTCAGCTCAAACACGCCGCCACCATCCAGCACATCTTCGATCAGCGTATCGGCGACTTCCGTCGCCCCGGCAGCGCATCCGGAGGTGCCGCTGGTCGTGACGCACACATCGCCCGGATCGAGCAGGAAGTGTCCTGTCGCCGCACTGCCGTCGATGATGCCGGTCCCATGGGTCGACACCTCGATGAAGCCGCCCGCACCGCCCATCGTGTCGATGGTGCCGTGGAAGGTCACTTCCTCGGTGCCCCAGACGATCACCGTGCCGCCCTCGCCGGCCGGCGAGCCGGCATCGACCGAGGCGCCTTCGTCGAAATAGGTGACGTCTGACAGAGGGACGAACCCGTCGGTCTGGTACGCGTCGACATCGACGATCGCCGTGCCGGAGCCGCCGCCCGCCGCCGGTTCCAGATAGGCGAGCGCGCCGGTCGGCACATGGTCGCCGCCGCTCCGATCGCCGCCGATCAGCGCCGTGCCGCCGCCGGCCTGGCCCGAGACGTCGATTTCGGCCCCCAGGTCCAGAGCGATCTGACCGCCCAGCACATGCACCGTACCGCCGGCCTCGCCCGCATCGTCGCCCGCGGCGTCGATGGTGCCGGCGACCTGCACCGTTCCCTCGTCGCCACCCAGCAGCACCACCTGACCTTCGCTGGTGCCGATCGTGCGCGCCTGGATCACGCCATCCAGATTGATGACATTGTCGATCACGCCCGCTGCCACATCGGCCGTCAGGATCACCTGGCCGCCATCGGCCAGAATCGTGCCCGTGTTCTCCGCCAGCGCGCCGACCGCGTTGCCGTCGCTGTCGATCGGAAGCTGGGTGGTCGGATCGGTGATGGCGAAATTGACCAGCCCGTCGCCGTAGTAGTCCAACGCGAAGCCTTCGCCGCCGCCGAGGATCGCGACATCGGCGACGATGGCGCCGGAATTGCGAGCCGCCGGGCCGACCAGGGCGGCGAGACCGTTGGCGTTGATGGTACCGCGATTCTCGATCACGGCGGTCGGGTCGCCGGCGATGTCGAACTCCAGCCGACCGCCGGCCATGAAGCGGTCGTTCATGATGTCGAGCGAGGTGGCGACGATGGACGCCACGTCGACATTTGCGTCCGGACCGAACACGACGCCGGCGGGGTTGGATATGAAGACCTGCCCGTTGGCCGACAGCGATCCAAGGATCTGCGTGGTGTCGCCGGAGAGTACCCGGTTCAGCGCGGCCGCCAGTTCATGAGGCTGGATGAAGGTGACGGACTCGTTCGCCGCCACATCGAAGGTTTGCCACTCGATGATGACGCGGTCGGAGCCCTGCTGGATGGTGACGGAATCTGTGTCGTAGATGATCTCCGCCTGACCCTCGACGACCGTGCCGTCGGTCGGCAGGCCCCAAGCGACGTCCGACAGCAGCAGGCAGCCTGAGATGGCCGCGGCCGTCAGCGCCGTCGTGCCGGCCATGGCCTGACGGAAGGCCGACTTGCAAGGGGCCACAGGCGTCAGCTCACGGCATGCGGTGCCGTGCTGATGCTGCGTGCGATTGCCTGCCCGGAACCGGTGCGGGGTTGCGGTGTTGGCGCGGCGGATCGGCATATCTCTTCTCCCAGTTCGCTGCGGTCCCACGAAGTCGCGCCCCAGGGGCGCGGCGCGTGAGAACTCGGACAGGATCGCGATGGACGGTATCCGACAAATCTCAAGTTGTCATCAAGTTGCATGAAATACAGATCACTTTATTGGTAAATACCTTCTTTAAACTCATAAATAAGCCTCATCGTATTGCCGCTGATCTTGAGTCGTGTCTCGATATTTGTCTGTGATATCTCGGTGATTGACTCAAAAGTATCCGCGCAGTAGCGATCTCCATCGAGCAGGTCTCAGTGCCCATTAGGCTCTTATTGCTTGCGGGTGCTTCTTCGCCGATCTGATGTTCTGTGTACTCTGCACTCCAAAACCCCCAACTTCTGCACAAGAAAATTTGAACAATACTTGGACTAATTTTTTGTACCGATAAATCATCATCGATTCCTCGTGCCAATTTCAGACGAATCGACTTGAAATCGCCAAATCTGGAGCATGGATCTGTGTCAAAAAATGTCGCTTGTACTCGTAAATTCGCCCACTCAGAGATCGTTCAATCTTCTGTTTCTCATCAATTAACTATGCATTCTTCACTATAATGAGACATGAACGCTTTGATCTCAATATACACATCCATTTGCAACGGTATATCTGAGATTAGGCACTAACGTGATGCGCTTTTCTCACAGAAGCGCAACAAGCGATGCCGTCGTGCTGGTAATAAGATAAATGGAAGCTGGCCAGGATGCAAAGAAGAACTTGAGTTTTACTTGTAACAAAATCTATCAAATCGATCCGGGAAATCACTATTGCGCGACGTCCTTGGCGCCCGCTCGAAAACGGGTTTGGAGACGTTCCGGAGGGGCCGCACAGCCCCAGTCGGCCGCATTTGCCCGTATACAAGCCACACGTCCCGCCTCGTTGGCTGTGCCAACCAGTCTGTCGGGCCCATGTGTCAGGTTTGCTGGGTCTCGGTGCAGGTCCACCACAACATTTGCCGCGTGGTGGCAGCCGTCGGTTCGCTCGCGCCCAACACGCTCGTCTTGCCGTTGGCTGACGGCGGGGCCGGGCGCCTGCGAAACCCGGCCCTCACGGAGGATGGCTGCGCTCTTGGTCGAATCCTGCCCTATCCCGGGCAGAAGCTACAATTGAGATCACTACAGAAGTCGGACGACGCCCTGCCTTACCTTCATTTCAGCTTCTGAACGATTGGCAAAGCCTAACTTGTACTCTCCCAAATGGGCGTCCGACGATGGTATGTGAAACGTCCTCCAACCCACAGCGTCGGTGCTACCGGGAACATCCGTCGTTACCTTGCCGTTCACATTGGCCATCAACAGGGAAGCCTCCCCAGGCGTTGTGAACTCGGCACTCACGACCTCCGGCCTGCGGAACAGCTGCCCGCGATTGAGCCACAGCACCCTCTGGAAGGAGCCGCTTCCGAACTCATACTTCTCCGTCACCATCATTCGTCTCCTTGAGTTTGACCACCGAAGCCGAAGTACCGAGATCCACCGCCCCGTTTGCGTGCTACGCAGCAATCCGTCCGTGGCGGATGCCGGCCGGGTCAAGCGAACCGTTCGGCCGATGGACAGGCACTCTCCCTTCCCGGCGCCATGCCGAGCGGGCGCATACGGCCCATATGCCGAGAACATCGGGCAAGCCGTTCATCTCAATATTGTGGGTTCCACCTAGACTGACTTGATCTTCACTTCGATCAACTTGGCCAGGGCGCGTTCGTCGCAATACCGCGCCTCCTCCGCCACCTCATCGTCGACGGAAAAAAGCTCCGCGATGATCGCCCGTGTCAGTGCGCACTCGGTTGCGCAGTGATGGGCCGCCAGGGCATTGGCATTGAAGCTTCTGTTGAACCCCTGTGAGCCGTCGAGTTTCTTCTTCAGCCACTTGGCTTTGGCGCGTACTGACTCCGCAACACCGATCACCGGCACCGCCTTGAATGCCCTGCGTGCCAACTTGGCCTTCTTCTTTTTGATGATGTAGGGCAGCACGCCATGAATGATGCCGGCATGTACGGGGCTGTTGTCATCGCTGCAGGCATAGACGCCCTTCTGCGCGTATTCGTGAATGAACTCCAGCGCCTCGATATGTTTGCGGGTCTTGTGCGCGGAAACGGCATTCATGGCTGACGCGCCGATAACGCCCACTGTCGCCGCGGCAAGCAGACCAATCGGACCCGCGCCAAGCGACAAACCACCGACGGCGACAGCAGCCCAGCCGGTCGTCGTGCCGAGCGTAGCACCCCCCAGTATGGCTCCGCCAGTCAGAGTATTGGCCGCCCCCACACCCACGGTTCCTATCGCTCGGGTGGCATTGGCCACCTTGCCGATCTTCTTTGCAGTCGTATGACGGTTTACAATAGCACTGTTGTCCTTTATGCCTTTCTGAATACTTGCTAGTTGCTTGGCGACATTTTGATTATTCTTTGCCACATTTTTCATTGTGGCCGCGTCCATCGGCTTCGCCTTGATGGCATTCATGGGTACGGGTACCCAGGATTGCACATTGTCGCCGTAATCATCGTCGTCATCGCCGATGTGGAAAGGATCGTCGTCATCGATGCCGACGGCTACGGCTGAACTCGGTTGCGGCATGGCGGCCTATCTCCTCTAGTACTCCGTCTACGCAGTTCCGTTCCGCGGCCCGCACATTCGGTTTGCCGCGCGGCGAGTACGCTTCTCGTCCTCATAGTCCAGCGTGTTCCAAGGGAGCCGGAAACACGCTTGGCGTCATCGACACAGCTCAAGATGTTCGCTAATGTAAATTGTTCATCTACACTTCGATTGGCCGAATGATCTCTGCCATATCTCTAGATGCGCAGCCTGACTTACTGCTCTAGTAGGTACAAATGCAGAATGCAAAGAGTATTTTCGAAATAATATTTTGTACCTATAAATCGCCTAGGCCACTGGGTCATGAATTTTCTTCTTGCGAACCTATTTCTCGGTGATGCACTCATTACCGCGCTAAGGTCCGAATGTTAGGAGACTTACATTCACGTCATCGTTTATACTTGGATGGCATGTACTAGGGCATTTGCGCTCAATGCTGATAGCGAATCGACAACCGAAGGGATTGCAGAACAAAAATATGGATGACCGTAAATAAATGCCAGGCGATCCTATGACAAATCCTATCAAGCTGAACCGAATTTCTTCGGTAATGGGAAGTTCCACTCGGTCGCAGCATCCCTGGAAACTCGGTGCGGCGGACGCCCAACGGATACGCAAGCCCAGTCACCGCCCGGAACCGGAGCGACAACGGCTATGAGACGATGGTGGAGGCGCCGTCCTCTGCGGACGCAAATCGTGGTTCTGCTGGTCGCGACGATCCTGTTGCTGCAGGGCTCGGCGATCGTCATCGACTACTACTTCCTGACAGTGGAAGAGCGGGTGCAGGCGAGGGAGGGCGCGGCAGACATCTTTCGCGAGGTGATGCCCAACCTGTTGCGCACACCGCCGGAGATGCGCCAAGTCGTGGCCGATGGGCTGCGGCGCCCGGTGCGCGTGGTGCTGATCGAGCCGCGCTCCGGCATTCAGCAGGAGCGCGGCGATCGTCTGCTGCCCGAACTCGCCGCCGCGATTGCCGAATTCCTGCGCGAAGACGGTGTGCCCGTCGCAGAATTCGAGATGGCCGAACGCCGCGTGCTGATCCCCGCCGTTCCCCCCGGGCTGGACGCTGACCGGCCCGACCTGCTGGACGCCGTCGGCGACCGCCCGCCGGCCCTCATCCGCCGGAACGAGGGTCGCGATCTCCCGCGCTGGGTGACGCTGTCTGGCAGCCAGAGCGACGGCACGGGCGAGGGCCTGGACGAAGCGACAGTCTACGTGCTGTCGCTTCGCGCCGAAGGCGAGACCGACTGGGTCAATATCTATTCGCTGGTGCCGCGGGTTGGCCCCGTGGAGCCCCTGGTCTTGAAGTCCCTTCAGGCAAAAGCGCTTCTCATCCTGCTCGGCGGTGCGGCAATCCTTATCCTCGGTCGACTGATGCGGCCGCTGCAGCATCTGGCCGAGGGCGCCAACCGGCTGGGCCGCGGCGAACGCCTGGAACCGATCGCGGTCGAGGGCAGCGCCGATCTGCGGGATACCATCGCGGCCTTCAATCAGATGACCGAACGCGTGAGCCGGGCCGTGGACTACCAGATCGGTCTGATGCAAAGCCTGGGTCACGATCTGAAGACCCCCCTGGCCACAATCGGCGTGCTTGCGCGCAAGGTGGAGGCCGAAGAGACCCGGCAGCAGATCGAGGGGCGCCTTGATGCCGCCCAGTCGATCGTCTCGTCCATCATGACGTTCACGCGGGCGACGATGCGTGATGGCGAGGTCGTGCAGATCGACCTGCCGTCGCTACTGGAGGCTCTGGCGGAGGAACACGAGGACATGGGCCACGAGATCACGGCCGATCTGCCGGCGGGCGTCGTGATCCGTGGCCGCTACAACGCCGTTGAGCGCGTATTCCGGAATCTGATGGAAAACGCGGTCAAGTACGGCAGGAAGGTGCGGGTCACCCTTCGTCAGGGCAGCGACGAGGCCGTGGTCAATGTCGACGATTCCGGCCCCGGCATTCCCGACGCGATGATCGACGCCGTGTTCAGGCCGTTTGAGCGCATCGCGCAGGATTCGTTCGGGTCGGGCCTCGGCCTTGCGATCGTGAAGACCATCGTGGTGGACCACGGCGGCACGGTGACCCTGAGC
>JANQQD010000107.1 GCA_028285185.1 Anaerolineae bacterium | reverse complement strand
CAACGATGCCGGCGTCAACCAGTTGATTGACGGCCCGGCTCATGAGGCAGAGCATAAGGTGCGCCCCTCTGGGGTCAAGCCCGGGTCGCTGCGGCCCATCGGCATGACCGGGCCACAACCCATTTCTGCGGCATTCAAACGGTCTTGCCCCCGATGAAAGAGCTCCTGCGGACCACCGATCCTGTCCGGCTGTCGTGGCTGACGGCCCTGTTGGCCGATGCCGGCATCCCTGCGATCGTGCTGGACACCCATACCTCCATATTGGAAGGCAGCATCAATGCTATCCAGCGCCGGCTGATGGTGGCGGACGAAGACCTCCAGCAGGCCCGCCGGGTGCTGATCGAGACCGGCGAAGAGCTGCCGGATGGCGGGGCCTGAGGCGACCGCCATCACGGAAGACCGGCTGCTGGACGGCCGGGTGCTGCTGCGCCAGCCGGCGGGCGGCTATCGCGTGGCCATCGATCCGGTTCTGTTGGCGGCGACGGTCGACGCGCGCGAGGGCGCCTGCGTCCTCGATCTCGGCTGCGGCACCGGGGCGGCTTCGTTGTGTCTGGCAGCACGCCTGCCCGGTGTGTCGATCGTTGGGCTGGACAGCGACCCGGACCATCTGGCGCTGGCGCGGGATAACGCAGAGTTGAACGGTGTCGCCGGCCGGGTGCGTCTTCTGGCGGGGGACGTCGCCGCGGCCGAGGATGTTCTGGCGCCAGGGAGCTTCGACCACGTGATCGCCAATCCGCCCTATCTGGCGGAGGCCGGCCACACCGCCTCGCCAGAGCCGGGGCGGCGTCAGGCGACCGTGGAGGGGATCGGCGGGCTTGGCCCTTGGATCGACCGGGCGTGGGCGGCGCTCGGGCACAAGGGTACGCTGACCCTGATCCATCGCGCCGACCGGCTGCAGGAAATCCTGGCGCTGCTGTCGCCCCGATTCGGCAGCGTGCACGTCTTTCCACTCTGGCCGAAAGCGGGGCGGCCGGCGAAGCGGGTGATCGTGGCCGCCCGCAAGGGCGGGCGCGGCGGCACGGTGCTGTCGGCCGGGCTGGTACTGCACGAAGCCGACGGGCGCTATACCGAGGCCGCCGCGGCCGTTCTGCGGGATGCCGCCGCTCTTACCCTGTAATCCTGGATAAACCCGGCAACATCCTTATCTAGAGGGCGGGCGGCCCTCCAGCGGGGCACCGAATGGAGGGACCGGTTTGTCGCGGATTGGGGACATCGTCACGCTTGAGCGGGTGCGCCACCCCCGACCGGTGGTCGCGGTGGTTCGTCTGACCGGCGTGATCGGGCAGGACATCGGCCTGCGGCGGGGGCTGACGCTGACGGCGCTGGCCGGCCCGCTGCAGCGTGCGTTTTCGCTGCCGAAGGTGAAGGCGGTGGCGCTGGCCATCAACTCGCCCGGCGGGTCCCCGGTCCAGTCCTCGCTGATCGCGCGGCGTGTCCGCGATCTCTCCGACGAAAAAGAGGTCCCGGTCTACGCCTTCGTTGAGGATGTGGCGGCGTCGGGCGGCTATTGGCTGGCCTGTGCCGCCGACGAGATCTACGCCGACGCCAATTCCATTGTCGGCTCGATCGGTGTGATCAGCGCCGGTTTCGGCCTGCACGAGCTGATCGCCCGCTATGGCATCGAGCGGCGGGTGCACACCGCGGGCGCACGAAAGTCCATCCTGGACCCGTTCAAGCCGGAGCGGGAAGAGGATGTGGCCATCCTGCGCGGCATCCAGGATGAGATGCATGGCAGCTTCCGCGGCTTCGTCAATTCTCGTCGCGGCGGCCGTTTGAAGGGCGAAGACGATCAGCTGTTCGAGGGCCAGTTCTGGACCGGTCAGACGGCCCTTAGCCACGGCCTCGTCGACGGTATCGGCCATCTGCGCCCGACCCTGCGGGAGAAGTTCGGCGACAAGGTGCGCCTGCGGGTGGTGGGCGCGGAGAAGGGCTGGCTGCGCCGCCGGCTGTCGCTCACGCGGTCGGTTGATGGCGGTGCCTTCGTCGACAGCGCGCTGGCGGCCGTGGAAGAGCGGCTGGTCTGGGCGCGCTATGGCCTCTAGCCTCTGACGGGACCCGCGCCTCTTTTGGGAACTGCCTGAATGTTCAGCCTGCCCAAGCTGCTCACCCTCGCGCTGATCATCGTCGCCGTGCTGGCGGCGTTTCGGCTGATCGGCTCGGTCAACCGTGTCCGCGCGGAGAATCGGCGCCGCACCTCGGCGGAAGAGGACACGCGGCAACTGGAGAGCGAAGACCTGGAGAAGTGCACGGTCTGCGGTATCTTCGTGGCCCGCGCTTGCGATCGCAGCGACTGCCCGCGCCGTTGAGAAGGGTAGCGGTTGCCACACCGGGTGCGGCGCAGTAGCGTTCGGCCGGCCGGCGGTCCGCCGCCGGTGCCCTTGACCCCATAATCCGGCTTGGACGACCCCATGGTGACGGTGAGCCCACCGCCGACGTCATTTCAGGACGTCATCCTGAGGCTGCAGACCTTCTGGGCCGCGCAGGGCTGCGTGATCCTGCAGCCCTTCGACATGGAGGTGGGTGCAGGCACCTTCCATCCGGCCACCACGTTGCGCTCACTGGGGCCGGAGCACACCTGGAACTGCGCCTATGTCCAGCCGTCGCGGCGACCGACCGACGGCCGCTACGGCGAGAACCCCAACCGGCTGCAGCACTATTACCAGTTCCAGGTGCTGATGAAGCCGTCGCCGGCCGACAGCCAGGGCCTCTATCTGCAGAGCCTCTATGCGCTGGGCATCGACCCCGCTCTGCACGACATCCGCTTCGTGGAGGATGACTGGGAGAGCCCCACGCTCGGCGCCTGGGGCCTGGGCTGGGAAGTCTGGTGCGACGGCATGGAGGTGACGCAGTACACCTATTTCCAGCAGGTCGGCGGGATCGAATGCGACCCGGTGCCGTTGGAGCTGACCTATGGCCTGGAACGCATCGCCATGTATGTGCTGGGCAAAGAGAGCATCTTCGACCTGCCCTTCAACGATCCAGGCGGGCCGGGGCCGAAGACCTACCGCGATGTCTTCCATCGGGCGGAGAGGGAATACTCCGCCTACAATTTCGAGCATGCGGATACCGACGCCCTGTTGCGCCATTTCGTCGATGCGGAAACGGCATGCCAGTCGCTGATCGGCCATCGCCTGGCACTGCCCGCCTATGACCAGTGCATCAAGGCAAGCCATCTGTTCAATCTGCTCGACGCCCGCGGCGTGATCAGCGTGGTGGAGCGTGCCGCCTATATCGGTCGCGTCCGCGACCTGGCGCGCGCCTGCTGCGAGATGTGGCTGGAGGCGGCGTAGAACCCATGGCCGAGTTTCTGCTGGAGCTGTTCTCCGAAGAGATCCCGGCGCGCATGCAGGCGCGTGCCGCCGATGATTTGGCGCGGCTGATGGGCGAGGCGCTCGCGGCCGAGCGCCTGGCGCCGGACAGTGCCCGCACCTTCGTCACGCCGCGCCGGCTGGTGTTCGCCGCTGAAGGCGTGCCCGCGGCCCAGCCCGATCTGAGCGAGGAGCGCAAGGGCCCGCGCGAGGGCGCCCCGCAGGCGGCGCTTGACGGGTTCCTCAGATCCGCCGGCGTCGCGCTGGATCAGTGTGAGTTGCGCGATACGGGCAAGGGCCGCGCCTGGTTCGCCGTGGTCAATCGGCCCGGCCGGCCGGCGCCTGAGGTGCTGGCCGATGTTGTGGCGCGCGTGCTGACGGGTTTCCCCTGGCCGAAGAGCATGCGCTGGGGCGAGAGCGGTTTCCGCTGGGTGCGACCGCTGCACCACGTGCTGGCCCTGTTCGACGGGAAACCACTGCCCGGCGCCTTCAAGCCGGACGAGCATCTGACCCTGGCCTATGGCGCCGAAACGCGCGGACACCGCTTCCTGGCGCCCGACATCGTCCAGGTCGTCGACTACGCCGACTATGCGCAGAAACTGGTCGACGCCAGCGTGATGCTGGACCGCGACAGGCGCAAGGCGGCCATCCTCAACAAAGCCCGTCAGCGGGCGGAGGAGGATGGGCTGAGCCTTGTCGAGGACGACGGCTTGGCGGAGGAGGTCGCGGGTCTGGTCGAATGGCCGATCGTGCTGATGGGCCGGATCGACGACGTGTTCATGGAGGTACCGCAGGAGGTGCTGACGACCTCCATGCGCACCCATCAGAAATACTTTGCCTGCCGCAAGCCGGACGGAACGCTCGCACCGCGCTTCATTGTCGTCGCCAATACCGAGACGCGGGACGGCGGCGCTGCAGTCGTCGCCGGCAATGAGCGCGTGCTGCGCGCCCGCCTGGCCGATGCGAAGTTCTTCTGGGACCAGGACCGCAAGACGCCGCTGGAAACCCATGCCGGCAAGCTCGGCAGCATCATCTTCCATGCCAGGCTGGGCAGCATGGCGGAGAAGGTGGTCCGCGTCGGCGCGCTATCGCGCACCATCGCCGGCCGGATCGCCGGCGCCGACCGCGAGGCGGCTGGCCATGCTGCAGCACTCTGCAAGGCCGATCTCGTCACCGGCATGGTGGGTGAGTTCCCCGAGCTTCAGGGCATCATGGGCCGCTACTACGCTCTGGGGCAGGGGATGCCGCCGGCAATCGCCGAGGCGATCGCCCAGCACTATGCGCCATTGGGGCCGGGCGATGATTGCCCGAACGCTCCGCTGTCCGTCGCGGTCGCGCTGGCCGACAAGATCGATACCCTCGCCGGGTTCTTCGCGATCGACGAGAAGCCCACCGGGAGCCGCGACCCGTTCGCGCTGCGCCGGGCGGCTCTTGGCGTCATCCGGCTGATCCTGGAAAACCGGCTCGACCTGCCGCTGCGGGATCTTCTGAGTGAGGCCATTGGCCGGTATGCGGCCGCGGTCGACGATCTGAAGCCGGCCGCAGTTGCGGACGACATCCTGGCCTTCCTGGCCGATAGGCTGAAGGTCAGTCTGCGCGACAAGGGGGTGCGGCACGACCTTATCGATGCCGTGTTCGCCCTTGGCGTGGATGATCTGGTGCAGTTGCTCGACCGTGTTTCGGCTCTGGAAGATCTGCTGGCCAGCGACGATGGCGCCAATCTGCTGACCGGATACCGCCGAGCCGGCAACATCGTCCGGATCGAAGCGAAGAAGGACGGCGCCGACGGCTACGGCGCCCCGAACCCCGGCGGATTCACGCAGGAGGAGGAGCGCCAGGTCGCCGATGCCCTGGCACGTGCCGCCACGGACGTGGCCGACAGGATTCGCGCCATGGATTTCGCCGGCGCCATGTCTGCGCTTGCCCGCCTGCGGGAACCCATCGACGCCTTCTTCGAACAGGTGACGGTTAATGCCGAAGACGCCGATCTTCGGCGCAACCGTCTTGCCCTGCTGCAGGCGATCACCGATACGATGAACAGCGTCGCCGATTTCTCCCGCGTCGAAGGGTAGCGCCCGGCTGCGCCCATTGCCGGTTCGTCCGCGCTGCATTGAGCCATGTCAACGCCTGGGTTGTCGGACGGACTAGAGTCGGCAACGTTCGGGCGCGCCGGCCTTGGCGCGGCTTCATTCCTTATTGGGAACGCGTCGAGGGAGACGGGGATATGACGAAGTGGGTCTACAAGTTCGGTGGCGGCACCGCCGACGGGCGCGCCGACATGAAGAACCTGCTTGGCGGCAAGGGCGCCAATCTGGCGGAGATGTGCCGCATCGGGCTGCCGGTGCCGGCCGGCTTCACGGCGACCACGGAAGTCTGTACCTATTTCTACGATCACGGCCGCCAGTATCCCGACGACTTCGCCGACCAGATCCGCGAGGCGGTGCAGTGGCTGGAGCAGCAGAACAAGAAGCTGTTCGGCGACCCGGGCGACCCCCTCTTGTTGTCGGTGCGGTCCGGCGCGCGCGCGTCCATGCCCGGCATGATGGACACGGTTCTGAACCTCGGCCTCAACGACAGCACGGTGCATGGCCTGGTCAATACGACTGGAGATGCGCGGTTTGCCTACGACTCCTATCGCCGCTTCATTCAGATGTATTCCAACGTCGTGCTCGGCGTGGAGATGCACCACTTCGAAGACGTGCTGGATACGGCCAAGCGCGAGCGCGGCTACAATCTCGACACCGACATGACGGCGGAAGACTGGCAGACGGTCGTCGAGCTCTACAAAGAGGTCGTGCAGAAGCAACTCGGCAGCAGTTTCCCGACGGATCCGCATGAGCAGTTGTGGGGCGGCATCGGCGCCGTCTTCGGCTCTTGGATGAACCAGCGCGCCATTACCTATCGTCGTCTGCACGGCCTTCCGGCCAGCTGGGGCACCGCGGTCAACGTGCAGACCATGGTGTTCGGCAACATGGGTCAGGATTGCGCGACCGGCGTTGCGTTCACCCGCGACCCCTCGACCGGCGACAACCAGTTCTACGGCGAATACCTGGTCAACGCGCAAGGCGAAGACGTGGTGGCCGGCATCCGCACGCCGCAGCCGATCAACAAGATCGCCGCAGCCAAGAGCGGTGTCGATCTGCCGACCATGCAAGAGGTCATGCCGGACCTCTACAACCAGCTGCATGAGTACCGGTTGAAGCTGGAAGACCACTACCGGGAGATGCAGGATCTCGAGTTCACCATCGAAAGCAACACGCTCTACATCCTGCAGACCCGCAACGGCAAGCGTACGGCCCCGGCGGCCCTGAAGATCGCCGTGGAGATGTGCCAGGAAGGGCTGATCGACAAGAAAGAGGCGGTGCGTCGCGTAGACCCGGCCTCGCTCGACCAGCTGCTGCACCCGACCCTGGACCCGAAGGCCGAACGCAACATCATCGGCCACGGACTGCCCGCCTCGCCCGGGGCGGCCTCGGGCAAGATCGTGCTGACCGCTGACGAGGCGGAGGCCCAGGCCAACAAGGGCGAGACGGTCATTCTGGTGCGCGAAGAGACCAGCCCGGAAGACATCCACGGCATGCACGCGGCTGTTGGCATTCTGACCACCCGGGGCGGTATGACCAGCCACGCGGCCGTCGTCGCCCGCGGCATGGGCCGGCCCTGCGTGGCCGGTGCCGGCGATATCCATATCGACTTCAAAGGCGGCACGGTGCATGCCGGTGGGCAGACGCTCCGGGCCGGCGACATCATCACGCTGGATGGCAGCAAGGGCGAGGTGATGCTTGGTCAGGTTCCGACTATCCAGCCGGAGCTGTCGGGCGACTTCGCCACCTTGATGGGCTGGGCGGACGATCTTCGCCGTATGCGGGTGCGCGCCAACGCGGAAACGCCGCTCGACGCCAAGACGGCGCGCGAGTTCGGGGCCGAAGGCATCGGCCTCTGCCGGACGGAGCACATGTTCTTCGAAGGCGACCGCATCACCACGGTCCGGCGCATGATCCTGGCCGACAGCGAGGCGGAACGGCGGGCGGCCCTGTCGGACCTGCTGCCGGTACAGCGGCAGGACTTCGTGGACCTGTTCAAGATCATGACCGGGTTCCCGGTGACGGTGCGTCTCCTCGACCCGCCCCTGCACGAGTTCCTGCCGAAGACCGACGCGGACATGGATGTCGTGGCCAAGGCCGCCGGTGTGGATGTGCCGAAGGTCCGGCAACGGTCCGGCCAGTTGGCGGAGGCGAACCCCATGCTGGGCCATCGCGGCTGCCGGCTGGGCGTCACCTATCCGGAAATCTACGAGATGCAGGCCCGCGCCATTTTCGAGGCTGTGGCCCAGGTCCGCAAAGAGTCGGGCGACACCATCGTCGCGGAAGTGATGATCCCGCTCGCCTTCTCCAAGAAAGAGCTGGACCTGCTGAAGGACGTGATCGACCGCACCGCACAAGAGGTGATCAAGGAAAGCGGGGTGGAGTTCACCTATCTGGTCGGCACGATGATCGAGCTGCCTAGGGCCGCGCTGCGAGCCGGAGACTTGGCCGAAACGGCGGAGTTCTTCAGCTTCGGCACCAACGACCTGACGCAGACGACCTTCGGCATCAGCCGTGACGACTCAGCCCACTTCCTGCCCGACTACATCGGCCACGGCGTGCTGGACAACGATCCGTTCGTGACGATCGATCAGTCTGGCGTGGGTGAGCTGATCCAGCTGGCGGCGGAACGCGGCCGGGAGACCCGTGCTCAGATCAAGCTCGGCATCTGCGGCGAGCATGGCGGTGACCCTGCGTCGGTCCGGTTCTGCGAGACCGTCCATCTCGACTATGTCTCGTGCTCGCCCTATCGCGTGCCGATCGCCCGTCTGTCGGCGGCCCAGGCGGCCCTGGACGAGCGCGAGCTGGACGCCTGAGCGGTCGACACGGCCGTCGGGTGCGCCACTGGTTGCCTTGCGGACCGCGTTCGTTGACGTCGGCGACGGCGTAACGCTTCGCCTAGGCCACTGGCCGGGTCCGCAGGCTGCGCGGGGCTCCGTGCTGCTCTTGCAGGGGCGTACGGAGTTTCTTGAAAAGTATCAGGAAACGGCGCGCGAGCTGCTCGCGCGCCGTTTTCACGTGTTCGCCTTCGATTGGCGCGGACAGGGGCTGTCCTCGCGGCTACTCGATAACCGGCTAAAGGGCCATGTCGGCCGGTTCGAGGATTACCTGCATGATCTTCGTGGCGCGCTGGTCTGGATGGAAGGGACCGGAGCGGCTCAGCCGATTTGGTTATTGGCGCATTCCGTCGGGGCACATCTGGCCTTGCGCCATCTGACCGCGCAGGGCGCAGAAGACGGACCTCGGATCTCCGCGGGCGTCCTGCTGGCGCCGATGCTTGGGCTCGGGCAGAGCCGGACGCTGGCGGCCCTGTTAGCGCTGATCGCCCGATCGGCCTCTGGGCTAGGGTTGGCGCGAAGCTATGCGATCGGCCAGGCGGATCGCGGACTAACGGATCTCGGCTTCGACGGCAATCCGCTGACGACCGATCGGGGCCGCTTTGACGAACACAGGCGATACCTGGAAGACAGGCCGGACGTCCGCCTTGGCGGTGTCACTTGGGGATGGTTGGACGCAGCGATGCGGTCGATCCGCCACCTGAACAACGCGAATGTTGCGCAAAGGGCGACGCTACCGCTTCTGATCGCCGTTGCCGGTGGTGACCGCGTCGTCAGCAATACCGCCGTTTCGCGCTTCGCGGACAGGCTTCCCGATGCGCGGCTCGTGCACCTTGCCGGCAGCGCCCACGAGATTCTGCAAGAGCAAGATGCCATCCGCGCTATGTGCTGGGGCGCGGTCGACGACTTCCTCAACAGCATCGGTATCTGATGGCGCGTCGACAGACAGGCCGTGGGCGGGCTATACCGCGCCCGCGTCGGCCGTGACCGGCGAAGTTGATCCGTTGTTATGAAGAGACGATGCCGTCACTGACACGCGTTCTCGGCGAGGCCGTCGGCCAGGCCTTTGCCGCCGAGGGTTTGCCCGCCGAACTGGGCCGGACGCAGGTATCCGACCGCCCCGATCTTTCGCAGTTCCAGTGCAACGGCGCACTGGCCGCGGCGAAGCTCGCCCGGAAGCCGCCACGCGCGATCGCGGAGAGCGTAGCCGGCGCTCTGCGGGCGTCAGGTACCTTCGCCGACGTCTCAATTGCCGGGCCCGGCTTCATCAACCTGACGCTGACCGATGCGGCGCTGGGCAGCCATATTGCCGCGACGGCGGATGACGACCGGCTGGGCGTGCCAGCACGCGCCGAGCCCCTGACCGTGATCCTCGACTTCGGCGGGCCGAATGTGGCTAAGCCCATGCATGTGGGCCACCTGCGCGCCTCCATCATCGGCGACAGCCTGCAGCGGCTGTTCCGCTTCCTGGGCGATCGCGCCATCAGCGATGTGCATCTGGGCGACTGGGGCCTGCCCATGGGCATGCTGATCAGCGAGATCCGGCATCGCCGTCCCGACCTTCCCTATTTTGACGAGGGGAGCTCCGGGCCGTACCCTGACACCTCTCCGGTGACGTTGGAGGATCTGGAACAGCTCTACCCCGTCGCCGCGGCCGCATGCCGGGAGGATCCCGAACGGCTGAAGGAGGCCCGGGCTGCCACAGCGGCTCTGCAGGCGCACCGGCCCGGTTACCGAGCGCTATGGCGCCATTTCATCGACGTTTCGACCGCCGCGCTGAACCGGGATTTCGGCACGCTCGGCGTCCGCTTCGACCTGTTCAAGGGCGAGGCGGACGTCAACGACCTGATCCCGCCGATGATCGGGCATTTGACTGCAGTCGCCCTGGCGCAACGCGATCAGGGGGCGCTTGTTGTCCCCGTGGGCGAAGCGGACGACAAGCACGAGGTGCCGCCGCTTATCTTGGAGAAGTCGGACGGCGCCGTGATGTACGGCACCACGGACCTTGCGACGATCGTGGACCGCGTCCAGTCCTTCGATCCCGATCTCATGCTCTATGTGGTCGACCAGCGCCAGCACCTGCATTTCGAGCAGGTCTTCCGGGCCGCGCGGAAGGCGGGTCTCGCCGGCAAGGCTGAAATGGAGCATATCGGTTTCGGCACCATGAACGGGCTGGACGGGCGTCCGTTCAAGACCCGCGCCGGCGGCGTGATGAAGCTGCAAGATCTGATTGGCGCGGCAGCGGAGCAGGCAGAAGCCCGCCTGACGGAAGCCGGGCTTGCGGCCGACTATCCGCCGGAGGAGCGGGCCGAAGTGGCCCGCATGGTGGGCCTCGCCGCCGTGAAGTTCGCCGACCTCTCCAATTGGCGGATGTCGAACTACATCTTCGACCTCGATCGCTTCATGCGGTTCGAGGGCCGCACCGGCCCCTATCTGCAATATGCGGCCGTGCGGATAAAGTCCCTGTTGCGCAAGGCCTCCGATCAGGGGGCGGAGCCGGGCGAGATCCTGCCGCCGACCGATGTCGAGCGTCACCTGATGCTGGAGCTCTCCCGCTTTCCCGATGCGGTGGCTTCGGCGGAAGCAAAGCGGGCGCCCAGCGAGCTCGCCGATTTCGCCTATTCCGCGGCGCAGGCGTTCAGCCGGTTCTACGCGTCATGCCACATCCTGAGCGAGGCCGACCGCGCGGTTCAGGCCTCCCAGCTTGCACTGTCTGCCCTGACCCTGCGCACGCTGGAGCGCACGCTCGACCTCTTGGGCATCGAGGTGCCTGAGCGAATGTGACAGGGATTACTCCCCGCACGGGAAAAAGATGATCTCGTCCTGCAGGCTGATCAGGCAGGTCAACAGCATCTCTTCACGCTCGTCGCCTTCGGACGTACAGAACATGTCCAACAGCTGATTGGCGGGATCGCATCCGGTGGAGGTGCTGCACTGGTTTTCGGCACCGCATGTCTTGGTCACCAGTTCCTGACACCAGTGGCTCACATCCACTGGCGGCGGGCAGTCGGGCTCGGACTCCACCACCGGCAAAACGGATCGGATGGCGGTGATAGCCTCTAGTTGCTGCAGGATCGGAGAGAACCGGCGTTCGAAGAACATCGGCGGCAGCGTCGTGGCCCGGCTGCGGTCGATCACCGTCGGCGCAGCAGGGCGCGTCAAGTCCTGCGGCACCGCCACCCTGGGCTCGTCCGCCTGGACGGAGTGGCTCAGCAAGGCCGCGGCCAGTGCGGCGACACCAAGGCGCAAGGTCATTGATGCCATCTTCGTCCTCCCCATCGTCGATTGTGTCCGGCACTGTGTTGATCAAGAGACCGTACCGAATCGCGGACCGTCATACGACCCCCTGCGCTTGGCCTGTGCGGTCGGGATTTGACATCAGGCGGTAACAGGCATGCCTCTGGACGACCTTCAAACCTGGTTTGCCCTGACGGCGACCGTTGCCTTTGCAGTCACGGCCGTGCTCGCCGTGGCCGATCGCGGGGTCGATATCTTCGGGACCACTGTGCTTGGCGTGATCACGGCCATCGGCGGCGGAACGGTCAGGGACCTGATCCTCGACGTGCCGGTCTTCTGGGCCGTGGAGCTCAGCTATGTCTGGTTCGCTCTGGGCGCCAGCCTGCTGGCCTTTGCCGCGCGCGCGGCGCTGAGCCAGAAGGCGGTCTACGGCCTGATGCTGCATCTCGATGGCTTCGGGGCCGCCCTGTTCGGCATTCAGGCTGCGGGGAAGGTATGGGATCTTGGATTCGGGCTTCCCATTGCGCCCATCATCCTGGGGGTCGTCACGGCGATCGGCGGCGGCCTCATTCGAGACGTCCTGGCCGGGCGCCAGACGCTTCTGATGAGCCGGGAGCTTTACGCGATACCGGTGATGTTCGGATGCATTGCGTTCGTCGTGATCCTGGACGTCCTGCCCGAATACCGGGTCGTCGGCGCCATTGCCTGCATCGCCTTCGTCACCGGGCTCAGATCCGCCGCGATCCGATGGCGGCTGACTGTCCCCGAGCGGCTGACCACGCGCCCGCGCCGACAGTAAGCTCTGCGAGCCTCTGGACACCGGCGGGGACATTTCCTATAAGCAGCGCCCGCGCCCCTTTGATTGGCGCACCACCGGATGCCCAGGTAGCTCAGGTGGTAGAGCATCGCACTGAAAATGCGAGTGTCGGTGGTTCAACTCCATCCCTGGGCACCATCTCTCCATCCCCGAGAGCTTGTGACATCTGTCATCCCGATCGTTGTCGCAGGCGGCCGATCAGCTTGTAGGCGGGCGCTGCGAGCATCACGATCAGGATGATACGCACCAGGTGGTGGGTGGACACGAACGCAGCGTCCACGTCCAGGGCCAGAGCCACCAGGCTCATTTCCGCCAGGCCGCCGGGGGCATAGGCCAGCACCAGTTCGACCACCGGGATCCCGGTGACGGCGTGCAGGCCGAGTGAGAAGGCGACCGTTATCGTGAGCAGCAGGGCTGTCAGCCCGACGGCCACGAAAGCCATACGCGCGACCAGGCGCGGCCGCGTGCCAACGAAGCGGCAGCCGATCGCCGCTCCGACGACCACCTGCGCGATCGCGATCAAGGCGGTGGGCGGCTTGCTGTCGGTGAAGCCGGCCAGGTGGATCACCGCGCTCAGAACCATCGGCCCCATCAGCCACGCTGCAGGCAGCCGCATGCGGCTGGCGATCGGTCCGCCGATCACACACGCCGCCAGCAGCAGTGCATCGGTCGGGGAAAGCTCCGCAAAAGCCGACCCGGCGGGTCCCCGCGTGCCCATCTCCAGATCACCCGTGTACTGGAACCAGAACGGCACGGTGAACACCACCAGCATGATCCTGAGGCTGTGGCTGAGCGCGATCGTCCGTTCGTCGCCGCCCAGCGCGCTGCCCATCAGCACCATCTCGCTGAAGCCGCCCGGCGTGGCCGTGAAATAGGAGGTGACCGGGTCACATCGAACCACGCGCGACATATAGACCGCGCCGATGGTCGTACACACCACGATATAGACGGTCAGCATGGCAAGGGTGAGGGCCCAGCGGTCGAGAACACCCAGCAGCGCAGGCGTGAAGGTGCTGCCCAGCATGACGCCCAGCACGACCACCATGCCGCTGCGCACCGGTGGCGGCACGCGCAGCGGCAGGCCGCAGATCACGGCCACGGCCGTCGCCAGCATCGACCCGATCATCCAGGCCAACGGCAGGTTGAAAGTGTTCAGCAGGGCGCCGCCGGTGGCGCCGAGCGCCAAGGCTCCGACCATGGCGATCAGCGCCCGGCGACGTTCGGCGGCCGCTCCGGTCGCTGGCCCGCCGTCGTCGCCCATCCCCGCGCTGCCGTCAGCCGATCAGGCGGCCAAGGCGGACCGCCGTCTGCCCTTTGTTGAGGCGGCGCGACGGCATGATCAGGACGCAGTTGTCGTAGGGTGTGAGAACCTTCCTGTCACCGTCCCGACCGATCTCCGTTCCGGCTTCGGGCAGGCACTCCATGCCCTTGAAATCGCCGGAGAACCGGAAGCCGTCGGTCTGGATCGTCACTGCATCGGTCACCTGGATGATCTGCTGGCCCGCTTCGGTTGGTGAGAGATCCGCATCGGCAACCGATTGGTCGATCATGTCGAAATGCAAGAGGAAGCGAAAGCAGGCCTCCAGCGCGATACCTGAGGCCCCGCTCTCCCAATGCTGACCGCATTCGACAAGCAGGGCGTTCTTGGGGCTCTCAGGGTCGGCGAACCCGGCATAGTCGCGCAGCCGTCGCCCGGCGGCATGCCCCGCGTCGGCAACGACATAGCGCGGATAGCCCAGAGCGGCGGCCAAGGTGCGGCCCTTTTCGATCGGGCCAGCCATCATCAGCGGCACCGTGCGGTGCTGCATGGAATGGATGTCCAAGAGGTAATCGACGGTGTCGATCAGCGGGCGGATTTCGCGCGCCCGCTCCAGCTCTACCGACCTCCTGTCCCCGTCCAGCGTGGCATTGTCCCAGAGGCGGTTGAAATCCTCGTCCACATAGCGTGTCGCATTGGGATCTTTCGGGTCGAACCGACGATAGGCAGCGACATTGCAAAAGCCGAAGGTCAGGCGACCGCGCGCAGGGCGCACCTGCCGGCGCATCAGAGTGTCGACAGCAATTGCCCCGCACAGTTCGTTGCCGTGGACCAGGGCATTGATCAGCACGTGGGGGCCGGCGGCGCCGCTGTCGAACGTTGTGTAGTACGGGATACCCGTATTGCCGGCGCGATAGGGTTCGATATCCGGTGCGCTCAACTCCACCGGATAGTTGGCTGTCCAGTTCACTGTCGGGTCACCCGCTCCAGCAGCCTGTCGAGGGCTGTCTCCAGCCGGCTCAACTGGTCCACATCGATGAATTCGTCCGGCTTGTGCGCCTGATCGATGGATCCGGGACCGCACACCACCGTAGGAATGCCGGCAGCCTGGAACAGCCCCGCTTCCGTGCCGAAGGACACTCTGCCGACGCTGTTCGCGCCGCTCAAAGCCTTGGCCAGATCCACGACCGGGTGCCGTTCGTCCGCCGCCAATCCGGGATAGCGCGCCAGTTCCGTGAAGGCAATGCCGGTTTCTGCGCCTCGCCCATGCATCTCGGGCAACAGTTCGGTTTGCGCGAACCGCTGGATTTCTCCGATCAACCTTTCAGGGTCGTCGCTCGGCAGATGGCGGACCTCAAAGTCGAAGACGGCCTCTCCCGGCACAATGTTCAGAGCCGAACCGCCGGCGACGGTGCCAACGTGCATCGTCGTATGCTGCGGTTCAAATCCAGGCTCAAACGGGCCGTCCGCAGCCAGCCGCCGGGCCGCCCGGCGGATCAGCGTTATCAGTTCGGCGCCGTATTCGATCGCATTGACGCCTTCCGGGGCCATGGAGGAATGGCACTCGAACCCCGTGACAGTGCACCGCATGGCCACTTTGCCTTTATGGGCGACCACGGGCGCCATGCCGGTGGGCTCACCCACGATGCACAACGCGGGCTTCACGGGCTGGTCGTCAAGCCAGGCAAGCAGCCGGCGAACTCCGAGGCACCCGACCTCTTCGTCGTAAGACAGCGCGATGTGCAGCGGCGTTTCCAGATCGCGTTCCACAGCCGCCGGCACCAGCGCCAGGATGCCCGCCACGAAGCCTTTCATGTCACAGGTCCCGCGCCCATAGGCCCGGCCGTCAAGCACTGAAAGCGCAAATGGATCGGTCGACCAGTCCTGACCGGCGACCGGCACCACATCGGTGTGTCCGGAAAGACAGATGCCGGGACGGTCGCGCGGGCCGATCGTGGCGTAGAGATTGGCCTTCCGGCCAGTTTCGTCGTAGACCAGATCCGCTTCGATCCCGTGATCGGCGAGATAGCCTCGTACGAATTCGATCAGCGGCAGGTTGGTGTCGGCGCTGATCGTGGGAAACCCGATCAGCGGTTCAAGCAGCGGCAGGCTGCCGGGGGCATGGTCCGTCAAGTCTGGGGCTCTGATTGCTGGCAGTTCGTCGGCACGAAGCGGCTAATATGGGTGAGGGGTCGGGGTTGCGCCAGGGCGTTCCCCGAAATGGACGACGTATCGGGTAGTCTTGAACATGCGCGTGGCCATAGCCGGCATGCATATGGAATCGGCCAGTTTCCTGCCGTCGATGCTGGATCATGCCGGTTTCGAACGGTCAGCCCGCCGCGGCGGCGAGATCGTCGAGACGTTCGCCGGGTCGAACACCGCGATCGGTGGATTCCTTGCCGTCCTTGCCCGCGAAGGGATCGAACCGGTGGGGCTGGTCTATGCCGACGGCGGTGCCGGCGGCGCGGCTGCCGACGATGCCTTCGAACGATACAGGGACGAGATTGTCAGCGGCCTCGTGGCCCTCGCCACCGATGTGGACGGGGTGCTGCTGCATCTGCATGGCGCCATGGTCACGCCCACGCGCATCGATCCCGATGCGGAGCTGCTGGCTGCCGTGCGCGCGGCGATCGGCCCGGGGAAGCCGATCGTCGTCGCCTTCGACTACCACGGCAATCTTGATGCGCAGGGGATCGCGCCGGCCACGGCGGTCTTCGGTTATCGCCACTCGCCGCATACCGATATGGGGGAAACCGGCGAGCGGGCGGCCGATTGCCTGGCCCGCACGCTGAAGGGGGCTCTGAAGCCGGTGATGGAGCTGGCAACGCCCGGGTTGATGGTACCCAGCATCTTCAGTGCGACCGATCTGGTGCCCCTGGCAGGCATCGTTTCCGCTGCCAAAGCGTGTTCCGAGACGGCGGACCGCTATGTGGATGTCTCGGTCTTCGCCGGATTCTCTTACGCCGATGTGCCCAATTGCGGATTCTCCGTCGTCGCGGTGGTCGACGATGACCGACGCCTGGCCGACGAGCTCGCTCGCACGCTGGCCGCGGAGATCCGCGAGCGGCGCCACGCCCTCTACGCACCAGAACCCGTGCTGGAGTTGGACGAGGCAGTGCTGCATGCCGCTCACCGGGCCCGCACGTCCGTGGGCCCGATCGTTCTGGTGGAGCACGCCGACCGCAACAACGACAGCACCCATGGCATCAGGGCCTTGCTGCGCCACGGTGCCGAACGCGCGGTGGTCCCCAATCTCTGGGACCCCGAGGCGGCCGCGGCAGCGCTTGCGGCCGGACCTGGCGCCGAACTGCGGCTTACCATCGGGGGCCGGTCGGGGCCCAAGACAGGCGGGCCGCTGCCTGTCGAGGCGCGGGTGCGCTCGGTCGCTCCGCAGCTTGTCTACAGGGGCACCGGCGCCATGCGGCGCGGATCGCTGGTGGATCTGGGCACCGTTGCCGTGATCGAGACGGCCGGGCTGACCATCACGTTGACTGGCAACGCACACACGGCGATCGACGAAGACGCATTGACGCAGGTGGGGCTGGCGGTCGGCGACTTCGACATCGTGCTGCTGCGCTCCAAGACGCATTTCCGTGCGGCGTTCGAGCCGATCGCATCGGAGATCATCCTGATGGATACGCCTGACTACGGACCGGCCGACTTGACGCGGCTTTCCTATCGGAACGTTCCCAAAGATGTGGTCTTTCCGTTCATTCAGGATCCGTGAGGCCATCGGTCCAATCCGATCGACGGACCGATGGGGGCGGTATATGGTCATGGAATTGTGCAGGCGTAACCGGGGCGCAACACTAGTCCCGGCGAGAAGGGGCGCGGTGGCATGTTCACGGCGAGCCCGGCAAGCAAGAACAGGAGGCACGAGAAGCACAATGTCAAAACGGTTAGGGACACTTGCGGCCGGCATCGCCGCGGCCACTTTTGCCGCCATGCCGGCCATGGCCGAAGACATCACGATCGCGCTTGCATCCGAAGCGACATCGATCGACCCGCATTTCCACAATACGGGCAACAACAACCAGATCGTCACCCACCTCTTCGACGCACTGATCAACCAGGGCTCCAATCAGGAGCTGTTGCCCGGCCTGGCCGTGTCATGGACGCCGAACGACGATACGACCTGGGAATTCCGCCTGCGCGAAGGGGTCACCTTCCACGACGGCTCGCCGTTCACCGCCGATGACGTCGTGTTCTCGCTGGAACGCGCGCCGGATGTGCCGGACAGCCCGTCCAGCTTCGCCGTATCGGTCGCCAGCATCACTGAGATGACGGTTGTCGACGACTACACCATCCGGTTCACGACCGATGGGCCCTACCCGTTGCTGCCCAACGACCTCAGTATCGTGCGTATCGTCAGCCGCGAGAACGGGGAGGGCGCGACCACGGCCGACTACAACAGCGGCGAAGCGGCGATCGGCACCGGGCCGTTCACGCTAGTGGAATACGTGCCGGGCGATCGCATCGTCCTGGCGGCGAATGACGACTATTGGGGCGGCCGGCCCGAATGGGACCAGGTCACCTTCCGTCCGATTACCAGTGATCCGGCCCGGCTGGCTGCGCTCTTGTCCGGTGATGTCGACGTGATCGGCAACGTGCCGACGCAGGATATCAGCCAGCTTGCCGACAACCCCGATGTGCGGCTGAGCCAGGGCGTGTCCAACCGCGTGATCTATCTGCATATCGACAGCCGCCGCGACGTCACGCCACTGGTGACGGCCAAGGATGGCAGCGAGATCCCGAACCCGTTCCTGGACCTTCGGGTCCGCCAGGCCATCAGCATGGCGATCGATCGCAACGCCATCGTCGAGCAGGTGATGGAAGGCATCGCCATTCCGGCCGGCCAGTTGCTGCCGGAAGGGTTCTTCGGCGTCAGCGAGAATATCGACGTTCCGCAATACGATCCCGACGGCGCGCAGGCGCTGCTGGCGGAAGCCGGGTACCCGGACGGGTTCGCGCTGACGATCGCCGGGCCTAACGACCGGTACATCAATGACGAGCAGATCGTGCAGGCGATCGCCCAGATGCTGTCGCGGGTCGGTATCGACACCGCCGTCGAGACGATGCCGCGATCCGTCTATTTCGGTCGTGCCACCGGTGACGAGAACGGATCGGAATTCAGCCTAATGCTGGTGGGCTGGGGCTCCGGCACGGGCGAGGCGTCGTCGCCGTTGCGCGCGCTCTTGGCCACCAAAGACCCCGAGGCCGGCCTCGGCGGCACGAACCGCGGCGGCTATTCCAATGCGGAGTTCGACGCGATCCTGGCCGAAGCCATGCGCAGCGTGAACGACGACGAGCGCGCGGCCCTGCTGGCTCAGGCGACGGAGATCGCCATGGCCGATGTCGGCCTGATCCCGACCCACTTCCAGGTGAACACCTGGGGGTCGCGCCTGGATCTGGCCTATATCCCGCGTACGGACGAGTACACGCTGGCGATGAACGTCGTCAGGGCCGATCAGTAGGCCGGATCGATGGCGGCGTGCCTGCGTCCCGCGCGGGCGCGCCGCCCTAGTTTTCCCGAAGCTGTAGGCGGCCTTAACCCAAGCCGATGACCGTCTTCATCATCCGTCGTCTGTTGCAGAGCATCGTTGTGCTGGCGGTGACCAGCCTGCTGGTCTTCCTCGGCGTCTACGCCATCGGCAACCCCGTCGATATCCTGATCTCCCCGGATGCTACGGAGCTTGAGCGCCAGGCGGCAATCGCCCGCCTCGGACTCGACCGGCCGTGGTGGGAGCAGTACTGGTCCTTCCTCATCAACCTCGCCGAAGGCGATCTCGGCCGGTCATTCGTATTCAACGAGCCGGCGCTGAAGCTGATCCTGCAGCGCCTGCCGGCTACGCTTGAGCTGGCCTTCGTCGCGATGCTCATTTCCATCTTCGTCGGCATCCCGCTCGGCATCTGGGCCGGATTCTATCCGAACTCCGTGTCCGGGCGCGGCATCATGGCGGGATCGATCGTCGGATTCAGCCTGCCCAATTTCTGGCAGGGGCTGATGCTGATCATGATCTTCGCGGTGATGCTGGGATGGCTACCGGCCGGCGGCCGAGGGGATCAGGGGGAGTTCCTCGGCATCCGGTCGTCGCTGTTCAGCCTCGACGGATGGAGCCATCTGATCTTGCCGGCGATCAACCTGGCGCTCTTCAAGATGTCTCTGGTGATCCGGCTCACGCGCGCCAATGTGCGCGAGGTGCTGCCGCAGGACTATGTCAAGTTCGCCCGTGCCAAGGGCTTGAAGTCACGCCGCGTCGTGACCGTGCACGTCCTGAAGAACATCCTGATCCCGGTGGTCACCGTGATCGGGCTAGAGCTTGGCAACGTGATCGCCTTTGCCGTGGTGACCGAGACCATCTTTGCCTGGCCCGGCATCGGCAAGCTGATCATCGATTCGATCTTCGTGCTCGATCGGCCGGTGATAGTGGCCTACCTGATGATCATCGTCTTCATGTTCATCGTCATCAATCTTCTGGTCGATATCCTCTATTCCGTGCTGGACCCTCGGGTACGGCTGGCGGACCAGAGGGGCTGAGGCGGGCGGCCGGCGATGACGACGGCAGCAGAGCCCCATGGCGCCGTACCGGCGGCACCGCCGGCGGAGGCGGCGACCGAAGCCCGGATCGTCTCCCCGTTTCGGCGGTTCGTCGACGACTTTGCCGAGAGCAAGGTCGCCGTGCTTGGCTTTGTGGTCCTTGTGGGGATCATCGTGCTGGCGGTATTCGCGCCTTGGATCGCGCCGCAGGACCCATACGACCTGACCGATTTCCATGAGCGCGATGCGCGCCTGCCGCCGGGGTCGGAGCGGCTGTTCGACGCGCAGACCTTCACGGTTGCGGTGCCGGACCTGGTGCCGGGTCAGGTAGTCGCAATCGACGCTGACGAGGGCGTGTCGGTCTCCAATCCCTTTGTCGACGGCCTGTCCGTATCGGCGACGTTGGAGGAGACGGCGGATGGGCGCCAAATCCGTCTGGAGGTGGTTGCCGAGCCGGCTGAGGCGCTCGGTCTGCTGGAGAGCGCACAGCTTGAGGATCTGCCGAGAGGACCGACCCTGACGGCGGGCGAGAAGCACGCCTTCCGCAACCTCTGGACATTGACGGCCGCCGATTTCCAGGACATTGCGATCGTCCTGCCGGAGGGATTCGACGGTGAGGTCGACTTCCGGCTGCGTCTGACCACGTCAGAGACCGACCCCGGCTTCACCTATTGGCTGGGCACGGACGCGCAGGGCCGCGACATGTTGAGCGCCATGATGTACGGGCTGCGCACCAGCCTCAGCGTCGGCGTCATGAGCGGGTTCTTCGCGCTTCTGATCGGCATGTCGCTGGGCCTGACGGCCGCCTATTTCGGCGGCCGGGTCGATAGCCTGATCATGCGTATCGTCGATTTGCAGCTGGGCTTTCCGACGATCTTGGTGGCGCTGATGCTGCTCGCGATCCTGGGCCGCGGGGTCGACAAGGTGATCTTCGCCCTGATCATCGTGCAATGGGCCTACTACGCGCGCACCGCACGCAGTGCGGCTCTGGTTGAACGGCGCAAGGAGTATATCGAGGCGGCAGCCTGCCTGGCGCTCAGTACTCGGCGGATCATCTTTCGCCACCTGCTGCCCAACTGCCTGCCGCCGGTGATCGTGGTGGGCACGGTCCAGGTGGCCAATGCCATCGCGCTTGAGGCCACCTTGAGCTTCCTCGGTATCGGCCTGCCGCTGACCAAGCCGTCGCTCGGCCTACTCATCTCCAACGGTTTCGACTATCTGCTGGCAGGCAAGTACTGGATCAGCGTGTATCCGGGCGTGGCCTTGTTGATCACGATCGTCAGCATCAACCTGGTGGGGGATCAGCTGCGCGACGTGCTGAATCCCCGTCTGCAGCGCTAGGGCCGCCAGACGATGGCGAACGGCAACCGCATCCTCGAGGTCGAGGGCCTGCGCACCCACTTCTTCACCAAGGCCGGCGTCGTGAAGTCCGTCGACGATGTGTCCTTCACGCTGGACCGCGGCCAGGTGCTTGGCCTAGTAGGCGAGAGCGGGTCGGGTAAGTCGGTGACCGGCTTCTCGATCATGGGTCTGGTCGACCCGCCCGGGCGTATTGTCGCGGGGCGCATCCTGTTCCACGGCACCGATCTGGCCCATCTGGACGAGGAGGCAATGCGCGCCATTCGCGGACGGCGCATCGCCATGATCTTCCAGGATCCGATGATGACGCTGAACCCGGTCCTGCGCATCGACACGCAGATGATCGAGACCCTTCAGGCGCATGAGCAGATCAGCGATGACGATGCCCGTGCGCGGGCGCGCGATGCCTTGGGCCAGGTTGGCATTCCGTCGCCGGAGCAGCGCCTGAAGGCCTATCCGCATCAGTTCTCCGGCGGCATGCGCCAGCGCGTGGCGATCGCCATCGCCTTGCTGCACCACCCGGACCTGATCATCGCCGACGAACCGACGACGGCGCTGGACGTGACCATCCAAGGCCAGATCCTCTACGAAGTGCAGAAGCTGGTGCGTGAGCAGGGTACCGCCCTGATCTGGATCACGCATGATCTGAGCGTCGTCGCCGGCCTGGCGGACGAGATCTGCGTCATGTATGCCGGGCGCGCGGTGGAGACGGGGCATGTCGCCAACGTGATCGAACGGCCGCTGCACCCATACACGCGCGGGCTGATCAACTCCGTGCCATCGCGCAACCCGCGCGGTCAGCCGCTGCGGCAGATCCAGGGCGTGGCGCCGACGCCTCTGAAGCTGCCGGCGGGCTGTGCGTTCCAGGACCGCTGCCCCCGCGCCGACGCGCGCTGCCACAGCATGCCGGAGCTGTCGCAGCCGATAGCCGGGCACAGCGTGCGCTGTTTCCGGCCACATCTCGAAGAGGCCGCGGCATGAACTCGGTCGCCGATACCGCTGAGCCGCCGATCGTCGCCCTTGAGGGCGTCGGCAAGCGCTTCGTGAAGCGGCTGGACGTCGCCATGAAGCTAGCCAACATCCTGGGCTCCAATCTGCGCGAAGAGGTCGTGCAGGCGGTGGACGAAGTCCACATGACAGTGCGCGAGGGTGAGGTTGTCGGCCTGGTCGGCGAGAGCGGATGCGGCAAGTCGACCCTGGGTCGCGTCGTTGCCGGCGTCCATCGGGCGACGTCGGGTCGCATGCTGTATCGTGGCGACGATGTCTCGCATATGGGCGACCGGGCAGCCCGCGATGTGCGGCTCAAGATCCAGATGATCTTCCAGGATCCGATGTCGTCCCTGAACCCACGGTTCCGGGTCGCGGACATCATCGGCGAGGCGCCGAAGGTCCACGGTGTCGTTGGG
The DNA here is from genome assembly GCA_028285185.1 of Anaerolineae bacterium. Classification (GTDB taxonomy): domain Bacteria; phylum Pseudomonadota; class Alphaproteobacteria; order DSM-16000; family Inquilinaceae; genus JACKIG01. Next base: position 9,735 of record JANQQD010000107.1, on the reverse strand, counting down.
CGCGGCGAACTGGACGACTATGTCGACGAGATGATGCGCCGTGTCGGCCTGGACGCATCCTACAAGCGACGCTATCCGCACCAGTTCTCCGGCGGCCAGCGCCAGCGCATCGGCATCGCCCGCGCGCTGGCCGTGAAGCCGGAATTCCTCGTCTGCGATGAGGCCGTGGCGGCCTTGGACGTGTCGATCCAGGCACAGGTGCTGAACCTGTTCATGCGGCTGCGCGAGGAGTTCGGCCTGACCTATCTGTTCATCAGTCACGACCTGGGCGTAGTGGAGCATCTGAGCGACCGAGTGATGATCATGTATCTCGGCCGCATCGTCGAAGAGGCTCCGACAGAGGCCCTGTTCGCCGCGCCCAATCATCCGTACACGCAGGCCCTGCTGGCCGAGGTGCCGCGTCTGGAGGCCAAGCGCCGCGCCTATACGCCGGTGAAGGGGGAGATCCCGTCGCCTCTGGATCCGCCGTCGGGATGCCATTTCCACCCGCGATGCCCGCATGCCTTCCAGCGCTGCCGGGACGAGGCGCCAGGCTTGCGGGAAATCGCACCCGGCCGGCGGTCGGCGTGCCACTTGAACGATCAAGCATGACCCTGCCTTACGGCAGCCTGTCGACGCCGGGCGTCTTCCGGTCGGTGTTTCCGGCGTTCGATGTGCTGCCGCTGGTGTTCGACTCCCCCCATAGCGGGCAGGATCAGCCTGCCGATTTCGGCACTGTCGCCAGCAAGGAAGACCTTGCCTGGACCGCGGATTCTTACGTCGACGATCTGTTCGCCGCAGTCCCTGCGACGGGGGCCACGCTGATCGCCGCCACGTTCCCGCGGGCCTATATCGACCTCAATCGGGCACCGGACGACATCGATCCCGATCTCTTGACCGAACCCTGGCCGGAACCGCTGCAGCCGACCCGCAAGACCCGGATGGGCGCCGGTCTGATCTGGCGCTATTGCCGCGGAACCGACACGCCGCTCTATGACCGGAAGCTGTCTGTGGACGAGGTGCGGGGCCGGATCGAAAGCTATTGGCGGCCCTATCATGAGCATCTGGCCGGTACGCTGGGGGCTCTGCACCGGCGCTTCGGCTTCGTTTATCATGTCAACTGCCACTCCATGCGATCCGTCGGCATTGCCAACCCGCAGGAACCGCCGCGTGCACGGCCCGACATCGCGCTCGGCAACCGGCATGGCAGCACTTGCGATGGCCATCTCGTAGGCTGGCTGGAGACGGCATTCCAGGCGCGCGGATATGCGGTCGCCGTCAACGACCCCTTTCCGGGGGCGTATCTGGTGGACGTGCATGGGCGGCCGGATCAGGGGCGTTTCAGTGTGCAGATCGAAATCAATCGTTCTCTCTATATGAACGAAGAGACGCGCCTGCCCCATGCGGGGTACGGGCCCCTTCAGCACGATTTGGCGCAAGTCGCCGCAGAGCTGGCCGATTGCGTACGCGATCGGCTGGGGGCGGACCCATGACGCGCCTGATCGACGGTGTGCTGGCGTGTCATGACCCAGTCGGGGAATGGGCGCCGGTCGTCTTCGATTCGCCGCACAGCGGCATCGACTATCCCGCGGATTTCCGGTTCATCTGCGACTTCCCGTCGCTGCGGCAAGCGGAAGACACCTATGTTGGCGAGCTGTTCGCCGCGGCACCGTCCCATGGCGCGCATTTCCTGGAAGCGCTGTTTCCGCGCAGCTACATCGATACCAATCGCGCCATCGACGATCTCGACCAGGGGCTGATGAACGCACCCTGGCCCGATCCGTTGCAGCCCAGCGAAAAGACCCATGTGGGCATGGGGCTGGTCCGGCGTCTGTGCAAGCCCGGCATGCCCATGTATGACCGCCTGCTGTCGCCGGAGGAGGTGCGGCATCGGATCGACCGGTACTACCGCCCGTACCACGCTGCGCTCGACGAGTTGATGAACGCGGTCTATGCCCGTTTCCGCATGGCTGTGCTGATCAACTGCCATTCCATGCCGTCCGTCATCAACGGGATGGCGGCGAGTGGGGGGCTGGTGGACGCGGATTTCGTTCTCGGCGATCGCGACGGCACGACCGCCGGACGCGATCTCGTGCAGGCGGTGGAAGATGCGCTGAGGGGTCTTGGCTACGCAGTGAAGCGCAACGACCCCTATAAGGGGGTCGAGCTGGTGCGTCGGCACGGCAACCCGGCAAACGGCCGGCATGCGCTGCAGATCGAGATCAACCGAAAACTCTATATGGACGAGGTGACGCTTGCGAAGAGCACCGGATTCGACGCGCTGTCTCGGGCTCTGGACGGTCTCTGCGCCACCATCTGCGCCTTCGCGTCGGAACGGGCGCGCATCACCTGACCGACCCGCCCGTCAGGGCGTGAACTGTTCCTTTATGATCCGCTCTTCCAGATTGTGCTCGGGATCGAACAGCAGACGCAGGCTGATGCTGCGGTCTTCAAACACATGGACGCGGATGACGTCGCGTACCTCGGTGTAGTCTGCCGTTGCGCTGACCGGCCGCTTTTCCTCCTCCAGCACCTGGAAGGAAATGCGCACCTTGTGCGGCAGCAGGGCCCCGCGCCAGCGCCGCGGGCGGAAGGCGCTTATCGGCGTCAGCGCCAGGATGGCCGATCCCATGGGGATGATCGGGCCATAGGCGGAGAGATTGTAGGCAGTACTGCCCGCCGGGGTCGCGACAATGGCGCCGTCGCAGACCAGTTCGGGCAGGCGCACGATGTTGTCGACGCTGACCCTCAGCTTTGCCGCCTGGCGGGTCTGGCGCAACAGCGAGACCTCGTTGATCGCAAGCGCGGCATGCTGCTTTCCGTCGGCCGTGCTGGCCAGCATCCTGAGCGGATGTAACGATACCGACACCGCTTTGCGCAACCGCTCAGCCAGGCCGTCTTCCCGATACTCGTTCAGCAGAAAGCCGACGGACCCGCAATTCATGCCGAAGATGGGAATATGGCGCTCGATGAAGCGGTGCAGCGTCTCCAGCATCAGGCCGTCGCCGCCCAGGGCGACGATCACGTCGGCGGTCTGCGGATCGCACCCGCCATAACGCTCCATCAGCCGTGCGCATGCCTGCTGCGCCACCTCCGTCTCGGCCGCGACAAAGCCGATGCGCAGGTCGGTCGACCGGGCGAGCTCGGTCCGCTCAGCAGGCGTCGTCGCATCATTCATCATCGCCACCGACCTTAGCGCATCGCGTGTATGGGTGCACTCGCGCGCCCACACTTGGCGGTTTGGTCGTTGCGCCGCAGCTGAGCGTTGGTCACTGTTGAGAGGCGGCCGATCGTCCGACCCAGCCGGAGCTTCCAGTCCATGCGCCTGCCCACCGTTATCGTGATGTTCATCGTCGCCGTGACGCTGCCCGCCTCGGCTGACGATCGGCACGAAGGCTACTACTACCCCGAGGTGACCAGCCGGGAAACCTATGTCGCACGCGCCGACACCATGCCGGATGCGACGCGGGCCCGGCGGCTGGGCTTCGTGATCGGGATGACGGCTGAGCAGCAGGCGCAGCCCTTTCCGCCCCAATGGGCCGTCTTTGCGAAGGGTACGGAGGCGGAAAAGCTGATCATCGTCTCGCTTTCGCGCGACTATCTGGTGACCCTCTACCAGGCGCGGGGGCTGCTGGCACAAATGACCGCAATGGCGCGCGCGACCCCCTTTTTCATCGAAAGCGGTGTCGAGGACCACTACACGTTTCTCGACCTCTTGAAGCTGATCGGCTTTAGGCAGCTTACGATCAGCGATGGCGAGACCTACGCCCACCAGATCCTGATCGAGTGAACCATCGATCGCCCGCTGCGCGCGGTCGGCCCTTCGCCGGGATGGGAAACCCGGGGCGATCGGTCGCTGGGCAACGGCCACGGCACGCCCTGGAACAAGCCAGAAGATTGAGAGTGTTTATGATTTCTTAGCTCTATATGCGATACGGTCTGCGGGAATCCACAATCGGGCTCGGACGAATGTGCATTCGAGGATTGCTACAGGCTCTCGCGTTTCGGCGATGGGCCATATTTTTTTTCCTTGTTGTTCTCTTGGCGGAAACAGGTGCGCAGGCGCAGGCCATTCGCGTGGGTGGAACCGGCGGAGCGTTGTCGGCCCTGAGGCAGCTCGGCGCCGCGTTCTCGGTCGAGCATCCAGGGGTACGCGTCGACGTACTGCCCAGCATGGGAAGCGGCGGCGGGGTTCGTGCTCTCAGTGACGGGGCCATCGACATTGCTGTCACCGGCAGGCCCCTGACCGCCGAGGAACAGAGCGACGTCGTCCTCAATCAGATCCCGTTCGCCGTAACGCCGATCGCCTTCCTATCCTCCCACCCCCAAGAGCTCAATCTTGCCCCAGAGGTGGCGGTCCGAATGTTCTCAGATCCTGAGGCAAGATGGCCGGATGGGACGCCGGTAAGGGTGATCGTGCGACCTGAGACCGAAAGCGACCTGAGCGTCGTTATCTCGCAGTTCGACGGGTTCCGCGAGGCGTTCGACACGGCCCGACGGCGCCCCGACGTCCCCATGGCGGCCACCGATCAGGAGAACCTGGAACTGGCGGTGATGATGGAAGGGTCACTGACGGTCGGCACGGTGCTGCAGGTCTGGTCGGAAGGTGTGCGCCTTTATGCTTTGCCCATCGACGGGGCGGCGCCGACGCTGGCCAACCTGGGGGCAGGACGCTATCCGATGGGAAAGCAGTTCTTTCTGGTGGTGCGCGAGGATACCGCGGGAACGGTCCTCAGCTTCATCGACTTCGTTAACTCGCAAGACGGTCAGGCCATGCTGCGCCGCTTTGGCGCTCTGCCGGTTGAGTAGCCTCGCGTGCGGTGGATCGCGAAACCAACGACGACGAACTTCGCTGAGCGCGTGGGGCAGATGCGCCGGCTCATGCGCCGGCTGTCGCTGATCATCGGTGTCGCGATCGCCATTGCCGTGCCCTCGGGATATTTCGTCGCCGGCTATTTCGCGCTGAAGGCCGATCTCGGGTTCAAGGCCCAGCTGAGTTCGGAGCGCCTAGCCCAACATGCCTATATTTACGGTCCGACCTGGATGTACGGCGTCGAGCACTTGACCGATCTGGTGTCGTTGACCACCGAAGCGGATATGGCCGTGCGCCAATTGATCTGGGAAGATGCCGGCGGTCTCGTCTATGAGTCCACGCAGCAGATCGCTTCCCCGCTCTTGTGGCGGCGACGGCCTATTCTGGTGGCCGACACAATGGTGGGGACGGTGGCGGTCGGCACAAGTCTTCTGCCGCTACTGACCGACACAGGCTTCGTGGCACTGCTCGGCCTGCTGCTCGGAACGGCGGCATGGCTGGCGATGCACCGGTTGCCGGAGCGTTCGCTGAAGGAGACGCTGGACGCCCTGCGGCATGCGCATGAGGAAACCCGCAAGCAGGCCGCCGAGACTGCCGCGGCCTATGACGAACTGCAGCGCCAGTACCGCATCGTCGAAGAAACGACCGAAGAACTGATGCACGCGCGCGATGACGCCTTGTCCGCCGATCGCAGCAAGTCCGCGTTCCTGGCAACCATGAGCCACGAGCTGCGGACGCCGTTGAATGCCATCATCGGCTTCTCGGACATGATGCGCAGCCGCATTCTGGGCGAACTGGGCCACGATCAGTATGCGGACTATGTGGAGGACATTCATCAGAGCGGCCAGCATTTGCTGGCCATCGTCAATGATGTACTGGATTTGTCGAAGATCGAAGCCGGTCGCATGGTGTTGCACGTCGAACCCGTCGACCTGACGGAGCTGATCGACGACTGCTATCGCCTGATGGGCGCCCGGGTCGCCGAGGCCGGCATCGGTCTTGCCGTTTCCGAGGCGGCAGAGCCGCTGCCGGCGATCATGGCCGACGCCGTGAAGCTGAAGCAGATCATCCTGAACCTGCTGTCGAACTCGGTGAAATTCACCCCCAGGGACGGGGTCGTGACCATTGCGGCCGCGCGGATCAACGACCTTCAGGTCGTCATCAGCGTTTCGGACACCGGCATAGGCATGGCCGCGGACGACGTGGCCGTTGCGATGCAGCCCTTCCAGCAGGTCGACAACACCATCTCCCGCCGGTTTCAGGGTACCGGCCTCGGTCTGCCGCTGGCGCGGGCTCTAGCCGAACAGCATGGCGGGCGTCTTGCGATCGACAGCGCAAAGGGCCAGGGCACCACCGTGACGATCACCCTGCCGATTTATGGCCCGCCCGCCTACCGCGACCTCAAGGCCTTACAGGCCCAAGGCGTGCCGCCTGCCGATAGATCGAGCAGGCCCGACGCCGGGTCCGGCCAGCCACAGTCGCAAGCCCTGAGGGCTTGAGGCAGACTACTCCGCTGCAGCCCGGCGGCCCCCGTCGATCGCTTGCCAGATCGTTTCGGGACGCGCCGGCATGTCCATATGCTCCACACCGAATTCGCTAAGCGCATCGACCAGGGCGTTGATCACGGCCGGGCATGCACCGATGGTTCCGGCTTCGCCCGCCCCCTTGATGCCAAGCGGATTGGTTCGGCACGGGATCTCGTTGTAGTGGAAGTTGACGAAGGGCACGCTGTCGGCGCGCGGCAATGCATAGTCCATTAGGGACCCGGACAGAAGCTGTCCGCTTTCGGGGTCAAACACGGTGTGCTCGTACAGTGCCTGCCCGATCCCCTGCGCGATTCCGCCATGCACCTGGCCGGCCACCAGCATGGGGTTCATGACCTTGCCGAAATCGTCGACCACGGTATAGGCGATGATCGCGGGAACCCCGGTCTCCATATCCACCTCGATCTCGCAGATATGGGCGCCATTGGGGAAGGTCGCCGCGGAAGGCTTGAAGTCTCCGGTTTCGTCGAACGCCGTCTCGGCATCGCTGCGGGCGGCCACCTCGGCCAGAGAAACCGACCGATCGGTTCCGACGATCTGGAACCGGCCGTCGTCGAACGCAATGTCGGCCGCCGCCGCCTCCAGCATGTCCGCCGCCGCGACACGTGCCCTTTCCTGTACCTTCAAGACGGCCTCTGCCAGCGATGCGCCGCCGACGGGGACGGAACGCGACCCGCCCGTACCGCCGCCAGTGGCTACGCGGTCGCTGTCCCCCTGCACGACTGTCACCTGTTCCGGTGCAACGCCAAGGTGCTCTGAGACGATCTGCTTGTAGGCCGTCTCGTGCCCCTGGCCGTTTGTCTGGGTGCCGATTAACACGGTGACATTGCCGGTGTTGTCGACCTGTACCGCAGCCCGCTCAGCCCCACCCCCGGCGCATGCCTCCACATAGGTGGAGATGCCGATGCCGCGCAGCTTGCCTCGGGCTCGCGCTGCTGCCTTGCGCGTTGGGAAGCCCGCCAGATCGGCCGTCTCGACTGCATCGGTGAGGTTGCGCGCGAACTCGCCGCTGTCATAGGTGAGTCCGGTTGCGGTTTCGTAGGGCATGGCCTCGGGCGGGATGTAGTTGCGCTTGCGCAGGCTCACCGGGTCGATGCCCATCCTGCGGGCCGCCACATCCACAAGCCGCTCCACGACATAGGCGGCTTCCGGTCGCCCGGCGCCGCGATAGGCGTCGATCGGCTGCGTGTTGGTGAAGGCGCCGCGTACCCGGGCGTAGATGGCGGGGATGGCGTACAGCCCGCTCAGCATGCGGTTGCCCGCATTCGTCGGGATGAACGGGCCGAAATTGGAGAGGTAGGCGCCAAGATTGGCGATCGTATCGACGCGCAACCCCAGGAACCGGCCGTCGGCGTCCAACGCCAGCTCTGCTGTGGTCAAGTTGTCGCGGCCGTGATCGTCACAGATGAATGCCTCCGTGCGGTCCGCAGTCCATTTGACCGGCCGTCCGAACTTCCGCGCCGCGTACAGCGTCGCCACATACTCCGGATAGAGGAAGATCTTCATGCCGAAGCCGCCGCCCACATCGCCGGTCAGCACGCGAAACCGGTCGGCCGGCAGATGGAAGATCGCCTCGGCAAGCTGACCCTTGATGGCGTGGACGCCCTGGCTGGAGACGTAGAGGGTGAACCGCCCGTCCCCCGGGTCGTACGCGGCCGAGCAGGCGCGCCCTTCCATCGGCGTTGCCACCAGCCGGTTGTTGACCAGCTTGACGGTCACGACATGGGCTGCCCCAGCAAAGGCTGCATAGGTCGCCGCTTCGTCCCCCATCCCCCAGTCGAACACCTGGTTGCCCGGCGCCTCGTCCCAGACCTGCGGCGCATTGGCCTCCAGCGTGGTGGCCAGATCGACGGCGGCGGGCAGGGGGTCGAAATCAGCTTCGATCAGGTCGACCGCGTCGCGCGCCGCATCCAGCGTTTCGGCCACGACGAGGGCGACGGGATCGCCAACATGGCGCACGCGGCCCTGCGCCAGCGCCGGACGCGGCGGCTGCGGCATGGGGCTGCCGTCCCGGCTCTTAATCTTGACCTGCACCGGCAGTGTGCCGATGCCGTCCGCCGCGAGGTCGGCACCGGTGACGATGCCGATCACTCCTGGCGCCTGCGCCGCCTCCGTCGTGTCGAGCGCGGTGATTGTCGCGTGTGCGAAGGGCGATCTGAAGAAGCAGCCGAAGGCCTGGCCCGGCAGCGTTACATCGTCCGTATACTGCCCCCGGCCGGTCAGCAGCCTGGGGTCTTCGCTGCGCCTCACCGGTTGTCCGATGCCGAACTTCGCCATGTCGCAGATTCCGCGTTCACGTGAGATGTCCGATAAACTCGTGCCTCGACCTCGAAGGGTCAACCAACGCCGGCCGGGAGACTCTCGTCCGGGCCCATAGCGAGGGAATGAGGGGATGTGCGGACGGTATACCATCACTTCGCCGCTTCAGGCGATCCTGGACATGTTTGCTGTCGACCCGGTCGAGCGGCCCAATCTGCAGCCGCGCTACAATGTGGCCCCGACGCAGGCAGCTCCTGTCGTGCGCCGCGCCGAAGACGGAACGCGCACGCTGTCGCTGCTGCGGTGGGGCCTGATCCCCCACTGGGCCAAGGATGCCAAGATCGGCGCCCGCATGATCAACGCGCGGTGCGAGACAGTGTCGACGACATCGGCGTTTCGCGACAGCTATCGCAGGCGGCGCTGCCTTGTGGTCGCCGATGGGTTCTTCGAATGGCAGCGCGAGGGGCGAACGCGGCGCCCGTTCCTGATCGGCAGGGCCGATGGCGGCCTGATGGCCTTTGCCGGGCTGTGGAGCCGCTGGCGCGATCCGCAAGGTGCGGATCTGGCGACGTTCACGATCCTCACGACCGAAGCCAACAGTCTGATGGCGCCGATCCACGACCGAATGCCGGTCATCCTGAGGCCTGAGGCTCACGAGGCGTGGCTCGATCCCGCTAGTGACGACCATGCCGTGTTGCGACCGATCGAAGCCTCGGAGATGGCGATGCGCCCCGTCTCGGACAGGGTGAACAACTACCGCAATGACGATCCCGACATCCTAGCGTCCCCGCCCCGCCAGCCGACCTTGCTCTGAGCGGCAGGCTTACGGCGCCGCACCCCCGGGATCGCGAGTTTGGAACTGATATACCTCAACGACGTAAAGCGCATGCAGATGTTAGCTGCGAAGACGGTTCGGCGGCATCGCATTGCCGCCTGCTCCACGGGCGCGCGGGCGCGCCCGGGTACCGGCAGAACTTGAGGTGTCACGCGGCGCGGACCCGATGGGGCGGGCGCCGATCTTCCAGGTTTCGAAACCCCTTACGATCGGACGGCAGACTGTCATGGCGATAGCGGAAAAGCTCCTCGACGATCTGAACAAGCGCCGCGAGACCGTGCTCGCCGCTGGCGGCGAAGACAAGA
>JANQQD010000106.1 GCA_028285185.1 Anaerolineae bacterium | reverse complement strand
GATAAGCGAGGCCATGACCTGTCGCTCGTCGGGGTGGCATGCCGTTGTTGCCTGCGGATTTCTTGTCGCTTGCGGCACCAATGTGCGCGATCTGCTGTCTGAGGAAGCCGAGTTGACGTGGCAGGCCAGTTCTGCGATCGCGGCGGCCGAGCAGCAGGATCCGACCCTGGTGGAACCCACATTGGTGGCCGAGGTGGAAGCGGCAGAGGCGGCGAAGGTCGAGGCCTGCGCTCCGGTCAACGATGCGCTGCAGGAGCGCATGCGCGGCGCGGAGGAAGAGCCGGATTTCACCGAAGAGATCTATTCCGATATTGAAGACCTTATGGTCCGGATGTTCCCGATCGGCGAGATCGAAGACTGCGCCGACGCTCACGAAGACTATCGCGATTCCGTGATAGCGCTGCAGGGCAGGCTGGAAGAACTCGGCGTGACGCCATAGATCCGCGGATACCTTGGTATCCCGCGGCAGCATGGACCGGAGAGCATCATCGATACCACATCACCAACCGTTGGGCCGAACCCTCCCGCTACGGCCGATAGCATGGACGGGATAGAACGGCTGACCGTCGACCTTGCAGACCGAAGCTACGACATCGCCATTGGCCCTTCGCTGATTGACCGGGCGGGGGAACTGCTGGAACCGGTGCTCGGCAGCCGCCGCGTCGTCGTCGTCAGCGATGAAACGGTGTCCGAACTCCACCTGCATCGGCTGGAGCGCGCTTTCTCAGCCAGTGGCATCCGTCATGATGCGATCGTCGTCCCGCCAGGTGAGGCGAGCAAGAGCCTTGAGAGCTTCTCATGGCTGATCGAGCGGATCCTGGAGGGCGCGATCGAACGCTCCACCACCGTGATTGCCTTCGGCGGCGGTGTCGTCGGCGACCTCGCCGGGTTTGCCGCTGCCGTAGCCTTGCGTGGCGTCCCGTTCGTCCAGATCCCAACCACGCTGCTGGCGCAGGTCGACAGCGCCGTCGGCGGCAAGACCGGGCTGAACAGTCGGCACGGCAAGAACCTTATCGGCGCGTTCTATCAGCCGCGCTTGGTGCTGGCGGATTGCGACGTACTGTCCACATTGCCGCGGCGGCAGCTTTTGGCCGGCTATGCCGAAGTCGCCAAATACGGCGCCATCGACCGGCCGGACTTCTTCGCCTGGCTTGAGACGGCGGCGCCGGCGCTCCTCGCGGGCGACACGGCTGCGCTGACAACCGCTGTCCGGCAATGCTGCGCGGCAAAGGCTGCAATCGTGGCGGCAGACGAACGGGAGGGGGGCGTCAGGGCGCTCCTCAACCTCGGCCATACCTTCGGTCATGCCCTGGAAGCGCAGACCGGGTACGGCGACGCGCTGCTGCATGGCGAAGCCGTGGCTGTCGGGATGGTGCTGGCGTTCGACCTTTCGGTGCGCCTGGGCCATTGCCCGGCAGCAGACGCCGAACGGCTTCGCCGCCACCTCTCGGATGTCGGGCTGCCGACGCGCCTCGGTGCCGTCGCCGCCGGCGACTGGTCGGCAGACGCGCTGCTGGCCCACATGGCGAAGGACAAGAAGGTCCGCGACGGAGAGATCACATTCATCCTCGCCCGCGGCATCGGCCAGGCCTTCGTCGCCCGCGGCGTGCCGGTCCCCGAGGTCCGGGCACTTCTGGAAGAGGCGCTGTCGGCCTGACGTGACGCCCAGCCAACCGGTCATTGCCGAACTGAACATGGGGCCGGACGCGGGCCTGGCCGCATTGGTCATGCGTCGCAACCCTGCGCGGCATCTTGCGGACCGCGACCGGAAGCCGCGATCATCATGCCCGCCTGCCCCCAGGCGGCGACGGCAGGGATCACTGGAGTCCATCCTGCGATGAGTGTGTTTTTCGAAGCCCATGCCGGCTTGCTTCTGAACGGCGTTGCGATCCTTTTCCTGCTGCTGCTCTCGGGCTTCTTCTCCGGGTCGGAGACGGCTCTGACGGCGGCCAGCCGCGCACGCATGCACCAGCTGGAAAACGACGGCAACCGCCGCGCCGCCATCGTCAACCGGCTGCGCGACGACAAAGAGCGGCTGATCGGTTCGATCCTGCTCGGCAACAACCTGGTCAACATCCTGGCGTCGGCACTGGCGACAACGGTGCTGATCGGTCTGGTCGGCGACGGCGCAGTGCCGATCGCCACGGTCGTCATGACCTTGCTGGTGCTGATCTTTGCGGAAGTTCTGCCCAAGACCTACGCCATCCACCACGCCGACCGCGTCGCCATCGTCATCGCACCTCTTCTGCGCACGGTGGTGCGCGTCCTCGGCCCGGTGACGGAGGGGGTCACGGCGATCGTCCGTCTGGTGCTGCGCATGTTCGGCGCGGACACCCAGAACGTCACCATGACCGACTATGCCGACGAGCTTCGCGGTGCGATCGAACTGCACCGCGGGCCCGACGAAGATGTGCATGAAGAGCGCGCGATGCTGCGCTCCATCCTCGATCTCGGCGATGTCGAAGTGTCGGAGATCATGACCCATCGCCGCAACGTGGTCGCGATCGACGCAGACCAGCCGCAACTGGAGATCGTCGATCAGGTGGTGGAGAGCCCCTATTCGCGTCTGCCATTGTGGCGCGACGATGCGGACAACATCCTCGGCATCATCCACGCGAAGGATCTGCTGCGGGCCGTGCACGTCCACCGCGGCGCGCCGGAGCGCCTCAACATCGAAGCGATCGCCGCCAAGCCCTGGTTCATCCCCGACACGACGACTCTCCTGGACCAGTTGAAGGCCTTTCGGACCCGGCGCGAGCATTTCGCCCTTGTGGTGGACGAATACGGCAGCCTCCAGGGCGTGGTCACGCTGGAGGACATCCTGGAAGAAATTGTCGGCGACATTTCCGACGAGCACGACATTCCCGTCGCCGGCGTCCGACCCCAATCGAACGGCAGCTACATCGTCGACGGCACGGTGACCCTTCGCGACCTCAACCGTCGGTTCGAATGGCGCCTGCCGGACGATGAGGCCTCGACCATAGCCGGGCTGGTACTGCAAGAGGCACGGCGCATTCCAGAGGTCGGCCAGACCTTCACATTCTATGGCTTCCGCTTCGAGATCCTGAGGCGACAGCGCAACCAGATCACCTCCATCTGGGTGAAGCCGCCGTCGGATGACGAACAGGACGGGACCCGCGACTGACAGACGCCGCACGACGCCCGCAGCGAGGTCGGTCACCGCGACGACAAGGCATCCTGAGCCGACGCCTTGCCGTCGACTCGCCGAACGTTGTCAACGATAATCATTCGCACTATAGACTGCACAGAGCGCCGCGACTCGGCGGCCGACCACGGGATCCTGTTGCCTTGGCTGTCGACACACGTGAGCTTGCACCGACCGCCCGGACGGAGGTCGGCATCCGGCTGCCGTCGCGCTGGACGGTGGCGACGGTCGCCGTCGCTCTGCTGGTCGCATTGCCGATCGTCGTCGTTTTCAGCCGGATCTTCGAGCCCTCCGACGGTGTGTGGGCCCACCTCGCAGCGACGGTTCTGCCGAACTACCTGCGCAATACCGCCCTCTTGATGTTCGGCGTTGGTGCGATTGCCGCCGTCGTCGGCGTCGGCACCGCATGGCTGGTCACCACGACACGCTTTCCGGGCGTCCGTCTCTTCGAATGGGCGCTGCTGCTGCCCATGGCGGTTCCGGCCTATGTCATGGCCTATGTCTATACCGACCTGCTGGAATACTCCGGCCCCGTACAGACGACGATCCGCGATCTGACGGGATGGGGGTACGGCGACTATTGGTTCCCCGAGATCCGTTCGCTGGGCGGCGCAACGGTCATGCTCGGATTGGTCCTGTACCCCTATGTGTACCTGCTGGCGCGCGCTGCCTTTCTCACGCAGTCGGTATGCGTACTGGAGGTCAGCCGTACGCTCGGCTGCGGTCCATGGCGGCGCTTCTGGACACTGGCTTTGCCGCTGGCGCGTCCCGCGATCGTTGCCGGGCTCACGCTGGTGATGATGGAGACGGTCGCCGACTACGGAACCGTCGAGTACTTCGGCGTCCCCACCTTCACCACCGGCATTTATCGCGCGTGGTTCGGCATGGGCCAGCCCGTGGCGGCCGCCCAGCTGTCGGCAACACTGCTGGGGATTGTGCTCGTCCTGATCCTGCTGGAGCGCGTGTCCAGGGGCAATGCCCGTTACCATAGCACGAGTACGCGCGACCGCCCGGCAGCGCAGATCATACTACGGGGCGCCGGTGCCTATACGGCGCTTGGGGCCTGCGCGCTGCCTGTGCTGCTCGGCTTCCTGGTTCCTGCGGCGGACCTGGCGTACCTTGCCATCCGCTATGGCGACCCGCTGTTCGGCAGCCGGTTCCTGCCGTTTGCCATGAACAGCCTGATCCTCGCGAGCGTCAGCGCCGCCTTGATAACGCTCGTCGCAACAATCATCGCCTATGGCGTTCGGATCTCGCCGACACCCTTCAGCCGCGGGGCCGCGCGGTTCGCGGCCATGGGCTATGCCGTACCGGGATCCGTGATCGCGGTCGGTGTGTTGATCCCGTTCGCCGCCGTCGACAACGCCGTCGATTCGGTGGCAGAGCGGTTCCTCGGGGTGTCGACCGGGCTACTGCTGACCGGAAGCATCGCAGCGCTCGTCTTCGCCTATCTGGTTCGCTTCCTCGCCATTTCCTTCAACACGGTCGAAGCCTCCCTTGGCCGCGTCAGCCCCAACATGGACGCGGCAGCCAGAACGCTGGGGCATGGGCCGAGCTCTACCCTGACACGGATCCATGCGCCCTTGATCGGCACCGGCCTGTTGAGCGCATCACTGCTCGTCTTTGTCGACGTGATGAAGGAACTGCCGGCCACGCTGATCATGCGGCCGTTCGACTTCGACACCCTGGCCATCCGGGTTTATCGCCTCGCCTCCGACGAGCGACTGGCCGAAGCGTCTACGGCCGCCCTCGCCATCGTTGCGGTCGGCATCCTGCCCGTCATCGTGCTGAGTCGGGCCATCGCCCGGTCTCGCCCGGTGCTCGACCCGGTTCACCGGCCCATCGATCAGGACTCGCCGTCGAGGTCCCGCGGCACTGGGGCGGCAGCGGGAGAACCCGTCCGTCCGATGATCGACGCCAAGGCCGGCAGCGACGGACCGGAACGCGCAAGCTCCCTGTAATAGGCGACGATGGCCACGCGAATGGCCGCCGTAAGCGAAGAGGGCCCGCGCGATTCATCCACAAGGCCGCAGAACTCGTTGATCGTTATCCTCTGATCCTCGCAGATTTCGGCGAGCGCTTCCCACATCGACGGCTCCAACCGGACACTCGTACGCCGGCTTCGGATCCTGATGTTGCGACT
This sequence comes from Anaerolineae bacterium, assembly GCA_028285185.1. GTDB lineage: Bacteria > Pseudomonadota > Alphaproteobacteria > DSM-16000 > Inquilinaceae > JACKIG01. Next base: position 36,533 of record JANQQD010000106.1, on the reverse strand, counting down.
GACCAAGTTGCTCGGCATGACCCCCGCTCAAACCTGAGAATGGAGTGGATCGGGCCGGGCCACCTAGGCGCGATCTACGTCCAACGGCTCAGTACAGCAATTTAGCAACGGCGATGGGCCAGACAACCGAATAATTCACTGTCGGCATGCTAACCTAATTCCGGTTGCACAAGGCCGTAGTAACATAAGGTGATGCGAGCTAAATCCGCAAGATCGTCAACCCCTAACTGGCAAATCCGGACTCAACGGCGTTACCTCCGCGGGTGTAAGGGTGGTCAATGCGAGAGCGTGCACGCGATCGCTCATCTCTTCCGCGAGGGCGGCGTAGACCAGCCGTTGGCGCTCCACGCGCGACAGTCCGGCGAACCGTTCGGCCACTACCTTGACGCGGAAATGGCTCTCCCCGCGCCCGTCGTGTCCGGCATGCCCTTTATGGCGGTCACTCTCGTCGATGATCTCCAGGTGCTCTGCAGCTAACGCATCGCTCAGCTTGCGGCGGATTCGATCGGCAACCTTCTCCTGCATGATGTCCCGTCTCGTCGGTTCGCGTGTGACCATTTCTTAGCAGGTCGAAGATTACCATCTCTGCTGCCGCGCTGGTCGCGGAATTCCGTATGCCCAAAGCGAGGCGCCATCGCCTTGCGCGAACCCTTCCGTGTGTCACTCAAATGCCACTGAGCCGCCCTTGCCAGCCGAATGACGCCCGCCCATACTCCGCTCCATGACCGCAACCCGCCGGAAATCGCGTGACTATGCGCCGCAGTGCGACCTGCATGAGCAGCCTCGTTGCTGTGATGCGGCGGGCTGCGACAAGGCGGGTGAGTACCGGGCACCACGGTCGCGCACCAATCTTCTGGAGTACTATTGGTTCTGTCTGGATCACGTACGGGAGTACAACCGTTCGTGGAATTATCTTTCCGGACTGAGCGATGTCGAGGTTGAACGGATGGTCCGCCAGGATACCGTGTGGCAGCGACCGTCCTGGCCCTTCGGTGGACCGGCCGCAGCCGAGGCAAGACTGCGTGAGCGTGTGTATCGCGACTTCGCGATGGGCGACGATATCCATCACGATGAGCGGCGATTCGACCAGAAGCCGCACCATGGCGGAACCGAGGCGGACCGCGCGCTGGCGACATTCGATCTGTCATGGCCGGTCGACTTTGAGACCGTCAAGGCCCGCTACAAGGCCCTGGTGAAGCGCCACCACCCGGACGCCAACGGCGGCTCGCGCGACGCCGAAGAAGCGCTGAAGACAATCAATCAGGCTTACGCGGTGCTAAAGGCAAGCTTTGCCTCCTGATCGAAACGGCCTATGGTCCGTCCGCATTCAGGCAATGGATTGAAGACGCCATTCCCGTTCCGCAGGACACCCGGACCCGTGCTCAGATGACCCCGGACCAGAGCCCCGATATCACCGTCTCCGTGCGGCAGACCTTCGGTATCGATACCGATATGCAGGTCCCCGCCTTCAGCCAGGACAATGAATACGTCCCCGTGCTGGACGAAGCCTACCGCTTCGACCCAGAGACGACGCTGGCGATCATTGCCGGCTTCGCCCACAACCGCCGCGTGATGATCCAGGGCTATCACGGCACGGGCAAATCGACGCATATCGAACAGGTAGCCTCCCGCCTCAACTGGCCCTGCGTGCGCGTCAATCTCGACAGCCATATCAGCCGCATCGACCTGATCGGCAAAGACGCCATCGTCATCCGCGACGGCCTGCAGGTGACCGAATACCGCGAAGGCATCCTGCCCTGGGCACTGCAGCATCCCTGCGCGCTGGTGTTCGACGAATACGATGCCGGGCGGCCCGACGTCATGTTCGTGATCCAGCGCGTGCTTGAGGTCGAAGGCAAGATGACCCTGCTGGACCAGAACAAGGTGATCCGGCCCCATTCGGCCTTCCGGCTGTTCGCCACCGCCAACACGGTCGGCCTGGGCGACACCACCGGCCTCTATCACGGCACCCAGCAGATCAACCAGGGCCAGATGGACCGCTGGAACATCGTTGCCACCTTGAACTATCTGGAGCATGACGCCGAAGCCGCGATCGTCCTTGCGAAGCTGCCGAAGATGGACACGGACGACGGCCGCAAGCTGATCAGCGCCATGGTCCGGGTTGCCGATCTCACCCGCGCGGGCTTCATGGCAGGCGACATCTCCACCGTCATGTCGCCGCGCACCGTGATCACCTGGGCGGAGAACGCGGAGATCTTCAACGGCGATGTGGCCTTCGCCTTCCGCGTGACGTTCCTCAACAAGTGTGACGAGGTCGAGCGTCCAGTCGTGGCCGAATACTATCAGCGATGCCTCGGCACGGAGCTGCCGGAAAGCTCGTTCTCCGCCACGGTGATGTGAGCCGCCGCGACCCGCTGGGGCGCAAAGAAGCCCGCCCATGAGCCAGAACGAGACCCCGCCCGAGACCTTCAAGCGCGCCACCGCCGCGGCGGTGCGGGCCATCGCCGAGGTGAACGAGCTGACCGTCAGCTTCGGCCATGAGCCCGCGGGCCTGACCGCCGGCCGCGCCCGGTTGCCGCAGCCGTCGCGGCTTTTGACCCTGCGCGAAGTTTCCAAAGTGCGCGGTGCCGCCGATGCGGTGGCGCTCCGCATCAGGCACCACGACGGCAAGCTGCATGCCCAGCGGGTCCCGCAGAACGAAGCCGCCCGTGCCGCGTTCGAGGCGCTGGAGCAGTCGCGTTGCGAGGCGATCGGCGCACGCCAGATGGTCGGTGTCGCCGACAACCTGGCGGCTGCACTCGAAGACCGCTGCCGCCGCCAGGGCTTCGACCGGGTGACCGAGCGCGATCAGGTGCCGCTGGCCGAAGTCATGCGCCTGGTCGTACGCGAAGCCCTGACCGGCCTGCCACCGCCGCCTTCGGGCCGTGCGGCGGTGGAACTGTGGCGCCCTTGGCTGGACGCCAAGATGGGCCGATCCCTCGACCAGCTCGCCAAGGTGCTGGAAGACCAGGACGCTTACGCCCGTGCGGCACGAAAGCTGTTGAACGACCTGGACCTCGATGTCGGCGATGAAGACGACAGCCCTACCGAAGGCGACGAGACGGAGGAGGAAGACGACGGCGCCGAGAGCCCCGACCAGCAGACGCGCGACGGCGAACGCGCCAGCGCCGAAACTCAGACACTGGACGGCGATTCCCGCGACGTCCTGGAAGGCGAGATGGAAGGGGCCGCCGACCAGCAGGAAGGCGAAGAGCACGACGACTTGGGCGGCGATGCCGACGAGACGCCGGGCAACCCGCCCCACCCGGAGATGCACGGCCGCAACGACCCCGACGGCCTGCAGTATCGCGTCTTCACCGGCGAATTCGACGAGACGGTGGCCGCCGAGACGCTCTGCGACTCCGACGAACTGACCCGCTTGCGTCTGCTGTTGGACCAGCAGCTCCATCACCTGCAGGGCGTCATCTCCCGTCTGGCCAACCGCCTGCAGCGCAAGCTGCTGGCCAAACAGCTCCGGTCCTGGGAGTTCGACCGTGATGAGGGCCTGCTGGACGCAGCGCGCCTGGCCAGGGTCATCGTCAACCCGCTGACCCCGCTGTCGTTCAAGGTGGAGAAGGACACCAATTTCCGCGACACCGTCGTCACGCTGCTGATCGACAATTCCGGCTCCATGCGCGGCCGCCCCATCACCATCGCAGCGATGAGCGCGGATATCCTCGCCCGCACCTTGGAGCGCTGCGGCGTAAAGGTAGAGATCCTGGGCTTCACCACGCGCGCCTGGAAGGGCGGCATGGCGCGCGAGACGTGGATCCAGGCCGGCAAACCAGCGAACCCGGGCCGCCTGAACGACCTGCGCCACATCATCTACAAATCCGCCGACGCGCCCTGGCGCCGCTCGCGCCGCAATCTGGGCCTTATGCTGCGCGAAGGCATCCTGAAGGAGAACATCGACGGCGAGGCCCTGTTATGGGCGCACAACCGCCTGATCGGCCGCGCCGAACAGCGCCGCATCCTGATGGTCATCTCCGACGGCGCACCGGTGGACGACAGCACGCTCTCGGTCAACCCCGGCAGCTATCTTGAGCGCCACCTGAAGCAGGTGATCACCTGGATCGAGCGCATGAGCCCGGTGGAGCTGGTCGCCATCGGCATCGGCCACGACGTCACGCGCTATTATCGCCGCGCCGTGACCATCGTCGACGCCGAACAGCTGGGCGGCACCATGATCGACAAGCTGGCCGAACTGTTCGACGAGGACACCGCGCCGATGATGCCGCGGCGGATGCGGCGCAGCGCTTGACCTCGGTACGGTCGGTCGCCAGCAGATCCGGCCCAACCCCATCCAAACGCCCTGACCTCGTCCCCGTTTCGTCGTCCCCGCGAAGGCGGGGACCTCCCGCCACAAAGCTGGGAAATCGACCTAAGGTGCCCGCCTGCGCGGGCACGACGATCAGGGTTCAGAATATGCCGCAATTGGAGGAAGACCGACCCTACTCATTGATCCCGTCGAACAAATCCGCCCATTCCGGATTCTGCTCTTCGATCAGCCGCACTTTCCATGCCCGATTCCAACGCTTCAGCCGTTTCTCTCGGGCAACCGCCGCCTCGATCTCGTCGAACCGCTCGACGTAGACCAGCCGATGCAGATTGTATCGGTGGACGAACCGCGATCCGCTCCCACTCCGATGCATCACCATCCGAGCGGCGAGGTCAGCCGTGACACCGATGTACAGGGTCCCGTACGGTCGGTTGGTCAGTATGTAGACTGAACCGCCCCGCCCCATCACCGCCCCACGATTCCGTCGTCCCCGCGGAGGCGGGGACCTCCGGCCACCGGACCGAGACGTCGGCCCAAGATGCCCGCCTGCGCGGGCATGACGATCTTGGATTTTATTCTCTTGTTACTTTACCAACCAAATCGTCGTCCCCGCGAAGGCGGGGACCTCACTGGCACAGGACACCGGATGTCATTCGGCGCCCATTCCGCCTACCCCTGCAGTCCCTCCGCTAGCGCATCACACATCTGTTCCGCCATCGCCTGATCCACATCCAGATGCGTCACGACGCGGATCCGCTCCCGTGTGAACGCGCCGATCTGAATGCCGCGGGCTTCCAGCTTCTCTTCCAGCTCCGGCGCGGTGATGCGGTCGGTGTCGACGTCGAAGAAGACGATGTTGGTCTCCGCCTCCGTGACGTGCACGACACCGTCCATTTCCCGAAGACGACCCGCGATGTAAGCGGCCACGCGGTGGTCATCGGCCAGGCGGTCGATGTGGTGGTCGAGCGCATAGAGGCATGCCGCGGCGAGGATACCGGACTGGCGCATGGCGCCGCCCCAGGCCTGCTTGCGCCGCCAGGCCTGGTCGATGAAGTCGCGGTCGCCGGCCAGCACAGCCCCTACGGGCGCACCCAGGCCCTTGGAGAAGTCCAGCCAGCAGCTGTCATAGCCGGCCGTGTGTTGCCGCGCCGGAACGCCCGTGGCGACCACCGCGTTCATCAGACGCGCTCCATCCATATGGGTGGCCAGGCCATGGGCGCGCGCCACCTCGGCCACCGCATTCAGCCTCTCCACCGGCCAGACGGCACCGCCCGCCAGGTTGGCCGTCTGCTCCACACAGACCAGCCGGCTCGCCGGGGAGTAACGGCCGGGCGGGCGGTAGGCGTCGCGCACCTGTGCCGCCGAGAAGCGGCCGCGGTCGCCTTCCAGCGCCAGAAGCATCACGCCGCTCAGCGCGGCCGGGCCGCCGGCTTCGTAGTTGATGATGTGGCAGCCAGCCTCGCAGATCACCTCGTCGCCCGGCCGGCAATGGACGTTCAGCGCGATCTCGTTGCACATGGTGCCGGACGGCAGGAAGACCGCGCTTTCCTTGCCCAAGAGGTCGGCGACACGCTCGCATAGCGCGGTCGTGGTCGGGTCTTCGCCCTTCTGCTCGTCGCCGACTTCCGCAGCCGCAATGGCCGCGCGCATGCCGGCCGTCGGCTTGGTCTTGGTATCGCTGAAAAAGTCGATCATTGTCCCTGCCCCGTCTTCGGCAACCCTTGCCGGCCCTGCCCTAGCGCAACCGGGCCCGAATGGCCACCGCTCTATATCCAGCACAGGGCGCGGATCCTCCGTTATCCACATCCCTCATGCAAGTAAGACTGATTTGCATTTACCGATTGCTTTCGCCGCCGCCTTCGCTATCCTGCCAGCCATCAAATGAGAACCATTCGCATCTCAAGCCGTCACAGCCCTTCGCTGAGGAGATCCCGATGTCCCGCCCTATCCGCGGTCTCGCCGCCACCGCTCTGGCCCTTGCGTTCGCCGCCGGCCCAGCCCTGGCTGAGGGGGAAATCAACGTCTACTCCTCCCGCCACTACGACACCGACATCGCGCTCTATGAGGCCTTCACCGAGCAGACCGGCATCGAGATCAACCTGATCGAGGGCAGCGGCGACGAGTTGATCGAGCGCATGTCGGCGGAAGGCGACAACAGCCCGGCCGATGTGCTGATCACGGTCGATGCCGGCCGTCTGTGGCGCGCGGACGAGGCCGGCCTATTCCAGCCGGTCCAATCGGACGTTCTGGAGGCACGGGTGCCGGAGTATCTGCGCCATCCCGACGGCCATTGGTTCGGCCTATCCAAGCGCGCCCGCGTGATCGTGTACGACAGTGAACTGGGGCTGCCGGAGGGCCTGGAAAGCTACGAAGACCTCGCGGATCCCGCCTTTGAGGGCATGGTCTGCGTACGCACCTCGTCGAACATCTACAACCAGTCGCTGGTCGGTTCGATCATCGCCGCCCATGGCGAAGAGGCGACGGAAGAGTGGGTGCGCGGCCTGGTGTCCAACTTCGCGCGCGATCCGGAGGGCAACGACACCGCCCAGATCCGGGCCGTCGCTTCAGGCGAGTGCCGCCTGGGCATCGTCAACAGCTACTATGTCGGCCGCCTGCTGGCGTCGGACGATCCGGCCGATGTGGAGGTGGGTGAGAAGATCGGCATCCTGTTCCCCAACCAGGGTGACCGCGGCACGCATGTGAACCTGAGCGGCGCCGGCGTTGCGGCGCACGCCCCCAATCCGGAAGGGGCAATCCAGTTCCTGGAATATCTGGTGGGTGACGACGCTCAGACGCTCTTCGCCGAAGGCAACAACGAATATCCGGTGGTCGTCGAGGTTCCGGCCTCCGGACCGATCGCGACCTTCGGGACGTTCGACGAAGACCCGTTGAACGCCGCCGTGATCGGCGCCAACAACCCCGCTGCCCTGCAGCTCTCCGACAGGGCCGGCTGGCAGTAAGACCCGCGCCCCGCTTGCCGGCCGCTACACCTCCGCATCGACCGTTGTGCGGTCGCCGGTGTAGTGGTCCGGCCAGTGGCGGCGGACCACCTCGCTGTCGGTCGCGTAGACGTGGCAGGTGTTCAACAGTCCGGGCCTGTGCGAACTCTCAGACCGGCCGTGGCCTTTGGGCAGTTCGCCACGCTCGCGCGCCAGGATGGGGTAGATCGTCTGGAACGCCGTGGTGGCGACTGGCCCCACCAGTTCGGTCACATGGGTGCATCCCTGCACACCGCCCAGAAGACTCTTCACCTTCCGCGTGAAGCCGGGACCAATCTTCAGCCCTTCCAGCTTCTTGTAGGCCGGCGTGATCGCAGGGCACAGGTCATAGGGATGGTCGTCGGTCGCCGCCTCCGCTGCCACGATCTCCAGACCGTCGGTCACGGTCAACCGCAGCCACATGTTGTGCAGCGCTTCGCCAGGCTGGATGGTGCCGCGGAAGGCGTTGGCGAACGCGTAAGACTTGGTGTCGACCAGATGCCCCTCGATATCCCACAGCCCGTCGGTGCGGCGATAGCCGCGGCATTCGACGCTGCGGGTGTGAATGGGGGTCCGTTCCGGAGGTGCCGATAGCGGCATGGCCGGTCAATCCTTCTCTCTCGCCGCAGGCCGGGTGGCGTTCGGGCGCTCTCCCCTTACGATTAGGTGCGGTGCAGCGAAATCGTCAAGCCTGCAACCTGGCGTCACTTGGTGCCATAGAGCCGGTCCCCCGCATCGCCCAGCCCCGGCAGGATGTACGCGTGGTCGTTCAGTTCGCGGTCCAGCGCCGCCACGTAGATCCCCACCTTTGGATGCGCTTCGGCCAGCGTGCGCACGCCCTCAGGCGCCGCGACCAGGCCGACGAAGCGGATCAGCGTGTCCGGCACCCCGTGGCGCTTCAGCACATCGACGGCGTGCACAGCCGAATTGCCCGTGGCCAGCATGGGATCGACCAGGAGGAACATCCGGTCCGTCGGGTCCGGCAGCTTGACCAGATATTCCACCGGCATCTTCGTCGCCGGGTCACGGAAAAGGCCGATATGCCCTTCGCGGGCCGAGGGGATCAGCTCCTGCAGCCCCTCTACCATGCCGAGGCCGGCGCGCAGGATCGAAACCAGCGCCACCTTGCGGCCCGCCAGCACCGGCGCCTCCATCTCCTCCAGCGGTGTTTCGATGGTGAAGCTGGTCAGCGGCAGGTCGCGCGTGACCTCATAGCCCATCAGCAGCGAGATCTCTTTCAACAGCCGGCGGAACCCGTTGGTCGACCGGCCGCGATCGCGCATATGGGTCAGCTTGTGCTGTATCAGGGGGTGGTCGACGATATAGAGGCTGGGAAAGTTCTCGTCCTGGCGCATGCCCGCGATACCCTCAATCGCTCTTCGATGTGTTGGCGGGCAGCATAGTGGGTGGCCTTCCCCGTCGCCACCTGCGCTGCCTGTCATGCGGCGCTATTCCGTATCGGGAATCCACGCCCTCTCCAGCGCATCCAACGTTCCGCCCCCGATCGCCTCACGGATCTCCCGCATCAGCCGGTTCATGGTGACGATGTTGTGCACACTGACCAGGTTCAGGGCCAACGGCTCCTTCGCCCGCACAAGGTGCTGCAGATAGGCGCGGGAGAAGGTGCGGCAGGTATAGCAGGGGCAGGCCGGATCGATGGGCTCGGGATCCTCCCGATAGCGCGCATTGCGCAGGTTCATCCGCTCTCCAGGCGCGCCCCTCACCAGGGCCCAGCCGTGCCTGGCCACACGCGTCGGGCTGACGCAGTCGAAGCTGTCGATCCCGAGTCTGACGCCCGCGAAGATGTCGCCGATGCCGCCGATTCCGAGCAGATGCACCGGCCGATCGGGGTGCCAGTGGGGCATGCAGTAGCCTACCACCTCGCGCATCTGGTCCTTGTCGGCGCCCAGTGAACCGCCGACGGCCGTGCCGAAGAAGGCGCGATCGCGCGTGTATTCCGAGCACTCCTGCCGCAGCTCGGGATAGACGCCACCCTGGATGATGCCGTAGAGCGCCTGTCGGCCGTCGTCGTGCCGGGCGAAATCCGCCAGACAGCGGTCGCCCCAACGCATGCTCATGGCCATGGAACGGGCCGTGTAGTCGCGGTCGACATGGAACGGCGTGCATTCGTCCAGCTGCACGATCAGATCCGCCCCCAGCTTGCGCTGGATTTCCATCGACCCTTCCGGCGACAGGAACAGCTGGCGCCCGTCCAGATAGGACTTGAAGGTCGCCCCGTCTTCGGTGATGCGGATCAGCGTCTGCGGCCGCTCCTGCCCGCGCCGGCCCTTCACCTCGTCGGCGACGGAGCCATGGCCCATTGAGAAGATCTGGAAGCCGCCGCTGTCGGTCAGCATCGGACCATCCCAGCCCATGAAGCCGTGCAGCCCGCCCAGCGCCGCCACGATGTCGGCGCCCGGCTGGATCATCAGGTGGTAGGTGTTGGCGAGGATGATGTCGGTGCCGGCCGCGCGGAGATCGGCCGGGCTCACGCCCTTCACCGATGCCTTGGTGCCGCAGAACAAGAAGGCCGGCGTTTCAATCGCGCCGTGCGGTGTCGTCAGGCGGCCCGTCCGGGCATGGCTTGCCGGATCGCGCCCGGTCACCTCGAACGCAAACGCGCCTGCCTCAGCCATCGCGTTCCGCGGGGCGGGCCATCATGCGCGCCAGATAGACGAACGGCGTGTCCAGCACCGCCACACCGAGGCGCAGTACATAGGTTCCGAGGATGTAGGTAACGATCAGCGTGCCGGCCGCCATCGGCTCATCGGCGAAGACCACCCAAGCCAGCACGCTGAAGACGATGTTGTCGATCAGAGACGAGATGCCGGTGGACAGCGTGTTGCGCAGCCACAGATAGCGCCCCTGCGTCAGCCGCCGGATCACGCCGAACAGCCAGACGTCGTGGAACTGGCTGATCAGATAGGCGGCCATGCCGGCGGCAAACAGGGCCGGTGCCGGCAGGAACAGCGTCATCATCGCGTCGTTGACCGGCAGCGCCCAGGCCAGCCCCTCCCCCGCCTGTTCCGCCGTCATCGGCGCGAACCCCAGGGTCAGCAGCATCAGCACGGTCCAGAGCAGATAGGCCGCGAAGCCCAGCAGCACGCCGCGGCGCGCGGCCGCCGGCCCCCTCACCTCAGACAGGATGTCGGTGGCCAGATAGGTCGACGCGAACAAGACCGTGCCGAGCGCCACCGGGTCGGGAAACACCGAGAACTGAACGGGTTTCAGCACCTGGATGTTGGCGCCGATGACCGCTACGACGATGTAGACATAGGCCCCGGCCTCACCGAACAGCCGGAACAGCACCAAAAGCCCACTGAAGCAGACCAGCAGCAGCGCGAGCCACACGGCCTCGGGCGGCCATGCGGCAAGCCAGTCGACCAGCTCAAGAGGTGAGAGGCTCAGCACGGATACGTAACGACCGGGTTGCCTGTCCGCGATCTATCCCCAAAGGGTCTAAGACCGCGCGGGGAAAGCCTCAGCCGGCGGCTGCGGCCTCTACAGCACGGGCGGCGCGCACCTTCTCGATCTGCCGCTTCAGCCGCTGCATCTCCGGCGGCAACTCCGCGTTCTTCGCCGCCAGCAGATAGCTGTCCAGGCCGCCGCGCTTGTCGACCGAGCGGATCGCCTGGACCGACAGCCGGAGGCGGATGGTCCGGCCCAGCGTGTCTGAGATCAGCGAGGCCATCTGCAGATTGGGCATATAGCGCCGGCGCGTCTTGATGTTGGAGTGGCTGACATTGTTGCCGGTCAGCACGCCCTTGCCGGTAAGCTGGCACCGTCGCGCCATGATATCCGCGTCCCTACAAGCGTTAAGACAATAGAAATTTGGCTGGGCGGTCGCGCAGACCGGCCACAGCGGCGCACGGTATAGGCGAACGGGAGCGGTTGCGTCAAGCGATGCCTCGCGATTGCGCTTGCCGCGGTCGCTGAACCTGCCACCATGCTGTGCAATCGAAGTGAACGGAAGAGGTCGACCCATGTCCTGCTGTGGCCGTTTCGCCGTGCTGGCCTTCATGCTCTGCGCGTTCCTGCCGTCGGCTGCGAGGGCCCAGCATTTCGGCGATGTGCGCGAGCCCGTTGCGGGCCAGTCCGAATCGATCGGCCGCTACAACGCCGGCTGCCTGCGCGGTGGCCAAGCCCTGCCGTGGGACGGCACCGGGTATCAGGTCGTGCGCCTCAATCGCCGCCGGTACTTCGGCCATCCGGACCTGGTCGACTATCTCGTCAACCTCGGTCAGCGGGTAGCCGGCGCCGGCCTCGGCACCATCATGATCGCCGATCTCGGGCAGGCCGCCGGCGGGCCGATGCGCGGCTCCAGCCATCGCAGCCACCAGTCGGGGCTGGATGCCGATATCTGGCTGCGCCTGGGCGTGCCGCGGCTGGACATGGGATCAAGGGAGTCTGTCGTCTCGCAGCTGGTAGTCGACCGGCCAAACTGGGTGATCGCGCACAGCCAGTGGACGCCGCAGCATGCCGAACTCCTGCATCTGGCCGGCACCGACCCCCGAGTCTCTCGCATCTTCGTGCACCCGGCCATCAAGCGGGAACTCTGCAACATGCCCTGGCCCGACAGGTCCTGGCTGCGCGTCATCCGCCCCTGGATGGGCCATGACAGCCACTTCCATGTTCGCCTGCACTGCCCGGCAGACTCGCCGCAATGCGTGCCGCAGGATCCGGTGCCTGAGGGCGACGGTTGCGGCGAGGACCTGGACCTGTGGTTCCCCGATCCCAACCGGATCGACGAGCCGCTGCCACCCTATGTGCCGCCGCCGATGCCGGAAGCTTGCGCGCAGCTCTTGAACGCCGCCCTGCAGTGATCCCGGCACAGACCGACGCCGACCGCCTGGCGCTAGCGACGGGCTATCCTTATGCCGTTCCGCGGCATTCCTATCTCTATGTCGACGGGCGCGCCCAGGCCATGGACACGGGCCCCATCGATGGCCGCGTGGCGCTGATCGCCTCTGGCTCGAACCGGTCGCCCGAGCAGCTGGCCCGAAAGTACCGCGGTTGGCCCGAGGGCACGACGATCCCCGTCAGCCTGGCCCGCTTGAGGGATCACGATGTCGTCTATTCCGCGCACTTCGCTCGATACGGCGCTCTACCGGCCAAGCTCCTTCCGACATCGGGGGTTACGGCAGAGGTGCACGTCCTCTGGCTGACGGAGCCCCAGCTCGCCCGCATGCACGAGACCGAGGGGCCGGAGAACTACCGCTTTGCCGAGGCCGATGGAGCGGCCCTGGAGACGGCCGAGGGCATTCGGCCGCAGACCGTCTTCACCTACCACGGCCGCCGCGGGGCCTTCGCACCGCACGGGGTTCCCGTGCCGCTGGCCGCAGTGGAGGCAGTCGGCCGGTCCCATACGCCCCTGCCCCAGGACACTGCCCTGGCGGCAGCGCGTGATCTACTGGACCCAGGGGTACCGCTCGACGACTTCATCCTGAGCATGGTGGCCGACGAGGCCCTCCGGCGGCGACGGACGGAGTCGCTTGCGGCCCACGCTCTGCCAGCCCCGAACGTCGGCTAGGCGCGAACCTGCCAGATTGTCGTTTCGCGGCAGTCCCGGTCCTCCAATTCAAGGGTTGTCGGGACCGAGTACCGCGCCAAAGGCTCTAACCCGGATTGCGGCAGATAGGCACGGCCCGGATCGGCCAGCAGTACGGTCTTGCCCGACCCGGCGAGGTCGCGGAGCCAAGCCGCCACGCGTTCGGCCATCGGCTTTTCGTAACAGACATCTCCGGCCAGAACGACGTCCGTATCCGCTAGCGCATCACCGACAAGGTCGGCGCTCGTCGTCTCGATCGCAAGACCGTTGATCTCGGCGTTGATCAATGCTGCCGCCGCCGCCATCGCATCGATATCCGCCAGCGTGACGGCCGATGCCCCGGCCCGTTTCGCCGCCAGTCCCGCCAGCCCACAGCCGGCAGCGAAATCCAGCACGTGCCGTCCCGAGACCATTGCCGGTCGATCCAACAACAGGCGGGCCAGTGCCTGCCCGCCGGGCCAGGCAAATGCCCAATAGGGCGGCGGCAGTCCGGTCCGCGCCAGCTCTACTTCCGTGGCCTGCCACAGCGGCGTGATCTCGGTCGCCAAATACAGCCGGATCTCGGGCACCAGCGGCGGCGCGGCTACGGTCGTGTTGGCCCGCACGAAAGCCGCCGCGGCAACAGGATCATCAATTTCCGATGACATGGTGGAAACGCTAGCCGATTAGCAGCACCCTGGCGACGGCATTACAGCCGCAACCACCGGAGAGCATCCGCATGTCGGGACAAGAGAAAGACGCAACCTTCACCTGGAACGAACTTGCCACCAGGGACACGGCCAAGGTTGGTGCATTCTTCAGCGAGCTTCTTGGCTGGACGATCGAGACCGTGGACATGCCGCAAGGTCCCTACATGATCTTCAAGAAGGGAGAGACGATGACGGGCGGCATGATGGACATGGCGCAATATGGGGTTCCGGACGGCACGCCGCCCCATTGGCTGTCGTACATTCAGGTGCCGGATGTCGACGCCAGCGCGGCCAAGGTGACTGAGCTTGGCGGCACCGTCGCCGTGCCGCCAACCGACATCCCCAACGTCGGTCGATTCTGCGTCATCACCGACCCTGCCGGCGCCTATGTCGCCCTGATGACAATGGCACAGACAGACTGCTAACGCCGCCCGGGCCGCAGCCGTCTCGTCGGGTGCGGCCCACATTCTCCTTTGGGAGTGATCAACGCGTGAGGGCGTCGGCATGCGCCGATGCAGCGGACTGCGTATGAAGGTCGTCTTCTCCGATGGGCAGCGTGCCCATCACCCCAGGCACTTCCTGGTCACCGGCGTTGCCCGCGAGAGCCCCGAGGTCCCGGCCCGGATCGACGCTCTGCTGTCGGGCGTCGGAGACCTGGGTCTGGATATCGTCTCTCCGCCCGGTTTGGGCCGCGGCCCCGCAGCCGCCGTGCACACGCCGGAATACCTCGAATTCCTGGAGCATATCCACGAACGCTGGAGCACCCTCGACGGGGCGGGTGCGGAGGTCGTGCCGAACGTGCATCCGCGAGCCCGCACCGGCGCCTATCCCGCCTCGCCGGTTGGCCAGGCCGGCTATCACCAGGCAGACATGGCGTGCTCCATCTCAGCCGAGACCTGGGATGCTGCGCTTGCTGCCAGCCACACGGCGGCCCATGCGGCCGATCTGCTGCGGGCCTCGGGCGAACCGGTCTATGCCCTCTGCCGTCCACCCGGCCATCACGCCTTCGCCGATATGGCCGGCGGGTTTTGCTTCCTGAACAATGCCGCCATCGCGGCGGAGCGGCTGCGCCGCTGGTGCGGCCGCGTGGCCATCCTGGATGTCGATGTGCACCACGGCAACGGCACCCAGGGCATCTTCTACGATCGGGCCGACATCCTGACGGTGTCGCTGCATGTCGACCCGTCCGGCTTCTATCCCTTCTTCTGGGGCCATGCGGACGAGCGGGGTGAGGCCGCGGGCCTCGGCTATAATCTGAACCTGCCGTTGCCCAGGGGGACGCGGGACGATGCCTATCTGCAGGCGCTGGACGGCGCCTTGCGACGGATCCGGTCTTTCGCGCCGCATGCGCTGGTCCTGGCTCTCGGCCTGGACACCTATGAAGGGGATCCCTTCGTCGGCATGGGCATCTCCACGCGGGGTTTCGGCCGTATCGCCTCCGCTATCCGCGCGCTTGGCTTGCCGACCCTGATCGTGCAGGAAGGCGGCTACCTCTCCGAGGCCCTTGGCAGAAACCTCGCCAGCTTTCTCCGCGGTTTCCTGGGCCGCGACGGTAACGCCGTCTGACTCGCGAGGTCGCGTCGGACCGGCGCCCTCCCAAGCATGCGCGGCTCATCGGCTTGACGGTTTCTAAAGGTCAGGCAACACAAATGGATCTTGGCCGGTGGCCCTTCTCTGCCGGCTCACTCCGACAAATGCGACGAACGAGGCGATGATGTTGGCTCCCGGAGAACGCGTGATCATGGTCTCAGGCGCCAATCGCGGCATTGGGCTGGCGGTCGCCCGGCGGCTCGGGGCCAGCGGGTTCCGGATCAGCCTGGGCGCACGCGACCTCGACCGGCTCGCGTCCGCGACCGTCGATCTGCCCGACTGGCGGATTGCCCGTTTCGCCTATGACGCCACCGATCTGGGCTCGGCCGAAGCCTGGGTTGCCGGGACCCTGGAACGCTTCGGGCGCATCGACGGCCTGGTCAACAATGCCGGCATCGCCAAGCCCGACTTCACCCTGGAGGACGCCGACGAAAGCGTCCTCGACGCCATGTGGCTGACCAATGTGAAGGGCCCGCTCCGGCTGACCAGGTTGGCCCTGCCGCATCTGATCGCCTGCGGCCACGGCCGTGTCGTCAACGTCTCGTCGCTATCGGGCAAGCGGGTGAAGAACCCCAATGTCGGCTATGCCATGACCAAGCACGCGGTAATCGCGCTGACCCATGCGATACGCCGGCACGGCTGGGACCATGGCCTTCGCGCCACGGCCATCTGCCCAAGCTTCGTGCGCACAGACATGACGGCCGGTGTCGACAAGGTAGCCGCCACCGACATGATCCAGACCGAAGACTTGGCCCAGCTGGTGGAAACGGCGCTGAACCTGCCGGATAACGCCGTGGTGGCGGAGATGCTGGTGAACTGCCGGCTGGAGGATCTGTTCTGACGCCGGCGACGGGCGGCGTTGCAAGGCCATTTGCCGAAATTATTACAATACTGCAAAAATTTTACGGATCAGTCTGTGATAAGAGGGCGGACACCCGGCGTCGCCCTTCCGGTCCGCGAGCTGGTTGAGCATTACCGCGTGCGTGGCCGCGGCCAGCGGCTGGTTGAAAATGGAGACTCTGTGACGGTTCGGATCAACGGCACGTCGTGTCCCTTGCCGGCCGAAGCAGTGACCTTTGCCCAGTGGGCGGCTGGACGCGAGTACTTCACTTGGGAGGCCGGGCGGCGGGCCCACGCCAAGCAGTCGGAAGAGGCCGTGCGCCGCGCGCTCACCGCAACCATCGACGCAGGTCTGGTGGAGCGGCTGTAGCTGTCGAGGCAGGTCAGGGCCGCGGTTCGGCGATACCGGCGCGCCAGGCACGCCAGCGGTCTTGTGTGCGATAGGCCGCCATCACCGTACGGCGGACCAACCCCGTGCCCGGCGGCACGGCGCGCAGTGGCTCTACTGGTACCGGCAGCGTCTTGGGGTCCGCGCCGCCCGCATAGTCCGCCAGCACCTTGCCCATCGCCGTTGCCGTCGGCACGCCACGGCCGGAATAGCCGATGCAGGCCATCACGCCCGGCGCCAGTTCGAACAGACGGGGAAAGGTCCGCGGCTGGAAGTCCAGGCGGCCGTGCCAGACATGCGGCCACTCAAGACCGTCGACGAAGGGGAACAGCCAGCGCGTACGCTCGCTCAGATAAGCGAGCGTACGGCCGGTATCGCGCCCCAATCTGCGGCCGCGGTAGACGGTCGTCACCAGCCGGCCGGCCCGGTCCAGCTTGTAGAGCGTCGGATCTTTGTGCGTGTCGACCAGGCTATTGCCCTCAGGGAGGATGCGCCGGCGTACCGCCTCCGGCAGTGGGGCCGAGGCGACGCCGACGATATCGATGGTCGACATGGCGCGCTCCAGCCCAGGCCAGGGTATCGGTGCCGTGTAGGCTCCGGTGCCGATCACAACGCGGTCGGCCATCACCGCGCCCTCTGGCGTTACAACCCGCCAGCGCTGGCCGGCTGGCTCGACCGCCACGACCGGAGACCCGGTGAAGATCCGCGCCCCTTCCTGCAGCGCTGCCCGGGCAAGCCCGCGGGCATAGGCCAGCGGGTTCAGATGCCCGCCTTCCGCCAAAAGCCAGCCGCCGAAGAAGCGCTCTGACCCGGTCAGCCGATCCGTCGTGGGCTTGTCGATCACCCGCGAATTGAGTCCAAGTGCCGCGTATTGGTCCGCCTTCTGCTGCAGTTCCGGAACCCTGGAGGGCGTGTGGGCGACCCGCAGATAGCCCGCACGTTCCGCCTCGCAGGCGATCTGGTAGCGGTCGATCAGCGAGAAGACGAGATCCGCCGCTGCCGTCTGCAGCCGGATCACGCTTTCGCCGTGCTGGGTTCCATAGAGCCGCCGGATCGCTGACAACCCCAGTAGATGGAAGGTCGGCGTGCAGTGTCCCGCATTGCGGCCAGACCCGCCAAAGCCGATCTCCCGCGCCTCCAGCACCACCACGCTGCGTCCGGCCAGCGTTGCGTGCAGCGCCGTCGACAGCCCGGTATAGCCGGCCCCCACGACCGCCACGTCCGCGTCCAGCACATCATCCAGCCGCCCGGTCGGCGGCGCCGACGGCGCAGACACGGTCCACACCGTATTCGCATCGAGCGGGGTGGGGTCCAAGGCAGCCTGCTCCTGCATCGTAGGGGGACGAATGGCGTTGGCGAGGGTACAGTTTTCCATCATATTCATCTAGCGACGTTGAAATTTCATATTATGAGCATCGCCTATGAGTTCACCAGATCGCGCCAACCCGGTCAGCGGTGCCCAGGCCATCGAACGCGCAATCGCCCTCTTGGAGGCCATGGCCGATGCCCCACCGCGGGGCGCCCGTCTGAAGGATCTTGCGAAACAGGTGGGCATCACCCAGCCCACGGCGGCGCGGATGCTGAAGGCCCTGGTCGCCAATGGCTTCGCCCGGCACGATCCGGGATCGCGTGGCTATGCGCTCGGTCTCCGGCTGTTCTCGCTCGCCGCCGCAGCGTCCCGACAGTCCGGGCTCAAGCGTCATGCGCGGCCTTGGCTGCTGCGCCTTGCCCATGAGACCCGCGCCAACGTCTTCCTGATGCTGCGCGAAGGCGCCGATGCGGTTTGCACCGACCGGGTAGACGCCGGTGTCGCCGTGCACACGGTCACCGGCATGATCGGCGGGCGCGTCCCGTTGGGCATCGGACCCGGCAGCCTTGCCATTCTCGCCTTCCTCGACGGCCGAGAAGCGGCGACCCTCATCGACATCAACGCCGCCGAATTCGACCGCTACAAAGGCTTCGATGCAGAGCGCATTCGCCATGGTCTGCAGGCCGTGCGCGAACAGGGTTACGCCTACGACTGTGGCGACCTGGTGCCGGGCGTTCGCGGGCTGGCCGTGCCGATCCGATGCCGTCATGTGGGTACCGTCGGGGCGCTCAGCCTCGGCGCCTTGAGTGAGAGCATGCCGGACCCGCGGCTTCCCAACCTCGCCAACCGGCTGATGGAAGCCGCGGCGGCGATCGGGACGGATCTCAATCCCTTGGATCCAGCCCTGAACCGGCCCGACAGCTACCATCTCGCCGACGATATGGCCGGATGTTGAACACACTCAAATTCCACAATACGAAACATCTATCTTTCATTTTATATAATCTGATGCCCTATTGACGCCTTCGCCTGCTGCCCGCAAGCTGACGCAAAAGCGCAAAGATCGCATCGGGGGCAGGCAGCGGCATGACGACGCCGGATGAAGGTGGGCAGTTGCGACGGTTGGGCGAATTCGATCGCCCCCGCATCCGCATCTCCATCGACGGCGCCGATTGTGATGCGCTGGAAGGCGATGTCCTGCTCTCGGCCCTGCTGCTGGCCGGCCGCCGCGTGCGCGACTGCGATTTCGGCGACGGTGCGCGCGCCGGCTTCTGCTGGATGGGGGCCTGCCAGGACTGCTGGGTCTGGCTGGCCGATGGCCGACGCGTACGTGCCTGCACGACGCCGGTGGAACCGAAGATGGCGGTGTTGACCCGGTCGGGAGAGACCGCCCTTGGCTGAAAGTGTCGTCATCGTCGGCGCGGGCCCTGCCGGCGTCAGGGCGGCACAGACTTTGGCGCTTGCCGGGCTGCGTCCGACGCTGTTGGACGAGTCGCCAGAGACAGGTGGGCAGATCTACCGCCGCCAGCCGACGCAGTTCCGCCGCCCCTACAAAGCTCTGTACGGCTTCGAGGCGGCAAAAGCGCGCGGGCTGCATACGGCGTTGGGCGGTCAGCAGAACACCGTCGACTATCGCCCGCGCACTCTGGTCTGGTCGCTGGAAGGTCGGCGGCTATGCCTCTTGCACGACAACGGAACTGAGACCCTTTCCTTTGACAGACTGATCCTCGCTACAGGAGCGATGGATCGCGTCATACCGTTACCGGGGTGGACGCTGCCCGGCGTCTACACACTGGGGGGCGCACAGGTTGCCCTGAAGCACCAAGCCTGCGCCATCGGCGATCGCACCTGTTTCATCGGCTCAAGTCCACTGTTGCCCTATGTGGCCTATCAGTATGCGCGCGCCGGTGCCGGTGTTGCCGGAATCGTCGATACGACCCCGCGCGCCGCCAAGCTGCGCGCCCTGCCCGACCTGCTTTCCGCCGCTGGGACCGGCGCCAAGGGCCTCTACTATATGGCCTGGCTTGCCAGCCGTGGACTTCGCTACCAGCACGCCGGCACACCTGTCCGGATCGAAGGTGAGAGCCATGTCACAGGCGTCGTGGTCCGCACGGCCGGCGGCCGGGAGAGGCATATCGCCTGCGATGCCGTGGCGATCGGTTATGGCTTGAAATGCGAGCATCAGCTGGCCGATCTGGCCGGCTGCGACTTCCGCTTCGACCCGTTGACCCGGCAATGGGTGGTGGCCCAGAACGGCGCGGGCCGTACCTCGGTGCCTGGCATTTATGTCGCCGGAGAC
Source organism: Anaerolineae bacterium (assembly GCA_028285185.1). Lineage (GTDB taxonomy): Bacteria > Pseudomonadota > Alphaproteobacteria > DSM-16000 > Inquilinaceae > JACKIG01. The sequence goes on along the minus strand of JANQQD010000106.1, from coordinate 16,613 downwards.
GGCGCGGTGATCCGCGGGGCCGATGCCGCTGAACTTGCGGGCGAGCGCGCGGCGCTGACCGTGCTGGAGGATCTCGGCCGCCCGGTCGACCGGGCCCGCGTGCAGAAAATCGATCAGCGCATCGCGGGCATCGACCGCTTCCGCCGCGGTCTAGAGAGGGCCTTCTCCTTTCCGCACCATCTCGCGCGCGACATGGCGGATCATGCTATTCTCTGCAGATGCGAGGCCGTCACGGCGGGCGAGGTCCGGGACGCTGTGACAGAGTTGGGGGCGCATGACATCAATCGCGCAAAAGCCTTCTGCCGCATCGGCATGGGCCGGTGTCAGGGCCGCGTCTGCGGGCCGGCGGCGGCCGAAGTGATCGCCGGTGCGCTGCAGCGCCCGATCGAGGCAGCCGGTCGCCTGCGCGGGCAGGCACCGATCAAGCCGGTTCCCATCTCAGCCCTGGCCGACGCGGCCGCCGATATGACGGTCGCCGCATGATCGCCGCCTGGCATGTGGATGTGGCGATCATCGGCGGCGGGACTGCCGGCTGTTCCGCAGCACTTGCCCTGCGCAAGCGCGGCCTCACCGTCGCCTTGTTCGAGCGCCGCACCGTCGGCAGCCAGGCGAGCGGCGTCAACTACGGCGGCGTGCGCCAGCAGGGGCGCCATCCGGCTGAACTGCCGCTCAGCCGCCGGTCCCGAGAAATCTGGCCCCGTCTGCCGGACATCGTCGGGGACGACTGCGAATTCGCCGCCACCGGTCATCTGAAACTGGCCCGCAACGACGCGCAGATGGCCGACCTCGAGGCCTTTGCGGCCGTGGCCGCTGAACACGGTCTCGAAATCCGGATGATGGGGGCAAATGCCCTGGCCGACGCGTATCCAGGCATGGTCTCGGGCGTCGTCGGCGGCTCCCTCTGCCCCAGCGACGGACAAGCCAATCCGCGCCTTGTGGCCCCGGCCTTCGCCCGCGCCGCCGCCCGCGCCGGCGCGGAGATCCACGAGCATGAGGCAGTCACCGGTGTCGCGAGGGACGCGGCCGGCTTCCGGCTGGAAACCGATCGCGGCGGCCGATTCACCGCCGGCAGCCTCATCAACGTCGCCGGCGCCTGGTCCGATCGCGTGGCCAAGTGGTTCGGCGAGCGTGCGCCGATCCAGGTCATGGCGCCCAACATGCTGGTCAGCGAGCCGGTGCCGTACCGGCTTCCGGTCAACATCGGCGTGTGCGGCGCCGGGCTTTATGTCCGTCAGATCCCGCGCGGCAATCTGATCTTCGGCGGCGGTAAGGGATGGGCCGACCGCGAACGGATCGTCGCACGCCCGATGGCCGACGTCTCCTGCTCCGCCTCAGCGCGGCTGGCGGAGACGCTGCCCTGGGCTGCCGACGCCACGGTCATCCGAAGCTGGTCCGGGATCGAGGGATACTTCGAAGACGAAATCCCAGTGATCGGCCCCAGCACAACCACGCCGGGGCTGGTACATGCCTTCGGCTTCAGCGGACATGGGTTCCAGCTCGGCCCCGCAATCGGGGAGATCGTGACCGAGCTGGTGGTGGACGGAAGGACGTCGACGCCGATCGATGCCTTCTCGATCAGCCGCTTCCAGCGCGCCGGCCATCGGGCGGCGTGAGACAATGCAGCGGCGGGGTAACCAGCAACAGGGAGATGCAAAAATGAAACGAACAGGCCTGATAACGGCGGCAACGCTTGCCGCCGGTGCCCTGACCCTGAGTCTTGGCGATGGCACAGCCCTGGCGGGGCCGGACACCAACATCCTCAACATCGGCATGGCGTCGTCCGATGCCGGACGGCTGGACCCGCATCTGTCGGCCACCACAGTCGACAAGGCCGTGTTCGGCTGGATGTTCAGCGGCCTGGTGCGGTTCGCGCCGGGATCGTCGTCGCCGGAATCGATCGAGCCGGACCTGGCGGAGAGCTGGTCGGCCAGCGACGACGGCCTGGAATGGACCTTCAATCTGCGCCAGGGCGTCCAGTGCCATCACGGCTATGGCGAGCTGACCTCTGCCGACATCGTCTACTCGCTCAAGCGTGCCGCCGACCCGGACCGGTCCAGCTTCTCCAGCGATTTCGAGGCCTTCGAGACGATCGAAGCGGTCGACGACTACACGGTGCGCATCGTTCTCTCGCATCCCGTGCCCAGCCTGTTGGGCCTGGTCACCAACTATCAGGGTGGCAACATCGTGTGTGCCGCTGCTGCGGAAGAGATGGGGGAGGACTTCCAGAACCAGCCCATCGGTACCGGCCCGTTCATGTTCGATGAATACCGCCCGCAGCAGTCGCTGAGCCTGGTCGCCAATCCGGATTACTTCCGCGGCGCCCCGGTGCTTGACGGCATCCTCTACCGCTACATCCCGTCCGACAGCGCCCGCGACCTGGCCTTCCAGTCGGGCGAGATCGACCTGATCTATGGCCGCCAGGATCAGACCTGGGTCGAGCGCATCCGCGAGCTTCCCGACGTCACCGTCCATGTGATGGAGCCGGCGGAAATGTCGGTGATGCACCTCAACACCAGCACGCCGCCCCTGGACGACATCCGCGTGCGCCAGGCCATGGCCCATGCGGTCGACCGGGAAGAGTTCATGGACTTCAAGGGTCGCGATACCGCCCGCGTCTCTCAGTCGATCGTGCCGCAGGGCTATCTCGGCTTCGCCGACATGAGCGAGCTGATGCCGGCCTTCGACCTGGACCGTTCGCGCGAGCTGCTGACGGAAGCCGGCCATCCGGACGGCATCACCGTATCCGTCATCCACACGGCCCTGCCGGGCATGCTGAGCACCATGGAGGTGTTCCAGGCCCAGATGGCGCGCGCCGGCATCAACATCGATCTTGAGGTTGTCGAGCACGCCACCTTCCACGCCCAGATCCGTGAAGACCTGAGCCAGGTCGTGCACTATTCGGCCGCGCGGTTCCCCGTCGCCGACATCTACCTGACCCAGTTCTACCACTCCCGCAGCATCGTCAACACGCCGTCCGGCGTGACCAACTTCTCCCACTGTGGCGACGCCGATGCCGAGATCGACGCGGCCCGTGTCGAGACCGATCCCGACATGCAGCGCGAACAGTGGGAGACCGCGCAGCGCCTGCTGATGGAAAATTTCTGCTCGATTCCGATCTACGAGAATCTGCAGATCTGGGCGCGGCACAACTACCTCGATCTGGGCTACGAGCTGACCGGATCGCTGACGCTCGGACCCGCGATCACCGAGCAGACACAGTTCGTGACCAACTGAGCCTTCGGGCTACAATCGGGATGGCCCGCCCGCCACCGGACGGGCCATCCGTGCTTCCCTGAACAAGGAGTAGCCGCGGCCCATGCTGGCGTACGTGGCGCGTCGACTGTTCTATGCCCTGCCGACACTGCTGGCGGTGATGACGCTGGTGTTCGTCCTGGTACGGATCGTGCCCGGCGACCCGGCGCAGACGATCCTCGGCGACCAGGCGAGCCAGGAAGCCATCACTGCGTTGCGCGAGCGCCTCGGCCTCAATCGGCCGCTGTGGGAACAGTATGTGGAGTTCCTGCGGAACGCGGTGACCGGCGACTGGGGCGCGTCCATGGTCACCGGCCAGCCGGTGCTGGGCGAGATCGCGAACGTTCTGCCCTACACCATCGATCTCACGGTCGCCTCGCTGATCCTGGGCGCCATCGTCGGGATCCCGCTCGGCGTCTGGTCGGCACTGCATCGCAACCGCCTGATCGACTATGTGACGCGTATCGGCTCGCTGTTGGGGCTGTCGTTCCCCGCTTTCGTCTCCGCGATCCTGCTGCTGCTGGTCTTCTCCATCTATCTCAACTGGTTTCCGGTGATCAGTGCGGGCGACCGCAGCGACCCGCTGGAACGCCTGGAAAACCTGGCGCTGCCGGCGATCAATCTCGGCTTGATCATGGCCGCCTACATTACGCGCGTGACGCGTTCTTCCATGCTCAACGTGTTGGGGGAAGACTATATCCGCACAGCACAGGCCAAGGGCCTGCCGCACCGGTCCATCATCTGGATCCATGCTCTGCGCAACGCGCTAATCCCGGTTGTCACGGTCGTCGGGCTCTATCTCGGCATCCTGATCGGCAATTCAGTGCTGACGGAAATCGTGTTCAACCGGCCCGGCCTGGGCAAGCTGATCGTCGGCGCACTGGGCCAGCGCGACTACACCATGCTGCAGGGGCTGATGGTGATCTACACCTTCATCATCATCATCGTGAACCTGCTGACGGACCTGACCTATGGCATGATCGACCCGCGGGTGAAGTACTCATGACCGTCGCCGCCGAAGCCGGGTCCCCTCCTCCTCTTCCGGCGAAGACCGGACGTGCGCTGCTGATCGCCCAGGCGCTGAAGGCGTTTCGCGCCAACCGTCTCAGCTCCGTTGGCGTGGTCATCTTCCTGATCGTGGTGGTGCTGGCGCTCCTGGCACCCATCATCGCGCCGCATGACCCGCTGGAACAGAACATCCTGTCTCGCCTCGACGGGCCGAGTGCGGAATTCTGGATGGGCAACGACAGCTACGGGCGGGACATCTTCTCACGCCTGCTCTACGGCGCTCGCATCTCTCTGTTCATAGGCGTTGCCGCCATCGGCTCCGCGATGATCATCGGTTCGGCCATCGGGCTCTACGCCGGCTATCGCGGTGGACGCGTCGACGCCGTGATCATGCAGGCGATGGACGTGCTGCTGGCTTTCCCTGCTCTAATCCTGGGCCTGGTGATCGTGGCCATGCTGGGCCCCAGCATCCAGAACCTGATCATCGCCATCTCGCTGACCGCGATCCCCCCCTTCGCCCGCATCGCGCGCGCACCGACCATCGTGGTGAAAGAGCGGGACTTCGTCGAAGCGTGCCGGGCGCTCGGCTTCGGCGACCTGCGCATCATGGTGCTGCATGTGTTGCCCAACATCCTGTCGGAAATCCTGGTCATGGGCTCGCTCTGGCTGGCCACTGCGATCCGCGTGGAAGCCTCGCTCAGCTTCATCGGGCTTGGTGTCAAGCCGCCGACGCCGACCTGGGGTGGCATGATCCGGGAAGGGTTCGAAAACATCCTGGACACGCCGTGGCTCTCCGTCTTCCCTGGCCTTGCCATCCTGCTGGTCGTCTTCTCGCTCAACCTGATCGGTGACGGGTTGCGCGACGTGATCGATCCAAAGACTCGCACCGACTGATGGCGTCGATAGCTGCTGCCCCTTCGCAACCCGATGTCGCGCTCGATGTGCGCGGCCTGACAACCTCGTTCTATGTCGGTGGCCACTGGTACCCCGCCGTGCGCGACGTCAGCTTCACCTTGCAGAAGCACGAAACCCTGGCGCTGGTTGGCGAGTCCGGCTGCGGCAAGTCCATGACGGCGCTTTCCATCCTCGGCCTGGTCCCGCCGGACACCGGCCGTGTGGAGGCCGACGCTATCCTGTTCGAAGGGCGCGACCTGACGCGCGCCAGCGACTGCGAGATGCGCGAGGTCCGCGGTGACGGCATCTCCATGGTGTTCCAGGAACCGATGACGTCGCTCAACCCTGTACTGACCATCGGCTTCCAGGTGTCGGAGGCACTGCGCCACCATCGCGGCCTGTCGCGCAAAGAGGCCTCGGCCCGCGCCCTCGACATCCTGGACCAGGTGAAGATCCCGTCCGCTGCCAGCCGTTTCAACGACTACCCGCACCAGTTCTCCGGCGGCATGCGCCAGCGCGTGATGATCGCCATGGCGCTTGCCTGCCAGCCCAAGATCCTGCTGGCGGATGAGCCGACCACGGCGCTCGACGTGACCATCCAGGCCCAGATCCTGGAACTGCTGCGCGACCTCCGGCGCGACACCGGCATGGCGATGATCTTCATCACCCACAATCTCGGCGTCGTCGCCGAGCTCGCAGACCGCGTCGCGGTCATGTATGCCGGGCAGATTGTCGAGATCGCCGAAGTCGAGCACCTGTTCGCCCGACCCAGCCACCCCTATACCGAGGCGCTGCTGCGCTCGATCCCGCGCAGCGACCGCGACACGGCCGAGCTCTATACGATCCCCGGCCAGGTGCCGCCGATCACGCGCATGCCGTCCGGCTGCCGCTTCGCCGCGCGGTGCGCCTACCGTCAGGACCGGTGCGCCGCGGACCAGCGGCTGACGCCCCTCAGGGATGCGTCGACCCATGCCGTGCGATGTTGGCGACGCACCGGGGGCGACCTTCCGACGGTCGGGGCCGCTGATGACTGAGCCCATCCTGCAGGTCACGGACCTGAAGAAGCACTTCCATGTGCGGCGCGGGTTTCCCAACCCCAAGACGGTGACCGTGCGGGCACTGGACGAAATCTCGTTCACCGTGCGCAAGGGCACGGCTTTCGGACTCGTGGGCGAGAGTGGCTGCGGGAAGTCCACCGCCGGCCGCTGCCTCTTGCGGCTGGTCGAACCGGATGGCGGATCCGTGGAATTCGACGGCGTCCCGGTTCTGAATGCCGGCACCGCTACAATGCGATCCCTCCGTCGGCGTATGCAGATCGTCTTTCAGGACCCCTATTCGTCGTTGAACCCGCGCAAGCGCATCGGCGCCGCCCTGGCGGAACCACTGCTGGTGCACGGTGTCGCCGACCGTGCAGAGGCGCGCGAACGCGTGCGCGTGCTGCTGGACGAAGTGGGTATGCCGGCGGAAGCGGCAGACCGCTTCCCGCACGAATTCAGTGGCGGCCAGCGCCAGCGCATCGGCATCGCCCGCGCCCTGGCCCTGGGGCCGGACTTGGTCGTAGCGGACGAGCCTGTGTCGGGTCTGGACGTCTCCATCCAGTCGCAGATCCTGCTGCTGTTGAAGCGGCTGAAGGAAAGCCACGACCTCAGTTTCGTCTTCATCTCCCACGATCTGGGCGTCATTCGCTATTTCTGCCAGGAAATGGCGGTGATGTATCTCGGCCGGATCGTGGAGATCGGCCCGATCCCGGACGTGTTCAACGAACCGCTGCACCCCTATACCCGCACGCTCCGCGACGCGTCGCCGGTGCCGGACCCGACGACCAAAAGCGTCTTCACCAGGATCGAAGGCGAGGTGCCCTCGGCAGTCAAACCGCCCAGCGGCTGCCACTTCCACCCGCGCTGCCCGCATGCCATGGCGGTGTGCCGCACCGTGTACCCCCGCTGGACGCCGATCGACGGCGATCGCGGCGTGGCCTGCCACCTCTATGATCCGGAACATGGCGGTGAGGCTGCGGCAGCCGCCCCACAGGCGTAACCATGGGCAGCACGGTACACGACGCCATCGTGGTCGGCGGCGGCCTTGTCGGCTCCGCCGTCGCGCTGGGCCTTGCCGATGCCGGCCGCTCGGTCGCCCTGCTGGACGAAGGCGACGTGGCGCTGCGCGCCTCGCGCGGCAATTTCGGCCTGGTCTGGGTCCAGGGCAAGGGCCTGCCGCTCGACGGCTACGCCGCCTGGACGCGGCGCTCGTCGGATCTGTGGCCGGCCTTCGCGGAGCGGCTGGCTGGCGAGACCGGCCGCGACATCGCCTATCAGCGGCAAGGCGGGTTCCATCTGTGCCTGAGCGAGGCGGAGCTGGAAGCACGCGCACTCCTGATCAAGCGCCTGCACAACCAGGCCGGGCCGGACGGTTATGATTGCCGCGTGCTGGACCGCGACGAGGTGCGCCAATCCCTGCCCGGTATCGGCGACGCCGTCGTGGGCGGGACGTTTTGTCCGCATGACGGCTGCGTCAATCCGCTGGCCCTCTTGCAGGCGCTGCACTCGGCCGGCCAAGAGCAAGGCATAGCCTATCTTCCGGGCCGCCGCGTCGACAGGATCGACTGCGCTGGCGCCAGCTTCTCGGTCCGCTCCGGCGCGGAGGTCTACAGCGCAAGCACTCTGGTGCTGGCCGCGGGACTGGCCAACCGCCCTTTGGGCGCCTGGGTCGGTCTGGATGTGCCGGTCACTCCGGAGCGGGGGCAGGTCCTGGTAACTGAGCGGGCGCAACCGTGGCTGGACGTCCCGACCACTTATGTTCGCCAGATGGCGGAAGGTACGGTGCTGCTGGGCGACAGTCATGAGGATGTGGGCTTCGACACGGGCACGACTGTGGCCGTAACCGAGGACATTGCCGCCCGCGCCCTGCGCACCTTTCCCGCCCTGGCGCATCTGCGCGTTGTTCGCACCTGGGGTGCACTCAGGGTCATGACGCCGGACGGCTGCCCGGTCTACGACGCGTCGGAGCGGCATCCCGGCGCATTTGCCATCTCCTGCCACAGCGGCGTCACGCTCGCGGCCGCCCACGCCAGTGTCCTGGCGCCGGCGATCGCCGACGGCAGTTTCCGCAACGCCTTTGCCGCCTTCACTGGACAACGGTTCGATGTTTCGGCGCATTGACGACGCGGTGCGGCCCGCCGGTATCACCATATGGTTCGAAGGCCAGAGCATACACGCGCAGGCCGGCGACAGCCTGGCCGCTGCTCTGCTGGTCCACGATGCCGGCGCCTTCCGCACCACGCCCGTCAGCGGCGCGCCGCGTGCGCCCTATTGCCTGATGGGCGTGTGCTTCGATTGCCTGGTGGAAGTCGATGGCGTGCCCAATCGCCAGGCCTGCATGATCGAGGTTCGGGACGGCATGCAGGTGCGTCGCCAGCACGGCCCGGCGGAGGTGGCGGCGGATGGATAGCGCCGACGTCGCCATCGTTGGCGCCGGTCCGGCCGGCCTTGCCGCTGCCGAGACGGTTGCGGCCACGGGCGCATCAGTGGTGCTGCTGGACGAACAGCAGATGCCGGGCGGCCAGATCTATCGCGGCATCGAGACCATGCAGGCGCTGCGGCGGCAGACCCTGTCCCTTCTCGGCCCCGACTATGCGGCTGGCGGCAGGTTGGCCAAGGCCCTGCGCGATGCACCGCTCGACTACCGTCCGGGATCCACGGTCTGGGACGTCTCGCGGGATCTGACGATCCACTACAGCCGCGAGGGCCGCTCGCAGGGCCTGCATGCCCGCCATCTGCTGATAGCCAGCGGTGCGCTGGAACGGCCAGTGCCAATCCCGGGCTGGACCTTGCCGGGCGTGATGACCGTAGGCGCCCTGCAGATCCTGCTGAAATCCGATGGCCTGGTCCCTCGCGTGCCTACGGTTCTGGCGGGTTCCGGTCCCCTTCTTCTGCTGCTGGCGCTCCAGCTTGTGAAAGCGGGCGCGCCACCAGCGGCCATCGTCGAGACGGTGTCGCGACGGGCCTATCGATCGGCGGCCCGGCACCTGCCGCGGGCTCTCTTAGGCTGGCGGTCGCTCTTGAAAGGCCGCCGCTGGATGAGGACCCTGGCACACTCCGGAGTGCCCTGGTACCGCGGCTGCACGAACCTGAGGGTCGATGGTAGCGACGGGGCAACAGGCCTGACCTTTGACCAAGCAGGGCGGACAGAAAGAGTCGCAGCGGATGTGATCGGGCTGCATCAGGGTGTCGTGCCCAATGTCCAGCTCACGCGACTGCTTGGCTGCGAGCACGTCTGGGAAGCGTCCCAGCGCTGTTTCCGGCCAAGGCTGGACGACTGGTTGGCAACAACGGTCGACGGCGTCTCGGTCGCTGGCGACGGCGGTGGCATCTTCGGTGCCGTAGCGGCTGAATGGCAGGGCCGGTTGGCGGGCCTGAACATCGCGCACAGGTTGGATCGCCTGTCGTCTGCTGAGCGCGACCGGCAAGCGGCACCCATGCGTGCGGCATTGGCGCGCGAGGGGGCCGTTCGCCCGTTGTTGGAGGCGCTCTACCAACCGCCGCCGGATGTCTTGCGCCCGGCCGATGAGGTCGTCGTATGCCGCTGTGAAGAGGTCAGCGCCGGCCGCATCCGAGAGGCGGTCCGGCTTGGCTGTTCCGGCCCCAACCAGGCCAAGTCCTTCCTGCGCTGCGGCATGGGTCCCTGCCAGGGTCGCATCTGTGGCCTTCCCGTTGCCGAGATCATCGCCGAGACCCGCGGTGTGGGCCTTGACGATGTCGGGTACTATCGCATCCGTCCGCCGTTGAAACCGTTGCCGCTCATGGAGTTGGCAGGGCTCGCAGCGGAGGAAGACCCCGTGCAGTGACTGCGACGACCCGGAGCGCGCGTTCGAGCCTGGCCACGGCCGACGTGCTCGTGATCGGCGGCGGCATTCACGGCTGCTCCACGGCGCTCCACTGCGCCCTAAAGGGTCTCTCGGTGATCGTCGTGGAGAGGCACACGGTCGGGCGCCACGCCTCCGGCGTCAATGCCGGCGGGGTCCGGCGGCTCGGCCGCGCGATTGCGGAAATCCCCTTATCTATGGCCGCCATGGAGATGTGGCATCGCATCGCCGATCTGGTGGGCGACGATTGCGGTTTCCGCGCCGCGCCCCAGGTCAAGGTGGCCGAGGCCGAGGCAGACCTGCACACCCTTGCCGCCCGCGCCGACTCCGTTCGGGCCCATGGCTATGACCACGAGGTGCTGCTGGACCGCCAGCAGCTGCGATCGCTGTTGCCGGCCGTCGCATCCCACTGCGTCGGCGGACTGGCATCCCTGGGCGACGGCTTTGCCGACCCCTATCGGACCACGGCCGCGTTCCGCCGTGCGGCGGAACGGCACGGCGCACGGATTGTGGAAAGCTGCAGGGCACTTGGTATCGACCGGTCCACCGGTCGCTTCCGGCTGCATACGGATCATGGGGCGTTTGACGGCGGCGTCCTGGTTAACTGCGCCGGCGCCTGGGGCGGAGAGGTCGCGGCGTGGCTCGATGAGCCGGTCCCGATAGAGCCCATAGCCCCGATGATGCTGGTCACCGGCCGGTTGCCTCAGTTCTGCGGCGCCGTTGTCGGTGCGGCCGGCCGGCCCCTGTCGTTCAAGCAGATGGAGAACGGAACGGTGGTTGTCGGCGGGGGGCGGCGCGGCGGCGTCGACGATCGAGGCACCGGCACCAGGCTCAGGCTGCCGGAACTGGCCAAGACGGCCGCCACGGCTGCCGACATCTTCCCCATCATGGCCGGTGCGACAATTGTGCGCTGTTGGGCCGGAATCGAAGGCCGCATGCCGGACGATCTGCCGGTCATAGGCCCGTCGCGTACGACGCCGGACGCAGTCCACGCGTTCGGCTTCTCAGCCCACGGCTTCCAGCTCGGCCCCATTGTCGGTGCCATCCTGGCTGAGCGGATCTCGGGCGAGCGCGGAAATCTGCCGCTTGACGCCTTCGACATCAGGCGCTTTGCAGACTGTACGACGCAAACGGCATAAGCCGCTGCGATCATCGGAGTGGTGCTGGCGACACAAGGAAGGAAGCCGTGAACCGGTCCGGCGGCGGCCGGGCGACAGCCGATCGCCATCGCCCGGCCCGCAGCGCCACCGTGTAACGCGAAGGTGCTAGTCCTTCCGGGCCTTCTGGTCCGTACCGCCGGCCTGCTGTCCGACGACACCTGCCGCCTTCGTCAGGTCATAGACCCTTTTGCGCAGATTGAGATCGGTGATGTTGTAATAGGCATCGACCAGATCGGCAGTTTCCTGCGCCACCAACGGATCGTTCGACTGCAGGCCGGAGCCCGAATCGCCGTTGGCCTGGCCCATTGCAGCACCGCCGCCACCTGCGGAGTCGGTTGCAATCGGCGCATCGTCGAAGAAGAACGACACCGGAACATCGAGGACACGGCTCAATTGAAAGAGCCGGCTTGCTCCGATGCGGTTGGCGCCTCGTTCGTACTTCTGTATCTGCTGAAAGGTGAGTCCGACCGCGTCACCAAGCCGCTCCTGACTCAATCCGAGCATGATACGTCTTAGACGAACGCGGCTGCCGACATGCACATCGATGGGATGTGGCGTGTCGATCCTCGGTCTTCCCACGGGACGTTTGACTTTGACAGTACTCATTGCAGCGTGCGTCCATCCTCGCTTTGTATACCAGAACATCATCTCATTACCAGGAATGGCAGAAATCGCAAGCGCCTTGCAATATACCCAGAAGCCTAACGGGGCCCCTCGGTGTGCCGGGGCCCCGTTTTCATGCTGAGCGCGATCGACAGTTGCCTCTATGCAACCCTTGTCTCCAATGGTGGCACAGCCTCTGCCGCACGGCGCCCAAAAACGACCATGCTGTCCAGCCGGCTGAAGGCCGGATCAGTGCCGCAAAGGGAATGCGCGGTCTCAAAGTCGCACGCGATTCGCAATCCCAGCGTCTCGAAGCCGTTGGCGTCGCGCATGACAGGCCCCAACCGCTTGGGCCTTGCCCCGGCACGGATCAATACCCGCTCCAGCACCGGATCGGACACCGTCAGGATATGGGTGACGCCTTCCCGCATCGCCTGCAGCACTGATTGATAGAGCAGTTCACGACACCATTCCATGCTCTCGCGTGCCGTGACCCGCGGGCAAGTGGCGAGCCGCGCCCCCTCCCAGATGTTGCGCAGCGGGCGCTTGGCGCCGGGATCCTCCACAAGATGCGGAAACACCTCATAGAGCAGAGTGGGCTTTCCCGCCGGCAAGGTGCGCGCGCAAGCCTTGATCCGCCCACCGGCCAGGATGATCGGATAGCTCGCATCGTCGGTGTCGAACTGGTCCCGCTCGCGCCCTTCAGCGTCCACCAGCAGGGGCCATCCAAGCTTCTCCGCGAACACCTCGCGCCGAAGCCGCAAGGCCGCATCGAGCAGCGCGTGGCCGCCCACATCGCTCTGCTTGACCCAAATCGCAGAGCGGTAGGGCCGCGTGCGGATCGGCATGCCGCCCTTCGGCCGAAGGGTCACGAGCGCCTGGTAATCCCTGGGCTTTGACGTCGCCGGAGCGAGGTCAAGCCGCATCAGGACGCGCGCCAGAGCCAGCGACATCTCGGCCATTGCGAAATGGCCGCCGGGGCAGGTGCGCTGCCCGGCACCGAACGGAATGTACGAGAATTTGTGCGCCGGCTTGTTGCCGAGAAAGCGCTCCGGATCGAAGGTTTCCGCATCCGGCCAGAACTCCTCCAGGCGATGCGTCACATATTGAGAGACGATGATGCTGTCGCCAGCCTTGATGTGGTGGCCCATGACCTCGTCGTCGGCCACGGCCGTGCGCGCGAACCACCAGGCACTCGACCGCAGGCGCATGACTTCCTGCAGGACCGCTTGGGTATACTGAAGCCCGCGCAGGGTCTGGAGGCTCGGCGTGCAGTCCGTCGGAACATTCGCCAGCAACTCCTCGCGCAGCCGGCGCTGGATCTCGGGGTTGCGGGCAATGACCTCCCAGGTCCAGGCGAGCGTGTTGCCCGTCGTTTCGTGCCCGGCGACGAAGATCGTCATGATCTCGTCGCGCACCTGCTCGTCGGAGAAGTGGCGCCCCTCGGCGTCCTTCGCCTCCAACAGCGCGGCCAGCATGTCGCGCGGCCCCGGATTGGCACGGCGGTGGCGGATCGTCTCCAGAACCAGTTCCAGCACATCCGCGCAGGCGGCATCGAAAGCGCGATTGCGCGCGGTGGGCAGCTTCTCGGTGAAAGAGAACAGCGACCAGATCCGCTGCGAGATCCCCTCCTGCACTTCGTCCATGGCACGGACAACGCGCTCGGCCGTGTCAGAAGTCTCCGCCCCAAGCATGGTGCGGGCGATCACCCGAAGGGTCATTTCGCACGACTTTCGGCTGAGATCCTGCAGGGTTGGTCCGGCCGCCCATTCGTCCGCGACCTTTGTCGCCTCGCTGTCGATCTGCGACAGCAACGCCTCGACTTCCGTCGGCTTCAGCATTGGGTGGATGACACGCCGGCTTGCGGCCCAGGTCTCACCGTTCGATGTGGCGACACCGTTGCCCAGCAGCGGTTTCAGTTTCTCAGCGAACCGCGTCTTGACATAGTTGGTGGCGTTGTCGCGGAGGATGTGCTGCAGGCCATCGGGATGGGCCACAAGCCAGGCCCGATGTGCGCCCAGGCGCATCGGCACGATGGGCCCGTGTTCGCGGGCGCAATTCATCAAGAAGGCTGGCGGATCCTTGCGCAGGTTCAGCAGCACTCCCAGGAACGGCAATCCGCGGATCTCCCGCGGCCCACTGTCTGCGAAACACCCTTCGACGTTTTGTGACCCCAGCGCGATCGTCGACATGGCGAAGCTCCAATTGGTAAGGATGGCCACGCCGATACTTTCGTATACGCTTAGCGGGATGAATCTCGCCTATTTGTGAGATAACGCAATAAATTTCGTATTTGGGAAAAATCCCTTTTATTTTCTGGTGTTGACTGCCGAAAGAACCTCAACGCCGTTGCAGACACTGATTTCGCAAATCTAGGGATATCGGGTATGATGGGGAATTTACTCGTCGCGAAAGTCGTAGGATGGACGGTGACGGGGTTGGACGCAGAGGATCTGGGACCATGCCGCCCGCCGCTTCGGCTAGCTGATGCCGACGGGATCAGGCGTTGAGTTAATGGACAGAGTGCGAAATGCCTGGAATATTGCAACCTTCTTGGTGCTATACAGTACCTGAAAATATCATCAACCGCATAGCAAGTTGCCAAAATATGGAGGAGCTTGAGCAGACAGCTTCCCAGTACATCAGCGAAATCGGATTCAAGAAACTCACCTATCATCTTGTGAGGGTCGACGGATATCGAGATCCATTGCTCGCGTTTATTTCAGACTACCCGAAGGAATGGTTGGAACGCTACGTCGAGCGCGGATACCTGGAACAGGACCTGGTGCATGTCAGATCACGCAGCTCCGTCCTCCCGTTCGCCTGGCGGCTGTTTGAGTCGGAGGCGATTACGAGGGGCAGCGCGACGGTCTTCAACGAAGCATCCGAGTTCGGGATCATCGACGGCTTCTCCGTACCCATCCATGCGCTCGGCTACTTCGCGGTCTTCTCCGTCGTCCCCGACGGCACGACACAAGAGAGAGCTGCATCGTTGCGCCTGGGCAGAGAGGCATTGACCACCCTCGCCCTCCACCTGCACGAGCGGGCGCGCATGCTGATGGAAACGCAGGTTCAGACCTTGAGCGACACTTCCCCCCGGCTGACGGCGCGAGAGAGGGAATGCCTGCAGTGGGTCGCCGCCGGCAAGGTCAGCTGCGACATTGCGACGATCCTTGGAATCGCGGAAGATACGGTCAACGTCCACATCCGATCGGGCATGTACAAGCTGAACGCCCAGACAAGGGCGCACGCGGCTGTCAAAGCCGTCGTCTTAGGCCTGATCGAGTGCCCCTGAAACAAACCCGAAAGCGGGAAAAGTTTCCCTCCCATACCAAGGGCTGGTGATACCGCCGGCGCAACAGATCCGTCATATCATCGCCTCAACGAAACTTGGGGGACGGCGTGGGAGATGACGGAACCGGAACATATTGCCGATCATCTTGATGATCTCGCCACTGCATTCGTGCGTTTGCTGGAGGAAATCGACGAGAGAACGGCGATCAGCGTCGGTGATCTCAGTTCGATTGTGATGCCCGCGCTACGGGGCTCGGCCGCCTTGGTGGAAGCCGGCCTGCTGCGGGAGCAGACGCTGGATGCGATGTGGCAGTCTGCCACAGGCACCAACCCAAATGACGGAGACGAAGCACGTGAGCACACGCCAGGGCTCCGATTGGTTTATGTCGCGAGCCGATCTTTCCCAGAGTAGAGTCGCCCCGGCGACGGCCTCCTCGGGTCGAAGGCCTGCTGTCGTTTGGTATCAATCGCAAGGTTTGGCGCACGAGCCCGACGTGGACTGCATCGAAGCCTGCACACGGTCACAAGGCGAACGTCTGGCGTGGCTGCGCCAACGCGTTGGTCTGACGCTGGACCGGTTGGCCGAAATGTCGGGTATCTCCAAGTCGGAGCTGAGCCGCTTGGAGAACGGCTCCCGCAAGCTCACCTACAGGCACATCAAGTGCCTGGTGCGCTGCTACGACGTCGATCTGGTCACCTTGCAGAAGATCTTGGATTTCGATCCGGCGGATGTGGCGATGATGGTCCCGGGAGCCAGCGCCGCGGTCGAAAGGGCGCATGACGGAACCCGTGGATACCGCTGCTACTTTTCCAGCTCATTCGAAGGCGTGGGACTGTCTGCCGATGACACTGCGACAGTGGTCTTGTCGTCCCAGTTCGAACTGAGCGCCATGGGCTATGGCGTGCTCCTCAGTTCCACGGCAGCGCCCCAACCCCTCGGTCTGGAGGCGCTGGCTCTCGTGGACCCCACGAAGTCCATTCGGCTCGGCGACACCGTCGTGAACACTTGGTCGTGGTCCCCGCTGTTCGTGGCTGTCGCCAGAACCGACCGCGGCGATCTGATCGGTCACAACCCGGAAGGCGACATCCGCTTTCCGCCGTCCACGCAGTTGTCGTCGCTGCACAAGGTGATCGGATTCCTGACCTCCGCGCACCTGTACGACATCGTCTACGCCCAAGCGTAGTGATCCCGCCGGGGACCGAGGCGGCCGGCACCCCGTAGCTGCCGAGGACCCGGCGCTTACGCTCGACACATCGCCGATATTGGCGCGGTCCAGTCGTGCATGTCCGCGATCTCGGTAGTATGTCATCTTCGGGTGGAGGCAGCGACGCATCACGGCCTACGTCGAAGAAATTGTGACGTGCTCCCCGTTGGTCCCGCGTTGATAATGAGAGTCCTGGGGTTTCATAGCGTCTCTGCGATCTCGATGGTAGCGGGCGAGGGGCGGAGCTGGTCGGGGGTGCGCAGCCGGTCGCCCGCGGGCCGCTCGCGTATGGCCTGAGGGGGCAGGCCGCCGTGGGCCGAATGTGGCCGCACCTGG
>JANQQD010000099.1 GCA_028285185.1 Anaerolineae bacterium | reverse complement strand
CCCCAACTCGGGCGGCACATAAGGCGCGATGCCCCTCGGCTGGATTGAGGCTTGCTCAATGTCATCACTGCCGGTTCCCGACCGTAGACGGCTCGTTGAGGCCCCCATCGACGTTTCCCATGTGGAAGCCCTGATCGACCGTTTCGGCCCCGTGAGGCTGACAGTACTGGGCCTGCCGTCGCAGGCCCGGTTGACGGCGGGTCGGCTGAACTACGACGGCAGTTGGACCGTCCGATCGAACGAGTTGGCGGGCCTTGCGGTCAGAGCACCGAAGGACCTGCCGGAGTTCGACATCGAGCTGGTCCCCGAACTGGAACCGGATGTCGGCGCGCCGGCGCTGGCGGGCAGCAACCCAGTCGTCCGGCACGACACTGTGGATGCGGGGATCGACGACTGGGAGCCTGAGCAGCCGGCGGATCCCCAGTCCTGGATCGAGTCCCGGAACGCATCGGGACCCCCGCCGGCACCGGCCGGAAGGGCGGCCTCCGGCGGCAGCTGGGTCGCCGCTCTCGACGGCTGAGACGGCTTCCAAAACGCCCTCCCCAACCCACTAGGCAAGAGTTGCCGGCCCCGTTAAGGGGTTTTTCATGGCGGTGTCTCACCTTCGGCCTTGGATTTCAAAGGTCGGAGCTGGGGAACGACCGGCAGTGGGCACGTTCGTACAGACGTTAAAGGGTCTCGGACCGATTCGCCTCGCCATGATGGGGGGCGTCGGCGTCGCGTTGATCGCCTTCTTCATCTTCCTCACGTCACGCGTCTCGACCTCCGAGATGGCGCTGCTCTACAGCGACCTGGACGTGACGGACGGCGGCGAGATCGTGGCCAATCTCGAGGCCGCCGACATCCCCTATCAGATTAGGGACGGCGGCTCGACCATCATGGTGCCCGCCGACCAGGTCGACCGCATGCGTCTGGTGATGGCGCAAGAGGGTCTGCCCACGGGCGGCTCGCTCGGCTATGAGATCTTCGATCGCTCCGACGGCTTCGGCGTCAGCAACTTCGTCCAGAGCATCAACCGCCTGCGCGCGCTGGAAGGCGAGCTGGCCCGCACGATCGCCACCATGGCCAATGTCCGCCAGGCCCGCGTCCATCTGGTTCTGCCCGAGCGTGAGCTGTTCAGCCGCGAGGCGCAGGAACCGACGGCATCGGTGTTCCTCAGGCTGGCCGGCAGCGGGCTGACCGGAGAGCAGATCGCCGCCATCCGCTACCTGACGGCGGCGGCCGTGCCGCGACTGGAACCCGGCAACATCTCCATCGTCGACGACCGGGGCAACCTGCTGGCGCGCGGTGATGAAGGCGAGCCGGAAGACCTGCGGATGGAATCGGGCGAAGAGATGCGCCTGAGCTATGAACGGCGCCTTACCGAGACGATCCAGGCTCTGCTCTCGCAATCGCTCGGGTTCGGCAATGTCCGGGCCCATGCCTCGGTCGAAATGGACTTCGACCGCGTGACGACGACGGATGAGACCTTCGACCCCGATGGCCAGGTCGCCCGGTCCACGCAGCTCGTCGAAGACTCAACAGAGAGCACAGACGGCGACGGGCTGGACCCGGTCACCGTAGCCTCCAACCTGCCGGAGCCGGAGAGCGAAGGCACGACGGCCGTTTCCCGCGACGCCACCAGCCACACCGAAGAGACGATCAACTACGAGATCAGCCGCACCGTCCGCAACATGGTGCGGGAGACCGGCGTGGTTCGCCGCATGACGGTCGCCGTGCTGGTCGACGGCACCTATACGGTCGCGGACGACGGCACCCGCACCTATGTCCCGCGCACCGAGGAAGAGCTGCAGCAGATCGAGATGCTGGTCCGCTCCGCCGTCGGCATCGACGACAGCCGCGGCGACAACATCGAAGTCGTCAACATGCCCTTCACGGTGGACGAGGAAGAGCTCGAGGTCGAGGGGCCGCCGACCGTGCTCGGCATGCCGCGCGACGAGCTGTTCAAGATCGCCGAGATGATGGTGCTGGGCGTTGTCGCCGTGCTGGTCATCCTGCTGGTGATCCGTCCGCTCTTGACCCGTGTCCTGGAAGGCAGCCGTGCCGGACCGGAGGCGGAGGAATATGGCGGGCTGTTGTCGGATGCCGGCGCCCTGCAGCGGGCGCTGGCCGCACCGGCGCCCAGCGACCTCGCGGCACCTGAGATAGCCGGCCCCGGCGACCGCGAAGACGAAGAACTCGATGCCCTGATCGACATCAACCAGGTCGAGGGCCGCGTCCGCGCCTCGTCGCTGCGCAAGATCGGCGAGATCGTCGACAAGCATCCGGAAGAGGCGGTCTCGATCATCCGCGCCTGGATGTACCAGGAAACCTAACCGGCACCGCGCGAGAGCAGGCAGGGGCATCCGATGGCATCGATCCGTATCCGCGAAGACTATCGCAGCCTGACCGGCCCGGAGAAGGCGGGCGTGCTGATGCTGTCGCTCGGCGAAGAACATGCCGCGCGGCTGTTCAGCTTCATGGATGAGGAAGAGATCAAAGAGCTGTCCCAGACCATGGCCAATCTGGGCACCATCAGCGCCACGCTGGTGGAGCGGCTGTGCGTCGAGTTCGCCGAGCAGATCTCGTCCACCGGGTCGCTGGTCGGCAGCTTCGAGAGCACCGAGCGGCTGCTGTTGAAGGTGATGGACCGCGACAAGGTCGAGTCCATCATGGAAGACATCCGCGGCCCCGCCGGCCGGACCATGTGGGAGAAGCTCGCCAACGTCAACGAGCAGGTCCTGGCCAACTATCTGAAGAACGAATACCCGCAGACCGTTGCCGTCGTGCTGTCCAAGATCAAGTCCGACAACGCCGCGCGAGTGCTCGCCCTTCTGCCCGAAAGCTTCGCCATGGAAGTTGTGATGCGCATGCTGCGCATGGAAGCCGTGCAGAAAGAGGTGCTGGACGACGTCGAACGGACGCTGAGGAACGAATTCATGTCCAACCTGGCGCGCACCAACCGCCGCGATGCGCACGAGATGATGGCGGAAATCTTCAACAACCTGGACCGCGCGACGGAGAACAAGTTCCTCGCCTCGCTGGAAGAGCGCAACCGCGACAGCGCGGAGCGCATCAAGGCGCTGATGTTCACCTTCGAGGATCTAGCCCAGCTGGACCCGTCCGGCATCCAGACGCTGCTCAGGACCGTGGAGAAGGACAAGCTGTCGATCGCCCTGAAGGGTGCGTCGGAGAGCCTACGCCAGCTCTTCTTCTCAAACATGGCCGAGCGCGCCGGCAAGTTCCTGAAGGAAGAGATGGCCGCCATGGGCCCGGTGCGCCTGAAAGAGGTCGACGAGGCGCAGATGCACATGGTGCAGGTCGCCAAGGATCTCGCCGCAAAGGGCGAGCTCGTCATCTCCGAGGGCAAGGGCGAAGACGAGCTGGTCTACTGATCGCAGATGCAAACGCAGGACGCCATGCAAGCCGTACGCCGGTACACCTTCGACCGAAGCTTCGACCCGGTGAATCCGCCGCCGGAGGCGGAGTGCGGCGACGAAGATGCCCTGTTCGAGCCCGTTGAGCCGCCGGAACCACCACCCCCGACCTTCAGCGAGGAAGAGCTGATGGAGGCCCGCGCCCGCGGCTATGCCGAGGGCGAGGAGGCCGGCCGCAGCGCCGCGATGGCCAGTGCCGAGAACCGGGCCTGCGATCTGTTGAGCGATGTCAGCGGCCAGCTTGCCAGCTTGATCGATGCGCAACGCCGGTCCGACGCGGAGGTCCAGACCCAGGCCGCCGATCTGTCCATCGCCGTGGTCAGGCGTCTGTTTCCGCAGCTCAGCCGGCGCCACGGCCTGGAGGAGATCGAAGCCGTGGTGCGCGACTGCCTCGGTGGACTGCTGAGCGAGCCGAAGATCACCGTCCGCGTGGCACCGGAGAACGAATCCGTGCTTGCCCCCCGTCTGGCCGAAATGGCGGAGGAGCTGGGCTTCGACGGACATGTCGTGGTCCGGCCGCAGGACGGGTTGGGCGCAACCGACTGCCGCATCATCTGGGCCGAAGGTGGCGCGGAGAGGCTGTGCGACGACCTCTGGCAGCGTATCGAAACCGCCGTCGCCGGGCTCTTCAGCGATCCGGCGGACGCGGAACCGGCCACCGAACCGCAACAAACCGACGAGCCGGCGCCGCTGGCCGACGCCCTAGCAGGAGCCTGATCGATGGCCGAGGACAATCAGCTCGATCTCGACAATCTGGATGCCGGACTGCCCCCTGCCCCGCTGGACGAGCTGGCGCCCGCGCAGATCACCAAAGAGCTGGAGGCGATCTACGACATCCCCGTCCAGATCTCGGCCGTTCTGGGCAAGACCACCATGCAGGTCAACCAGCTGCTGAAGCTCGGCCGCGGCGCCGTGGTGGAGCTGGACCGCCGGGTGGGCGAAGCGATCGATATCTACGTCAACAACCGACTGGTCGCGCGTGGCGAGGTCGTCGTGGTCGAGGATCGGCTCGGCGTGACGATGACCGAGATCATCAAGTCCGAGCGCGTGTGACGGCGGGCGGCCGGGCGGATTGACGAAAGGGCGGGTAGAGCCATGCGGCTGATGATCGTCGGAACCCTGTCGGGACACATAACCGCGGCCGGCAAGATCGCCATGGATCGCGGGGCCATGGTGTTTCACGCGGAAACGCTGGACATGGCGCTGTCGGCGCTGCGCGGCGGGCGGGGCGCCGATCTGTTGATGGTCGACGTCGCCTTGGATATCGCCCAGCTGTGCGAAAGCCTTACCGCCGAGCGCATCCACCTTCCCGTCGTCGCCTGCGGCGTCGGCACCGATGCGCGGGCCGCCGTGCGCGCCATCCGCGGCGGCGCCCGGGAATACCTGCCGCTGCCGCCGGATGCGGAGCTGATTGCCGCCGTGCTGGAGGCCGTGACCGAGGAAAGCCACGCGATCCTGACGCAAGACCCACGCATGCAGCGCGTGATGCGGCTGGCGGACCAGGTGGCAGCGTCCGACGCCTCGGTGCTGATCACCGGGGACAGCGGCACCGGCAAAGAGCTGATGGCCAGGCACCTGCATCGCAAGAGCCGGCGGTCCGATAAGCCGTTCGTATCCGTGAACTGCGCCGCCATCCCCGAAACGCTCTTGGAAAGCGAGCTGTTCGGCCACGAAAAGGGCGCGTTCACCGGCGCTGTCGCCCGCCGCCTCGGCAAGTTCGAAGAGGCTAACGGCGGCACGTTGTTGCTGGACGAGATCAGTGAGATGGACCCCCGCCTGCAGGCCAAGCTGCTGCGTGCCGTCCAGGAACGCGAGATCGACCGCCTGGGCGGCCGCAAGCCGGTGAAGATCGACATCCGCCTGATCACCACGGCCAACCGCGACATGGAAGAGCAGGTTCGCAAGGGGCTGTTCCGCGAAGACCTCTATTTCCGGCTGAACGTTGTGAACATCCACCTGCCGTCGCTGCGCCAGCGCCCGCAGGACATCCCGCTTTTGGCCGAGCATTTCGTGCGCAAGTTCTGCGAGCAGAACGGGATGGCGCCGAAGGCGCTGGCCCCGGACGCGCTGGCGGCCCTGGCTCGCCACCATTGGCGCGGCAATGTCCGCGAGATGGAGAACACCATGCACCGCGCCGTGCTGTTCAGCGGCGAGACGGTGATCACGGCGGACGACATCATGCTGTCCGGCGCCAAGCTGGAACCGCAGCAGCAACCTGTGGACGTTCCTCAGACTGACGAGCAACCCGACGCCGAGGCTGCGAAATCGGCCACGGGCCTGGTGGGCCGGACGGTCGCGGAGGTGGAACGGGACCTGATCCTGGAGACGCTGGACCACACGCTGGGCAACCGGACGCACGCGGCGAACATTCTCGGCATCTCGATCCGCACGCTGCGCAACAAGCTGAAGCAGTACAGCGACGAGGGCATATCCGTGCCGATGCCGCGCGAACCCGTGCGCGCGTATCTCTAGGCCGGATCCCGACATGCCCGCCGCAGCCCCAAGATCATGACCGATCAGGCAAACGCCCCGGCCGTCGCGACGCCGAACGCGACCGCGGCATCAGCCGGCTCGGCGCTGCGCGGCCTGGGCAAGCTGCTCAAGCGCGGCGACATCGCCATGGCGCTGGGTGTGGTGGCGATCCTGGTCGTGCTGATCCTGCCGATGCCGAAATGGCTGCTGGATATCTGCCTGGCCTTCTCGATCACGATCTCGGTCCTGATCCTGATGACCGTGATGTTCATCAGCAAGCCGCTGGAGCTGAATTCCTTCCCGACGATCCTCTTGATCGCGGCTCTCTTGCGACTGTCGCTCAATCTCGCGTCGACGCGGTTGATCCTGTCGAACGGACATGAAGGGCCCGATGCGGCCGGCCAGGTCATCCAGGCGTTCGGCAGCTTCGTCATGGGCGGAAACTTCATCATCGGGATCATCGTCTTCGGCATCCTGGTGATCGTGGACTTCGTGGTGATCACCAAGGGTTCCGGGCGCATCGCCGAGGTTTCCGCCAGGTTCAGCCTGGACAGCATGCCCGGCAAGCAGATGGCGATCGACGCCGACCTGTCCGCCGGCCTGATCGACGAGTCCGAGGCCCGCCGGCGCCGCACAGAGCTGGAGGAGGAAAGCAGCTTCTTCGGCGCCATGGACGGCGCGGCGAAGTTCGTGCGCGGCGACGCCATCGCCGGCCTCATGATCACCTTCATCAATGTCGTCGGCGGCATCATCATCGGTACGGCCCAGAAGGGCCTGACGATGGTCGAGGCCGCGGAGACCTATACCCTGCTGACCGTCGGCGACGGGCTGGTCAGCCAGATCCCGG
>JANQQD010000055.1 GCA_028285185.1 Anaerolineae bacterium | reverse complement strand
CGGGTCAACGGATCAGAGGAAGTAGAAGATGAGAAAGAAGATCGAGCCGAATTGGAGATATTTCAACGCATAATAAAGCTTGCGATTTCTCTTCTTCAGAGCCTTCGCCTTGAGCCGCAGCGGATAGATGTATCCGAACAACCGGTTCAGCATGCCGACGCGTTCGCCGCTCTGGTTCTTCGTTGCAGCGGCCCGCAGGAGGCGGCGGCAGAAGAAGCGGTTGACCGCATCGGCGAAGCGGTACCGCATCGGCCGGGTGATGTCGCAGAACAGGATCAGCCGATGCTGATCGGTGTCGTTCATCGCCCGGTGGATGTAGGTTTCGTCGAATACGATGTCTTCGCCGTCGCGCCAGCTGTAGGGCGTGCCGTCGATATAGATGCGGCAGGCGTCGTCGTTCGGCGTGACCAGGCCCAGATGATACCGCAGCGAGCCGGCATAGGGGTCGCGATGGCGCACCAGCTCGCTGCCCGGCGGCAGAACCGTGAACATTGCCGCGTTCAGCGACGGAACCTGTTTCAGAAGTTCGATGGTCTTCGGGCAAGATTCGACGGCAGATGGGTAGAATTCTTCGTACCACTTCAAATAATAGCGAGTCCATCCTTTCTTGAAGAAAGAATTGAATGCAAGATCATCGTAGCTTTCCGATCGCTTGATTTCGCCTTCTTCAAATAGGGCAAGAGCCTCATCACGGATCGTCTGCCAGTTGTCGCGCAGGGGCTTGACGTCCGGAAACCCGGCCATATCCAGGATCGGTTTGTTCGGAACCGCAGAGAACAGATACATGAAGCAGTTGATTGGCGCCATGAAGGTGGAATGGTCGGTCAACTGGCGCGTGAACTTGTGCCGCTCCTTTCCCCGGAAGTGAACAAACACCGCGGAGAGGATGAATGTGTAGAGCAGCAGAAATTTCGCGGACAACGCTTCCGAAAGCACGAAACCCTCTCCAACCCCTTGCCGAAGCGCGACCGAAATGTGTGGTCGCGTCAATTTCGTTCGATGGCGCTGTCTAAATCCGGCGCAATCACCTTGCCGGCCCTGTCCTACCACCGTGGCCCCGCGGGCGACAAGCCGAACCGCACCCGTTGCGACGGGGCTCGGATCTATCCAGCGTCCGCCTGCCGGCCCGTCAGTCGATGGAACTGTTCCGGGTCGGTCGCACCCTCCGTGCCTAGAACCAGCACGCGGCTGTCGGGTGCCAGGCCGAGCTGATCGGATAGGGCCGGCTGCGCGGTGGCAGCGATCAGGGCGGCCAGCCCGGCAACGGCGCTTTCCCCGGCCACGATGCGCGGGCCCCCGGCGACACCGTCGAACAGCAGCCTCATGACCGGCGCCACAGCGGTATCCGGGAGGGTCAGAAAGTGGTCGGCACCGTCGTGCAGGATATCCCAGGCCAGGCGCGAGGGGTCGC
The DNA here is from genome assembly GCA_028285185.1 of Anaerolineae bacterium. GTDB lineage: Bacteria > Pseudomonadota > Alphaproteobacteria > DSM-16000 > Inquilinaceae > JACKIG01. Next base: position 56,402 of record JANQQD010000055.1, on the reverse strand, counting down.
CGCAGGCGAGCCCCGCCATCACCGTGTCGAGCGCGCCCCTTATGCGCTTCGGGCGGCTGGCGCGGGCGCTGGCGAACAGGCAGGCCGCACGATCGGGCTCCACCACGATCAGGCGCGGGCGGCGCGGCCCCAATTCCTCCCAGAAATGCCCGCAGACGGCGGCAGCCAAGCCACCGACCCCGGCCTGCACGAAGACATGCGTCGGCAGTGTGGCAGGGGGAAGCTGCGACAGGATCTCGTCCGCCATGACGGTGTAACCCTGCATGACGTCCTTCGGGATCTCGACATAGCCGGGATACGAGGTGTCTGACACGACGATCCAGTCGTTGGCGCTGGCCTCTCGGTCGACCATCCGCACGCTGTCGTCGTAGTTGCCCGGGACACGCCGAACCTCGGCCCCGTGCCGCTGGATGGTGGCAACTCGGGCATCGCTGACATTTTCATGCACCAGAATGACGGCGCGGCAGCCGAAGGTCCGCGCGCCCCAGGCGACAGACAGGCCGTGGTTGCCATCGGTCGCGCAGGCGACCGTCACATCGCGCACGACGCAATCGTCCCCGCCCGCTACCAGACCGGCGGCGTCGACCGGGTGGCTGAGGCGCTTCTCCGCGATCCGGACCAGCTGCCGCAGCACGGCGTAGGCACCGCCCAGGGCCTTGAAGCTGCCCAGGCCGAACCGCTGGCTCTCGTCCTTGTACCAGAGGTCGCGAATGCCGAGCTCGCTTGCCAGCCCTTCAAGCAGGATCAGCGGTGTTGGAACATAGCCCGGCCATGCGGCGATCTGACTGAGCGCAGTCTCGAACTTGCGGCGGTCGATGATCTCCCGATGGCGGTCGAGATAGGGGTTCCCCGCGGCCGCAGTGGGATTGGCAAACTGTGCAACGGGAAGATCAGCGAAAAGCGGCGGCATCTCTCGCGTCTCGGGGCCGGCCGGGGAACGGTGCGAGACATTGTGCGACCTTGGGCCCGCCGACAACATCGGGTCGCATTCGGGGTGCCGTCAAGGGCGCCCGTCGAGTGTTTGTGCCGTTCGGGCTTGCGGCGACCCGGCTGCTGCGCCAGATCTAGCGGGCCGAGACCCGCCAACTGGACGACAAGGGAGATTGCCGATGTCGAGACTTGCCGCGATCCTGCTGACTGCAGCGATGGTTCTTCTGCCAGCCGGCGCGCAAGCCGCGGAAGGGATGATCGTCAAAGAGAGCAATCATTCCGTCACCGAGACGATCGACCGGCTGGAAAGCGCCTTGTCGGAAGCCGGTCTGACCATCTTCGCCCGCATCGACCATGCGGCGGGGGCCGAAAGCGCGGGTCTGAGCCTGCGGCCGACAATGGTGCTGATCTTCGGCAATCCCAATCTGGGCACGCCGTTGATGAACAGCGCGCCGACGGTCGCCATCGATCTGCCGCAGAAGGCGCTGGCCTATGAGGACGAGAACGGCGACGTCTTCCTCGCCTACAACGACCCTGCCTATCTCGCCGAGCGGCACGGCCTCGAAGGTCAGGACGAGGTGCTGGCACGGATCACCGGCGCGCTGGGCAACTTCACGGATGCGGCAACCCAGTAACGCCGACCATCTCTCACTGCACTTGATGCCGGTTACCATCGAGCCGCAATCGGCGGTTCGACAGTAACCGGCGCGCCCTTGGGTGTGTTGCTCTCGCCCTTCAGCGGACGGTTGCGCACACGCGCTCGGGTGGCAGCGATATTCATGGTGGTATAGCCCCCAGAACCGCCACAAATGGATTGTACTGAACGTGCGCGGATGCTGCCGAAAGGTGCCGCATTACGGCATCCGGGAGACGTGTTCGGCGTGGGAGTAAGGAGGCCCAGGCAAGTCCTTAGGGGCCGCTGGAGCGGACACTCGGTTCCGCCCGACAACAGTTCCCGATTTGCAGATGCAGTTGAGGGGCGAGAGATATGCGCGGTCAGGCCAGCAAGAAGGCTTTGCGCATTCACCACATACTGCGACGTGTGCTGGTGTACTATTTTTGTGTCACGTGTCTTGCCGGATGCATTGTATCGGAATCGAGGTTCTACAATTTCGATGAAGGCAGCACGCCGCTGCCGGATGAGACTATTATTCTTGTTCCTAAGGGCGCCAATCCATATCAGTACATTGCCAGAGAGGGACAATCCTATGCATCTTATTCTGATCCAGACGGTGATGGTGGTTTGAGACAAACTTTGACTTTTATGCCGATAGAAGATCTGGATGGCCACTATCTGGTCCAGATTTATTTTGAGACTGCGATAGGAAATGGCCAGTCTTACCTATTCTGCAGGATCGAACGCAAGAACATGTACTTTATTGTGTTCACCACGAAGACTCTCTGGATGGTCGCCAATTCCCTGGAATTGGATTATGACGTCGAGGGCGATTGGGATGACCCGTATACCTCCGTAAATTCGGCTGACGATCTGATACTGATGTACAGAACAATCCTCGCAGCCGGGCGTTGGGAGGAGGCCGGGGTGGTCATACTCGATCTAAGCGACCCAGAAGACGCTCAGTTGGCAGAGGCCATAAGGAACGGGGAAGGCCCTTAGCGGCCCGCAGTCTTCCGCCCCTTGTCGCGCGCCGGCTTAGCCCAACCCTTCACTGCGGCATGTCGGCCGCGCGCTTGCCCTCTCAGCATGCAGCAACTGCCTCTGAAGCTATGCTGCCCTACGCTGTCATCTCCGTCCGGTAGGCGGACTGTCTGAAGATCAGTGCCGTATTCCAAGGAACAGTGCCAATGATGAATTCCCGCGAGCGTGACACCTCAGATAGGGGGGGTAGGGAACCCGTGCGCATCGGGGTTTTGGGAACGGGTCGAATCGCGGCGGCGTTGGTCACGGGGCTTTGTTCGGCCGGTGGGCCGTCGTGTTCTGTCTTGGTGTCGCCACGCAACGCTGAGGTCGCGACAGGGCTGGCCAACCGCTTCAACCAGGTTTCCGTCGCACCGGACAATCAGGCCCTGCTAGACGGTAGCGACTGGGTGTTCCTGACGTTGCGTCCACCCATGGCGCACGACGTGCTGTCCAGATTGCGTTTTCGGTCCGACCATTGCGTGGTCAGTATCATGGCCATGGTACAACTCGACGCCTTGAAGACATTGGCGGCGCCGGCATCTTCGGTGGTGCGGGCGCTTACGCTGCCGTCGGTTTCCGGGCGAACCGGACCGATTCTGCTTTGTCCTGCGGATGAGGATACGGAACGATTTCTGACGCCCCTTGGCGCTCCTTTGCCCATGGGGGACGAGCGGCAGCTTGAGGTGCTGTGGGCGATGACGGCGATGATCGCCCCGTTCTACGCCCTCGTCGAGCGCTCGGCGGTCTGGGCGGAAGGGCATGGTGTCGAATCCGGTGCCGCGCGGGACTATGCGGCGGGTTTCTTCCGCTCGATCGTGCAGGCATTGGACGGGGTACACGATATGGCACCGCTGATCGCCGAAGCCCAGACGCCCGGCGGCCTGAACGAGCAGGCGTTGCGGACGCTGACCGATGCCGGCTGGTTCGAGGCGCTGACGCCGGTGCTGGACGCGATCCTTGCGCGATTAACCGATGCATGAGCAAGATCTAAAAATATCAATTTCTGCCAATGATATACAGTAGATTTCTAAAGTCCCACTTTAGAGATTGCCGGGTCAGTCCTCCACGGCACAGATGTGGGGCAGGTGGCGGTACATCTCCGCATAGTCGATGCCGTACCCGGCGATGAACACGTCGTCGACGGTGAAGCCGACGAAGTCCACGGCAACGTCAACCTCCCGCCGGCTGGGCTTGTCGACAAGTGCGCAGGTCCAGAGCGCCGCGATATCGCGCTGGCGCAGCAGGGCCACGGCATAGGCGATGGACCGGCCGGTATCGACGATGTCGTCGACCAGAAGGATGCGCTTGCCCGCCACATGGGTGGGAATGTCGCCCAACAAATGGACTTCGCCGGAGCTCTGCCGCTCAAGGCCGTAGCTCGATAGCCGCATGAACTCCACGCGCGGTTCGGCCCCCGTCCGGTCCAGTGCGCGCACCAGATCGGCGACGAAGACGAAGCTACCTTTCAAGAGGCCGACGACGACGAAGCTGGTGCCGACCTCGGCGACCACATCGCGCGCCAACACGTCGACCCGGTCGGCAATCCGGGACTCGTCAAACAACAGTCGCGTGCTAGTCATCAGGCGGCAGTGTCGATAGGTTCCAGCTGGTCGGCATCATCCGTCGGCGCGCCGCGATAGCGCAGCACCAGGCAGGTGATGTCGTCGGACTGCGGTGCGTCGCCGACGAAGTCGTGCACCGCACCCGTCACCGTTTCCAACATGACGTCCAGCGACTGGCGGTGACTTGCCGACAGGGACTGCATGAGACGGGCATCGGTGAATTCGTGCCCTTCGCGGTCCATCGCCTCGGACAGGCCGTCGGTATAGAGGAAGATCGTGTCGCCGGGCTCCAGCTCGATGGAGGCTTCGTCATAGTCGAGATCGGGCATGATCCCCATCGCCATGCCGCCCGTCAGAGGCAGCGTGTTCACGGTGCCGTCGGGCTTCACGCGCAAGGGCGGGTTATGCCCCGCATTGGCATAGGTGATCTTGCCGGTCTGCACATCGAGAATGCCGTAGAAGACGGTCACGAACAGCGTCAGGGGGTTCTGTTCGCACAGGGTGTCGTTGACCGCGCGCAGGCACTCGCCCGCCGACATGTGCTCGCGGGCACTTGACTGCAGCACGGTGCGGCAGATCGCCATGAAAAAGGCCGCCGAGACGCCCTTTCCCGACACATCGGCAATGACCAGACCAAGGCGGTCTTCGGTGATGCTGAAAAAGTCATAGAAGTCCCCGGCCATCTCCAAGGCCGGGGTCATGAAGGCGCGGCCGGCATAGCTGGGATGGCTCGGCATGGTCTGGGGCAGGATCGCCGCTTGCATCGACCGAGCAATTTCGAGCTCCGCTTCCATGCGGTTGTTCGCCTCGGCCAAGAGGGCGTTCTTGTCCTGCAGGTCTCGCGTGCGCTGCTGCACCAGCCCCTCCAGATGGTCTTCGCGGGCCTGCATGTCGCGGGCCATGGTCTGGAAGACGCTCGCCAGATGTCCCAGCTCGTCGCCTCGACGAGTGATCGTGTCGAGCGAGTCCGGCTCGAAGGCGCGGGCATCGATTTCCGCGGCCGCCTGGGTGAGCGCCGCCACGGGCCGTGTAATGCGCCGGGCGAACACCGCGGCAACCAGCGAGCCCAGGAGGAACGCCACCAGGGCCGCGATGCCGCCCGCTTTCAGCGTGTCGTTGACCAGCGTATCGAGCGAGGACCGCGGCATGCTGATGACAGACGCGCCGATCGGGATGCCGTTGCCGTCCAGCACGGGGGCTGCGACCAGCAGTGCGTTCGGGGCAAGGCTGGACGTCGCCTCCTCCTCACGGATGGAGTCGGCGGCAAGCTCGATCTCTTCCCGGGCGAGCTCGCCGGCGTCGTCCGTGGAGGCGGTCACCCGCATGCGGTCGTTGACGACCCAGACACCGTTGAAGGCCCCGATACCGGACAGCGACTCCAGGGTCGTGTGCAGTCCGACGGCATCGCGGACCGCCCGGTACTGGTCCGACCGCCGGCCGACAAGCACGGCCTCACCTTCGGCACCGCGGACACCGACATACCGCATCGGTTCTTCCAGAGCCCCCTGGGGCGCAGCCGTGGTGGCGATGGAGAACTTCTGGCCGGACGTCAGCAGATCCGCCACCCGCGGATTGATGCCCGCGGACCACAGGTCGCCCAGAACCGGCTCGCCCAACCCGCCGATGGTGCGGGCAACGACGCCTTCGAAGCGGTTGACCACCCAGATGTCGTCGATCACGGATCGTGCGTCTATCTCCGCCAGATGGGTCGTCAATGGAACGGCGGGATTGGGGATGTCGGCCATCGCTTCCGAAAGGTGCGTGATGGCCACGGCTGTCGCCTCCCGCTCTTGACGCAGGATGCGGTAGATCTCCGCCGTCGCCACCTCCGCCCGGTTGGCGCTTTCCGAGATCAGCCCGGCCACCAGCCGGGCGCGGTCTTCAGCCTGTTCGATCAGTGCGCTGCGGGCGAGATAGCCGAGCGCGAAGGTAACGCCGGCAATCGCAAGGCCCAGGCACACCGTGAGGATCGTGATCAGCCGTGCGGTCAGTGTTGTCATGGGTCGATGCAGATATTGCCTTGGGTCAAATCGGATCTCCGGCCGGCCCGTGGTCCGGCCGTCTTGCTACTATGGCGCGTGACCGGCCGGAACGGTAGATGTTGGTGTCGCGTGCGCCCCGTTGCCGCCCGGTCCTTCACCTGCGGCCGGGGCATCGCCGCCGATCCGGGACTGCCTTGCATCGGCATGGCGCTTCAGCCGGCGGCGTACGATGTGCATCGCTCGCGCCAGCGGCCAGCAGGCCGCAAAGAACCAGGCCATCGCATAGAGGTAGACCCAGAGCATCACATCGACGTTGCCGACGGCGCCGACGACCGTGTTGGCGCGCTGCACGATCTCAGGCACGCCGATCACCGAGGCTGTGCTTGAGGCCATGACGATGATCAGGAAATAGTTGGTCCAGGCCGGCACGAACAACAGGGCGGCCGGCGTATCGTGCGCGCGCAGATGGCGGATCGCCGGCAGCGCGTTGTCGGACACGAAGCCGGCCACCGCGATGGCCAGCGCCAGAGAGGCCTTCAGCCACGGCGCGATCGTGACCGTCTGTCCAAGAACCGTGAACTCGGGCGGCAGCACATAGGCCAGGTAGAACAGCATCACAAAGGTCGGCACATTTCGCGCAAGCCCTGTCGCCAGCTCTCCCGAGCGGCTGATCCGCCGCCGCGGCGATGCCCGCATGAAGGCCAGCAGCAGCCCGATCGGCGTGCCGATCGCCATAGTGGCCACCGACAGGACGATGTTCCATACGAAGCCGGCCGCCATATACGGCGTCCATGTCCACAGGACGTCTGCGATCTCTGCCGCCGTCACGGGTTTACCGCCCGTTTCTGCAGGAACTGGAACGCCTTAACCGTCATCAGGATCAGCGCGAAGTAGCAGACCAGCAGAATGTTCATCATCGCGACCGAGTTGCCCTTGTCGGCGACGATCGACGTGCTGGCGTGGATCAGCTCCGGCACGGCGATGGTGCTGGCAAGGCCCGTCGCCTTCACGACATTGACCGAGTTGCCCATGATGGTGGCGTAAGCCAGCGCAAACGCCCCCTTCACGTCGCGAAGGTTGAAGCGGAGCCTGCGATGCTCGTCCCTGGCTTCCACATCGGCCGCCTCGGCAAACGCCACCGCATTGGCCGACCCCGCATAGAGCGACAGGATCAGGACGGCCACGGCGAACCCGTCGATGGTGAAGCCGGCCGTTGCCAGCAGGGCGCCGACGCCGAAGAAGACGACATAGAGCTGCAGAAGAGGCGGGGTCATGCGCAGCAGCGCGGCAGCCCCCAACAGTACCGGCCGAACAACGGCGACGCGGCGGTGGATCAGCCAACCGAGCCCAATGCCGAGAACGACGCTGGCGACCGTGCAGGCAACGGTGAGCGCCACGGTCTGCGCCAGGCCCACCAGGAACAGCGACCGGTCGAAGGGGTCGTGCAGGATGCTGATGTCCAGTCCCGTCGTCTCGCGGATCAGCAGCGACAAGCCGGTCAGGCCGCCCACCTCCGTGGACGTCACAAGCGCGAGTTCGCGGCATTCGACCGGCCACATACCGTCGTCGTCACGCTGGCAGGTTCGCGACCCGGCCTCATCCGTTTCCTGCCAGAGATCCTGCGCCTCACGCAGAAACGGCGATGGTGGCAGGTCCCAGCGCCGTTCGAGGTCGCGCAGCCATCCGGTTGCATGCCACTCGGCGATGGTGTCGCCGAGGAAGCGGTCCAGCGGCCCGCCGGCCTCTTCTTTGGTAACGGCCACTGCCCAGGGCAGCATCATCATCGTCGGCAGGCTCACGGCGTAATCCGGCCACGCCCCTGTCTCCAGCTCATGCAGCAGGGCGACCTCGTCGTAAAGCCAGCCGGTGCATTGGCCGTCGCGCAGGGCCAGCCGAGTCTCGCGCGTGGTGTTGAACGAGATCACGTCGACCAGCAGCCGCTCGGCCGCCGGCCGGTTCCACAGCGACCCCTGAACGCCGCAGACGGTCTGGCCGCGCAGGTCGTTCCACGTCGTCACAGTGCTGCCGGGGCGCAGCAGCAGGTTGGCGCCGTCGCCGTAATACTGTGGCTCCACCATGGTGACGAGCTCGCGCCGCGCGCGCGTGTCGCCCAGCGTTGCCACAACGACGTCGATATCGCCGCGCTGCAGCCGCTGCAGCCGGTCGGTGCTGGTGACCGGAACCAGTTCCAGCCCCACCCCCAGCCGGTCGGCGAACCCGCGGGCCACATCGACATCGAAGCCGACGATGGTGCCGTCGGAATCGCGCGAGCCGAAGGGCGCGTAATCCGACTTTACCCCGGCGATCAGGATGCCGCGGTCAACGATCTCGGCCAGCCGGTCGGCAGCGGCCGGCTGGGACGTGATGATGAGAAGAAACCCGGCGAGCAGCGGGAGGAGACGGCTGAGCGCGGACCCCGCTGCCCGGGTCATTACCGCAGCTCGCCGCCGGCCGGCCGTGCCGCGATCAGAAGTCCATAGGCCAGCCACGCCGGGACAAGGCCCGACAGGACGTCGTCCAGCATGCCAGTGGCACGCCGCCTGACGGCTTCGCTTTCAGGCAGCACGCTTTCCGGCCCGATCCGGTCGACGCGGAACCCGGCCTCCGCGAGGTCACGCCGGGCCTCTGCGGCCGTGTAGAGGTGATAGAACAACTCGATCCGGTCCGCCCCTGTGGTCCGGTGATAGAAGATGTCCCCCGGTTCCAGCTCGCCATTGCGGATCAGCGGCCTGGCGGCGACCTGTTCCGCCAGGAACCGGCGGCGGGCATTGGGCAGGCCCAGCAGGATGCGGCCATTGGGGTGCAGCATGTCGCGCACGGCCCTGAGCACCGAAAGACGTTCCTCCCGCCCCGCGATGTGGCCCAGCACGCCGAAGGCAAGCAGGGCGAGATCGAACGGCCGGTCGGCGATGGGGCGGATGGCGCCCATCGGGCCATCGACGATCTTCAGGCGACCGGCAGCGACGTAATCCCGGGCCCGCGACGTAAGCGTGCTGCAGGCCACCCGGCAGATGTCGTAGGCGACACCGTTGGCGCCGCTGAGCGCCAGGAGGGGCAGCGTGTACCGCCCGGTTCCGGCACCGAAGTCGAGGAACGTGCCGCCGGCGGGCAGCATCTGCAGCGCCTGGCGCAACACGCGCCTGTTCGGCTTGGGGTACCGGCTGTCATAAAGGCCGGATGCGATATAATGGTCGTAGCTACGGCCGATGTCCGGACGGAAAGCCGCCTCGACGTCGGCCGTCTCAGCCGGCAATGATGGCAGCGAGCAGAGTCCATCCATAAGCCTGTATCCGCGGTTGGCCCGAGACCCGAGCAGATCGATGACCGGTATTTCGATTTGCCGACAAGCAGATGTGAGCGTATCGACGGGTCTACGCCGCGATCATTGTCGCAGGATCTGAATAAATGGCTAAGGGGACATTGATGCGCATCGACCTCCGGACGATCAATTCCTTGTGCAAAACTGGCGCCCGCCTGGCGATGGCGGCCGCATTTGCCGGGATCTGGGCGTGTTCGACGATGTCGGCGGCGTCGGCGGGCGTGCTGGAGCGGATCGCCGAGACCGGGCAGCTGACCGCCGGGACACGCGCGGATGCGCGTCCGTTTGCCATGATGCGACCCGATGGCGTTATCGAGGGCTTCTCCATCGACCTGCTGGAGATCATCCGGGAAGAGTTGGAAGAGACACTCGGGCGCCCGGTGGACCTGCAGTTGGAGGTCGTGACGGCGGCGGACCGGCTGGACCGGATCGAATCGGGCGAACTCGACATCGTCTGCGGGATCACCACCCCGACCTGGGAGCGCGAAGAGCAGGTGGACTTCACGATCCCGTTTTTTCGCGACGGCACCCGCGTGCTGAGCTATCGGGAAACGGTCGAGAGCGGCATCGGCATCGACTATATGCGCATCGGCGTGGTCGCCGGCACGATCACCCGGGACATCGTCGCCGACGACCTGCCGACATCGGAAATCCAGACGTTCAGCGACATGGAATCGGCCATGGCCGCGATGGAAGCAGGCGAGGTGGACGGCATCGCCAATATCGGCGTCGTGCTGCTGGGCATGGCCCAGCGTGCCGAGCCCCGCCGCAGCGTCGTGCTGTTGCCCCGAACCGCGCCGCTGGGTACCGAAGCCCTGGCTTGTGTGGTGCCGGAGGACGACAGCGCTTGGCGCGATATGGTCAACCGCACGCTGGTGAGCCTCTATCAGGGGATCGGCGACTATCGCGGCCGGTATGTGGAGGTCTACGAGCGCTGGTTCGGGCGTAACGGCGCCCTGGTCTATCCGCTCGACCGCTCGACCCGCGACTATCTGGGCGAGGTCAACATCTGGGCGCAGTGAGGGCCCGGCGCGCCAGTAGACAAGAATGTGACAGTTAAGTTTCTTGCGAGGTTTTCTAATCTGAAGCAATAATGTAACAATGATGTCACGAATGCCGGCTAGAGTTCGCCCGGGCGATCAATTCCCATTCTCACTTACCGAACACCGATCAATCGGGAGGCATTCGTGGAGACGAAAGCAAATCACCCGACGGCATTGGCCGCGGGAGAATTCCGGCGTCGTACCCTGCTGAAGGCCGGCGCTGCCGGTGCTCTGGCCACCGTCGCCCCGGGCTTCGCGCGCCGCGCGGTGGCGCAGGACCGTGAGGTCGACGTCTATGTATGGAACGACTACGTCACCGAAGAGATGACCAATGCCTTCACCGAGGCAACCGGCATTCAGGTGAACCTGTCGGTCTATGGCACCAACAACGAGGTGCTGAACGTGCTGCGCGCCTCGCAGGGTGCGGGCTACGACGTCGTCTTCCCGTCGGTGACGACGCTGCAGGCCTGGTATGACGCCGGCGACCTGCTGCAGCCGATCGACGAGGGCCGCGTCGCGGTCGACAACATCGTCCCGGCGATCTGGGAGCGGTCGCTGGATCTCGGCGCCACCCGCCGTGGCCAGCGCTATGCCGTGCCCTTCAACTGGGGCACCGAGGGCGTCGCCTTCGACAGCACCGAGCGCGACTATGCGCCCGGCAGCACCTCGTGGAACGATGTCTGGTCGGACGAGAACTCCGGCGTGGTCACGGTGCGCCCGCGTTCGGCGCTGACCGCCATGGGCGTGATGCTGGACGGCACCGGCGAGATGATGGACCAGGCCCACCAGGAAGAGGCCGTGGCCCGCGAGGTGCTGGACCAGGCGCTGGAATTCGCCATGGAGCACAAGAGCTGGATCCGCCAGTTCTGGAAGGACACGCCGGCGATCCAGAACGCGTTCCTGCAGAACGGCGCTCTGGTGGGCATCTGCTGGGACGGCCCGTCGCTGAACCTGTGGCGCGAGACCGACGGCCGGATCAAGTATCTCTCGCCGAACGAAGGCGCGCTGACCTGGCTGGACACCATGTGCATCCCGTCGGGGGCCGCGCATGTTGATGAGGCCTACGAGTTCATCAACTTCGTGACGACTTCGGAAATGGGCGCGGCCCACGCCAACCACTCCGGCTACAACTCCGCGGCCTCGGGCGCGGCCGAGTTCCTGGAGGCGGACGCACAGGAGAAGTTCAACTACGCCTACAATAACGGCGAGCTGATCGCGAACCTCTATTGGTGGAAGCCGGAGCCGCAGTGGTTCCAGCAGCTGCGCCAGGAGTATATCGAGCGCTACGAAGCCGCTTGACCTTAGGCAGGCCGAGGCGGCTGCGGCGCAAGCCTAGCCGCCTCGGCCCCATTTTGGATCGATCGCCCATTCCCGTCAGCCTGAGTGTCAGAGCATGGACATCGATATCGACAACGTCTCCATGCAGTTCGGCGACTTCACCGCGGTGAAGCAGACCAGCCTGCAGATCCCGGCCGGAGAGTTCTTCAGCTTCCTCGGGCCGTCCGGCTGCGGCAAGACGACGATCTTGCGCATGGTCTCCGGCTTTCTGGAGCCGACGGAAGGGGCCATCCGCATCGGCGGGCAGGACATGCGCGGCATCGGCCCCAACCGGCGGCCGACGGCGCTTATCTTCCAGAACCTGGCGCTGTTCCCGCTGATGAAGGTCTGGGAGAACATCGCGTTCGGGCTCGAGGTACGTGGCATCTCCAAAGGTGAACGGCGCCGACGGGCCGAGGAGCTGATCGATCTGGTGGCGCTGCAGGGCCAGGGAGACAAGCTGGTGACCGAGCTATCAGGCGGCCAGCGCCAGCGGGTGGCCATCGCCCGTGCATTGGCCGTTGAGCCGGCGGTGCTGCTGTTGGACGAGCCGCTGTCGGCCTTGGACCTGAAACTGCGCCAGCACATGCGCGCGGAGCTGCGGGCGATCCAGAAGCGCACCGGTGTCACCTTCATCTACATCACGCATGACCAGGGCGAAGCGCTGACCATGTCGGACCGCATTGCCGTGATGTCCCAGGGCGTGATCGAGCAGGTGGACAGCGGCGAGAAGATCTATGACGAGCCGGCGACCGCCTTCGTCGCCACCTTCGTGGGCGAGAACAATCCGTTCTACGGCCGCGTCATGTCCACCGACGGGCCCTATGCCGTGATCGATTCCATGCTCGGGCCGCTGCGGGGCCGCAACAAGCAGCGGCTGATCGTCGGCGACCGGGCCATCCTGTTCGTGCGGCCGGAACGCTGCCGACTGGCCAATGGCGAAGCGGTGGACAACGTCATCGCATCGACCGTCGACCGCATCGATCTGGAAGGCGCGTTCCGCAACCTGTTCGTGCGAGGCGAGGGATCGCGTGACATCGTCGTGCACCAGACGAATGACGGCATGATTGGCGATCTGACGCCGGGGCAGCGGATCAACATCGGCTTCGACGCCGACGACGCGCTCGTGTTGCAGGAAAGCGGTCTGTCGCGGCAATGACCGCCGGCAGGCCGCCCGTGATCGGGGGCAGATGAATGGGCGCGCTGAAGGATTTCGCCCGCCGCTACGGCATGATCATGACCTCGTACATGGTCGTCGCCTGCGGCGTGTGGATGGTCGGCATGATCATCATGCCGCAGCTCTTGATGGTCGACTATTCGCTGCAGCATCTCGACCGCAGCGAGGAATCGCGGATCGACCAGCAGATCGAGCAGCAATACATCGAACTGCAGCGCGCCCAGTCGAGCCTGCGCGGCCTGAACCGGGACCTGGAAGCGGCCGCAGAGGCGGACCGCCCGGCGATCGAGACCCAGATCAGCGAACGGGAGCGGGAGATCGAGCAGATCGAAGGCTTGATCACCGAGCTTGAGAACACCTTCGTCGAAGCCGAGCCGGTCTACAGCTTTGCCAACTACGAATACCTTTTCACCAACTCGTTGCACCGGGCGATCTTCCTGAAGACCATCTGGGCCAGCGCGCTGGTTACCTTCATCGCACTGTTGATGTGCTATCCGATCGCGTTCTATCTGGCCAAGGTCGCGCCGGGCGAGCGGGCCGCCTTGCTGATGCTGGCGCTGATCATCCCCTATTGGATCAACGAGATCCTGCGCACCTTCGCCTGGCTGATGATCCTGTCGTACAACGGCATCTTCAATCAGGCCTTCACGGGCCTGGGCGTGATCGAAGAGCCGATCGACTTCCTGAACCAGAATATCGGCGTCGTCATCGGCATGACCTACACGTACATCCTGTTCATGGTCTTCCCGATCTACAACACCATCGACACGCTCGATAAGAACCAGCTTGAGGCGGCGCGCGACCTTGGCTCGCCCTGGTGGCGCATCCATTGGCGCATCGTCATCCCGCATGCCAAGCCGGGCATTGCGGTGGGGTGCATCATGACGTTCATGCTGGCCGCCGGCTCTTACGCCGTGCCGCAGATCCTGGGTGGCACGTCGAGCCTGTGGTTCACCCAGATCATCTACAACTGGTTCTTCGAGGGCGGCGACTGGAATGTGGGATCGGCCTACGCCTTCCTGCTGCTGGCCATCTGCGTGATCTTCATCCTGACGATGATGCGGGTGTTCAAGGTCGGCCTCGACGACATCTCACGATAGGCGCTGGCGGGGTTCGGCCATGAAGGACTTCATCATCCGTTCGCTGGAGTCGCTCAGCAGCATCGGCTATCTCGTGCTGATTCTCGCCTTCACCTATTGGGGCTGGCGCTGGGGCATCGGCAACGAGAGCGTCTTCCTGGGCGTGATCGGGGGCCTGGTGCTGGGGCTGGTGGTCGCCACTCTGGTCTTCGGGCTGGCGCTCTTGGCGCTCGGCATCCACCGCAACACCAGCCAGCTCTTGCTGGTCCAGCGGCTGGGGCCGGAGCGGGCGGAAGCGACCATGCGCACAACCCGCGCGGCCACCGGCTTCCTCGGCCTGACCAGTGGCCAGATCATCAAGCTGGGCACCAACGTCTATCTGGTGATCTTCTTCGCCTACATGTTCCTGCCGCTGATCTTCATGATGATCGCGGCGTTCAATTCGCCGACCATCCCCACGGCCTTCCCGATCCGGGAGATCACCCTCGGCTGGTTCGGCGAGCTGTTCGGCAACAGCCAGCTGTGGGAAGCGGCGCTGAACAGCGTGATCATCGGCATCGGCGTGATCTGCCTGACCGTGCCGCTGGGCCTGGGCGGCGCGCTGGTGCTGACCCGGCTGCATACGCGCGCACGCACCTTCATATACGCGGTGCTGGTTTCGCCGCTTTTGACGCCGGGCATCATTCTCGGCATCTCTACGCTGGTGTTCTGGAACAATCTCGGCATCGGCGGCGGGATCTTCCTGGCGATCGTGGCGCAGAGCACCTTCATCTCCGCCTTTGCCATGCTGTTGTTCATGGCCCGGCTGCAGCGCTTCGACCCTGCGCTGGAAGAGGCAGCGCTGGATCTCGGCGCCTCGCATCAGCAGGTGTTCTGGAAGATCCTGGTGCCCTTCCTGCGGCCCACCATCCTGACGGCCGGCGTGCTGGCCTTCCTGCAGTCTTTCGAGAACTTCAACACAACGGTCTTCGCCATCGGCCCGGAATCGACGCTGACGATCCAGATCGCCTCCATGGTGCGGCTGGGTCTGAGCCCGGAGGTGAATGCGCTGGCGGTGATCTTCATCGTCGCCACGGTGACCATCGCCGTGGCGTACGAGCTGAAGCGCCGGGCGGAACGAGCGCGGGCGGAAGTGCAGAAGGAACTGGCCAAGGCTGCCGACGCCCGCATCGCGACGGAGGAAACGGCCGGCGTCGACGACGCGGCGCCGGCAACCCAACCGGCGACTGCATGACGAGCCCGTCGGGAGCGCCGATGCGCGTCGTCTTTCGCTGCCCGCCGGAGCTGGAAGGGCTGCTGCCGCGCCCCCAGCCGGCCAAGCGCGGCCTACCCGACTGGCTGAAGACCATGGCGATGACGGCGCCGGACGAAGATCTCGGCTTCGAGGTCCGCACCGTCAAGCAATGCCCACCATTTGTCGACGCCATGTCGTACGGCTTCCTGATGCCGCTAGCGGCGGACGTCCGGATGCGGGCCGGCGCCTTCGAATGGGATTGGGCGCCGGGGGCCACCCCCAGCGGCACCTTCGGCCGCGCGCCCATCGGCGTCCACACCAACAGCCAGGCCGTTGGCACGCCGCTGTTCGATCCCGACGCGATGATCGTGAAGTTCATGAATTTCTGGACGATCGCGCTGCCCGAAGGCTGGTCGCTTTTGTGTACCCACCCGGTCAACCGTGCCGATCTGCCCTTCCGCACCCTGACCGGCTTGGTGCATGCCGACGCCTATACCCACGGGCTGGTCCACTTTCCGGCGCAGTGGACCGATCCGGATTTCGACGGTGTGCTGCCGGCGGGCACGCCGGTCGCGCAATGCGTGCCCGTCCCGCGCCAGCCGCTGGAGCTGGCATGCGAGCCGCTGGAGGGCGAGGCGATGGCCGGGTTCGCCGAGACGGAACGGGCACTGGCCGAAGCGCCGGGGGCCTACAGGCGTCTGGTGCGAATTTCTGCTGAAGACTAGAGCCTGTTCCCTGCATTCTGGTGCGTTGCCAGTTGCGGTGAAGCAACTTCGTTAGGGGCGTCCTACTGGTTGTCGGTGGTGGCCACCGATCGAACCGAAAATGTGAAGCCGCTGTACGACGAAGCCAGCAGGCGCGACCCTGACACCGTGAAGGAGCGAGAGATGCGAAACGCGACATTGGGGCAGGGTCTTGAGGTCAGCGTCGTCGGCCTCGGTTGCATGGGGATGTCCGAGTTCTACGGCGACAGCGACATGGCCGACAATCTGCGGGTGCTCGACCATGCGCTTGAGCTGGGCTGCTCGTTCTGGGACACGGCCGATATCTATGGTCCCTTCACCAATGAGGAACTGGTCGGCTCTGCGCTCAAGGGGCGACGAGACCGTGTAGTGCTGGCGACGAAGTTCGGGGTCATTCGCGACCCCAAGCTCTCCGATCGCTCGATCGACGGGCGGGCGGACTATGTGAAGGCTGCCTGCGAGGCCTCGCTGCGCCGGCTCGGCACCGACCACATCGACCTCTACTACCAGCACCGGGTCGACCCCTTGACCCCGATCGAAGAGACCGTCGGCGCCATGGCGCAGCTGGTTGCGGAGGGAAAGGTGCGCCATATCGGCCTTTCAGAGGCGGACGCCGAGACGATCGAGCGCGCCCATGGCGTTCACCCGATCGCCGCGCTCCAGACCGAGTTGTCGCTGTGGTCGCGCGATGTCGAGGCCGACATCCTGCCCACCGTCAACCGCCTTGGGATCGGATTTGTCGCCTACAGCCCACTTGGACGCGGTTTTCTGACCGGTGCAATCGGCTCGCGAGACGATCTGCAGGACGGTGACTGGCGGCTCAGCAATCCCCGCTTTTCCCCGGAGGCCATGGCGGCGAACCGGAAGATCGTCGAAGGCATCGGGTCGATCGCCGCCGATAAGGACGTGGCACCCGCTCAGATTGCCCTCGCCTGGGTGCTCTCGAAAGGCCCGAACGTCGCTGCCATCCCCGGCACCCGGCGGATCCGCTACCTGGAGCAGAATTGCGCGGCCGCTCAGATCACCCTGACGCCGAGTGAGATCAGCGCCCTTGATGCGCTGTCAGCCTTTGAGGTCGTAGGCGCGCGCTATTAGAGCCGGCAGCCTATCGGCCGGCCGATTCTGCCATTGCCCGCGCGTCCACGACCGCTTGGGCCCAGCCCAGCGGATCTTCCTGCGGCAGGTTATGGCCCACCTGCCTGAAGATCCGGTGTTCGTGGGGCCCGGTGAATTTCTTTGCGTGGTGGTGGGTGAGGCCGGCGACGCCGTCCTTGTCGCCGTCGATCGTGATCGACGGGACGGAGATGTCCGGCTGTGCGGTGAGCTGCGTCTCGATATGCGCGACGGCCGGATCGCCGGGCACCAGTCCGTAGCGGTGGCGGTAGGAGTGGATCACGACATCGACGAAATCCGGGTTGTCGAACGCGGCAGCAGTCTGGCCGAAGGTCTCTTCGTCGAACGCCCATGTGGGGGACCACATCTGCCAGAGCAGGCGGGTGATGCCTCGGCGGTCCTTGGCCAATCCCCGGCGCCCACGCTCGGCATGAAAATAGTACTGGTACCAGAAGGTGGCTTCTTCCTCCGGCGGTCCTGGCTCCCAAGACCGCGCGATGTCCTGAATGTTGTAGGAACTGCCGGAGATCAGGGCCTCGACGCGGTCCGGCCACAGTGCCGAGACGATGCAGGCCGCGCGCCCGCCCCAGTCATAGCCGCCGACAACCGCTCGCTCGATGCCCAACGCGTCCATCAAGGCCAGCATGTCGGCGCCGAGGGCTGCCTGCTCTCCCGACCGCGGTGTATCCCCAGACAGGAACCGGGTCGGGCCATAGCCGCGCAGATAGGGCACGATCACCCGTGCCCCGGCCTCCGCCAGGATGGGTGCGGTGTCGGCATAGGCATGGACGTCGTAGGGAAAGCCGTGGCCCAGGACGCATGGCCAACCGTCGGGTGGTCCATATTCGTGGTAGGTGACGTCCAGAACGCCGGCTGTCACGACGCCGATCTTCATGGCACTCGATCCTGTCGTTATCAAATCGTGGCCGCTAGGCCATCAGCATCTGCCGCAGCGCTCGCGGATTTAGAGGCAGGCGCCCCTGCGATGCGGTGGTGAGGTTTTTCACTACCGCGGCGTAGAGGCGGTTGTCGGCGGCGAGGGCGGTGCGATACTCAGCCATTGCGTCGTCCAGCTGCCCCAGTTCCTGCAGGCAGAAGCCGAGGTTGACCCTGGTCTCTGGTCTCTCGGGTGTTGCGGCCAGGCAGGCGCGATAGGCCTCGGCCGCTCGAGCATAGTCGCCCAGGGACTGGGCGGCCTGCGCCGCTTCCTGCAGCAGGGCCGGATCACCGGGGGCGTGCGCCAAGCCCTGATCGGCGGCCGACAGCGCCGTCTCGAACTCGCGCGCATCCGCCGCCAGCCGGGCCAGCTCCGTCCAAGCCTTGACGTATCCGGGCTGAAGCCCCGTTGCTTGGCGTAGCGCCGCCGAGGCGCCGTCGCCGTCACCGCGACGCCGCAGCAAGGCCCCCAGATTGTAGTGCGCCGGCGCCAGGTCTGGGGCCGACCGGCAGGCTTTCCGAAAAGCCGCTTCGGCCGCCGCAGCATCGCCGGCACGGTCCGACGCAATGCCGAGATTGACCAGCAGGCCGCCGTCACCGGGCGCCAGCGCTGCGGCGCGAGACAGCAGCGCCACGGCATCCTGTGCGCGGCCCGCCTGCAGCGCGGCAAGCCCTTCCAACTGCAAGGTTGCCGCACGGGTCGCCTTGTCCGAAGGCCGCGTGGCCGTCATGCGCTGCTGGCGTCGTCGCTGGAGGCGGTTCATCGCTGTGTCCGGCCCGGCGATGTGCGATCGGGGGATATGCCAGGGAAGGTAGAGGATCGGGGCCGTCGGTGGAAGCGATCGCGGGCCGCACCTCGGCCCCGAGTTTGACCGCAAGCACCGGAGCTTCTTGGGGACCGGCAATCTCTATTCTCTTCACCAGCGCCACTCGATCTGGGGAAGGGACCGGCTATGCTGACGCACAGAGCTCTTGCCAACGACTCAACGCCCATGGCCGACCAAGCCTACGATACGCCGGACGCCCGCTGGCAGGCCGTTGCGACGCGGGACAAGCGCGCCGACGGCGTGTTCCTGTTCGCCGTGCGCACGACCGGGGTCTATTGCCGGCCGTCCTGCCCGGCACGCAGCCCGAAGCGGGCCAATGTCATCTTTGTCGAGACGGAGGAGGAGGCCCGGCAACTCGGCTTTCGACCCTGCAAGCGCTGTCGCCCAGGCGAGGCGGCGGAAGACGCGCTGGAGGTGCAGGCGGTAACCGCGGCAGCGCGGCTGATCGATGAGGCGGTGGCGGCCAACGAGCCGGTACCGCCGCTGGAAGCCTTGGCCGACCGGGCCGGGTTCTCGAAGTTCCACTTCCACCGCATGTTCAAGCGCGCGCTGGGCGTGACGCCGAAGGCCTACGGCGCTGCGGCGCGCAGCCGGCGCATGGAGGCGGAGCTGCGCGACGGCAATTCGGTGACCGACGCGATCTATGGTGCGGGCTATTCCTCCAGCAGCCGGTTCTATGAGGCCGCGGCCGCGCGCCTGGGCATGGCGCCCAGTACGCATCGCCGCGGTGGGGAAGGGGAGGCGATCCGCTATGCCGTCGCCTCCTGCTCGCTGGGGCTTGTGCTGGTGGCATCCACCGACAAGGGCGTCTGCGCCATCAGCTTCGGCGAGGAGAGGGCGGCGCTGGTGGAGGAGCTTCACCAGCGATTTCCCAAGGCGGACCTCGTGTCGAACGACAACGACCTGACGGCGACGGTTGAGAGCGTGGTGGACCTGATCGAGCAGCCCGGCCGGGGCCACGCCCTGCCTTTGGACGTGCGCGGCACGGCGTTCCAGGAACGCGTCTGGCAGGCGCTGCGGGCGATCCCAGCCGGCCAGACTGCGAGCTATGCCACTATTGCCGAGGCGATCGGCCAGCCCAAGGCGGTGCGGGGTGTTGCCCAGGCCTGCGCCCAGAACCCTACAGCAGTGGCCATACCCTGCCACCGCGTCGTGCGGTCCGACGGCGCGCTGTCCGGCTATCGTTGGGGCGTCGAACGCAAGGAAGCCCTGTTGGCGCGGGAGGGCGCAAGATGACCGTCGCCGAAGCTTGCCCGACCGACCCGGTTGAGACGCTCGACTGGCGGCGCATCGAGCAGGAGCTCGACGCCTTTGGCGTCGGGCTGGTCGGGCCGATCCTGAGCGAACGTGACTGTACCGATCTCGCGTCGCTCTATGACGACGAAACTCGGTTCCGCAGTCGGATCGTAATGGCGCGCCATGGCTTCGGGCAGGGTGAGTACAAGTACTTTGCGCGGCCCCTGCCGCCCGTGGTCGAAGACCTGCGGCACGCCGTCTATGCCCGGCTTGCGCCGATCGCCAACCGCTGGAACGCGGCCCTGGGCATCAATCGTCGCTATCCGGGCTCGCTTGACCCCTTTCTCGCCGAGTGCCATGCGCAGGGGCAGATGCGGCCCACGCCGCTGATGTTGAAATACGGTCCGGGCGACTTCAACTGCCTGCACCAAGATCTCTATGGCGACCTGTTCTTTCCGTTCCAGATGGTAATCCTGCTGTCGCAGCCGGGTCGCGATTTCGAGGGCGGGGAGTTCACGATTGTGGAACAACGGCCGCGCATGCAGTCGCGGCCGGAGGTCGTGCCGCTCAGCCAAGGCGAGGCGGCAATCTTCGCCGTCCAGCACCGGCCGGCCATGGGCAAGCGCGGTGTCTACAAGGTCACACTGCGCCACGGCGTAAGCCGGGTGCGCAAGGGCCAGCGCTTTACGGCCGGCATCATCTTCCACGACGCGCGGTAACGTCTGTCTCACGATTTGGCCGCAAGAGCCGGAGCGTATGGCGGCACCGGTAGCGCTACCTGTCCGATCAGGTTCAGTGCCGGGCGGGCGGATCGAGGGATCGCGCCGCACCGGCCACATCCAGGAGGGAGCCATGGCGGTCGCAGCAGCCGGCGCGATCGATGAACGGTTCGACGCCCCATTCGGGGATGACAGATCACGCATGCAGGCGGTTCTCTGCCGA
This sequence comes from Anaerolineae bacterium, assembly GCA_028285185.1. Classification (GTDB taxonomy): domain Bacteria; phylum Pseudomonadota; class Alphaproteobacteria; order DSM-16000; family Inquilinaceae; genus JACKIG01. The sequence continues at coordinate 35,320 of JANQQD010000055.1, read as the reverse complement.
GATCCGCGCGCCGACGGCATGTTCGTCTATGCGGTCCGCACGACCGGTGTCTATTGCCGCCCTGTCTGCCATGCCAGGAAGCCGCGCGTCGAGAACGTCCAGTTCTATGCAGGGGGTGCGGAAGCCGAACGTGCCGGGTACCGGCCGTGCAAGCTGTGCAAGCCCGACGCGGCCTCGCGGCTGCGCCTCGGCCGACAGCTCTCGGTCCGCCCGGCGGCCGTCCTGTTCGCCGACATCAAGGGGTTCTCAAGGCTGGTCGCGGCGTGGCCGCCCGATCAGGCGATCGGGCTGGTCGAGGCGATGCAGAGCCGCCTGGGCACAGCCGTCGCCGCCAAAGGGGGCACCATTCACAAGCAACTCGGCGACGGGTTCATGGCGGTCTTCGGTGATCGGAGATCCAAGCTCGGCGACGCCCGACATGCCATTGAGGCGGCCCTGACGATGTCCTGGCGCATGCGGCTCTGGAACCGCGATCGCCAAGAGGCTGGCGAGGTGCCGATCGGCATCGGGATCGGCGTTCATTATGGCGCCGTCGCGATCCGGGCGAGCGACTCCGACCGACTGATCGTCGGCGATACGGTCAACGTCGCCCATCGATTGGAACGCCTGACGCGCCGCATGGATGCCGAGATCATCGTCAGCGACGAGGTGATGCGTGCGACGGGCTGCGACGGAGCGCATCGGCTGCGGAACCGTTTCAGGTGGTCGGCCCGTGTCGAGCTGAAAGGATGTGGCGCGCACGCCGTCCATGGTGTTTGACTGGCCGTCGGGTCGCTGAGAGACGGACACCTGCGCGGAAGCTGACATGTGCCACTTCACGCTACCGCTGACCGGAGGCTGCCAATGTGGACGCCACCGCTACACCATCTCCGCGCTGCCGCTGACGGTGTATGCCTGCCATTGCGGCGACTGCCAGACGCAAAGCGGAAGCGCGTTTGGACTGTCCATGCCGGTTTGGCGAAACACACTCACCGGGGATCTGGAAGGTCTTGGAAGCTGGGAAAGAAAGGCGGCGAGCAGGAGGATCGTGAAGGCGCGGTTCTGCCAACAGTGCGGGACGCGGCTGTTTCATGAGCCTTCCAGGAACCCGGAAATCGTGAATGTGAAGCCCGGGACGCTCGATGACACCTCGTGGCTCCGGCCCATCGGCCACCTGTGGCTGGACTCCGCCCAACCCTGGTTTCAAGTGCCCGATGGAGATCTGCGTTACCGCGCACAACCGGACAGCTTCGAAGCGCTGTTCGAACGGTTCGGGCAGGCCTACCCGGAAGGCTGACAACACCGCTCAAGCCGTCGCGCCGCCGTGCAGTTCCTCAAGGCTCTCGCGGTACGATGCCATCGGCATGTCGTCGCCACGGCCCCCCGGCGTGAAGTCAAGCAGCGGCCACAGCGGCCATAGCGCGTCGAGGTGGCGGGGATGCTGGGCGGGCCATGGCGGCACGAAGAACAGTTCCGACGCCCAGACGTGGCGGATGCCATCGGCGCCCCGGCGGAAGACGTTCAGGATCGGCTGTTGTTCCCCCTCCGCCGTTTCGGTGTGGTAGTCGCGGTTGTAGGTGTTGCCGGCGGACGAGAGCAGGTGCGGCAGCGGCCAGCGCCTGAGCACGGCCCAGCGCCGCAGCATCGCAACCGGCGCCTTGCCGACAACGGCGAAGCTCACACGTTCGGTGATCTGACGCAGACTGCCGGAAAGGCCGTCGAGCAGCCCGGTGCAGCCGGGGCAGGGGTTGCCGTCGGCCCGGTACATGAGACCGTAGAGGACCAGCGTATCCTGCCCCTCGGCAAACAGCTCGGAGAGGCGCACGGAGCGTGTCGGGCCATCCTCGGTCAAGTCTTGCGGACCTTCCTCGAAGACATAGTCTTCCAGCAGTAGGCCACCCGGGGGCAGGGCGCGGCGCAGCGCCGCCACCTCTTCGATCTGCCGCCTGAGCGCCATCTCGGCCTCTAGCAACCGGTCGCGCGCCGTCCGGTATTCCGGGCTCTCGTTGGGCCAGCGGACGGTATGGGGGGTCTCGTTGATCGCAGACATCAGGCGGTCGCTCCCTTCAATCCCAGGCGCTCGCCGCGCTCGACAAACGCCTTCAGCCGGTTGCCCAAAAGGTCCTGCCAGCCGGCGGAGAAGTCAGCCTCGGTTTCCGCCGTCAGCCGGCCGATGGCCGCATGCTCCAAGGTCAGCCTTGTGCCGCCGCCCTGGTCTTCCAGCTCGAAGCGGATGTTGCCGGTGATGGCCTCGCGCATGCCCATGCGGCCGGCCAGGGTCAGCAGGCGGCCGTGGCGGATCTGCTCCACCATGCACCAGACATAGCCGTCGCCGGTTGCCGTCACCTCCTTGAACAGGCCGCCCGGCCGCGGCTCCAGCACAACGTCTGCGGCGTCTTCCCCGGTCAGGAGATAGGGGGCGCCCCACCAGGCGGAGAGGTCTTCCGTCAAGGCTTCGAACACCGTGGCGGGTGATGCGTCGATGTCTACCGTCTGGCGGATATGCAGGCTCGCCGGGGGCGCGCCGGTCCAATGCGTATCCATCGTCTTCGTCCTTTCCAGTCGTTCCGCCTGTCGCTTCAGCCGGCCCAGCCGGCCCGCCCAGGTCACCTCGTAGTGCCGCATCCAGCTCTCATAGAGGTCGCGCAGAGGTTCCGGATCGAGGCTGTTGATCCTCTCCCGCCCCCGCTTTTCGACCCGCACAAGCCCGGCGTCCTTCAGCACGCCGATATGGTTCATCACGCCGAAGCGGGTGAGCTCCCCGAACGCATCGCAGAGCTCACCCGTGGTCCGCGGGCTCTCGCGCAGCATCGCCAGGATGTGCCTGCGCGCCGGCTCGGCCAGCGCCTTCCACGCCTTGTCCCTGTCGTCGCCGCCAGGGGCTTCGATCGCCTTCGTCATGGTCGCATCATGCCTGCAAATTTATGTTGAAGCAAGAGACACGTGTGTCATAGTGCACATATTGTGGCGCTGAGGGAGGAGGCCCCATGGCACTCGAGATTTTCTGGTTTAGCGGCAGCGGTTTCGCCTGGCGAGCCGTGCTGGCGGCGGAATTGAAGGGCGTGCCCTACACATCCCGGCTGATCGAAGCCTCGGCCGGGGATCACCGCACGCCGGAGTTCCTGGCGATGAACCCGCGCGGCAAGGTGCCGGTCTTGCGCGACGGCGACGTGGTGGTGACGGAGTCCATGGCGATCCTGGCCTATCTCGACCGCCGCTTCCCGGAGCCGCCGCTGTTCGGCCGCACGGAGGAGGAAACGGCGCGCATCTGGCGGATCGCGCTCGATTTCGACAACAACGCCGCCCATCACTTCACCGACCTGATCCTGCCCATCTTCTTCGGCCGCGTGGCAGAGCGGCGGGAGCAGATGGATGCCGCCCTCGAGGCGGTCCGGGATGAGCTTGCTGCGTTAGAGGCGACGCTCAGCCGCAGCACCTGGCTTGCCGGCGACACGCTGTCGGCCGCCGACATCGCCGTCTATCCGTCGATCGAGGTTCTTTTGCGGGCGGCCGGCAAGCCGGAGGCACAGCCCCTGGACCTGCGGCTGCTGCCTTTTGAGAAGACCCATCCGGCGCTCGCCGCATGGCGGCAGCGGATCCAGGCCCTGCCGGGATACGACGGTGCCTATCCGCCGCATTGGCGCGAAGCCGCTTGAGCCCTCGATCTCCGTCCATTGCTTTTGGAGATGATCCATGTCCACCAACACGCATCTGACCGGCGGCTGCCACTGCGGTGCCGTCCGCTACGAGTGCGCCGGCGAGCCCGTAATCTCAGCAACCTGCCACTGCACCGATTGTGCCCGCATCAGCGGTGCGGCCGGGGCCTCGGCCGTTGCGGTCGCCCGCGATACGGTGACCGTGACGGGCGAGGTGAGCTGGTATGCGAGCCCCGGCGATAGCGGCAAGATGGTGAACCGTGGTTTCTGCCCGCGCTGCGGCACGCGGCTGTTCGGCAAGCCAGATCTGGCACCGGACCTAATGTCAATCAGCCTTCTCAGCCTCGACGATCCGTCTGCCGTCAGGCCGCAGATGAACCTGTACACAAAAAGTGCTGCGCCCTGGGCCGCCAGCGACACCGCTCTGACGAGCTTCGAGGGCATGCCGCCGATGCCCCTGGAGTGACGCTGGGTTTCCCTATTGGGATCGTTGCCCTGAGAGTTCGACGGCTTTCCGCGCCAGGATGTCCGTCGGGTCGATCAGGGCAATGGTCTTGCCCGAGATCTCGAATGCGTCGGACTGCGGCAGGATCAGCGGCAGTTCGGTGCAGCCAAGGATCGCCACTTCGGCGCCCTTGTCGACGGTGTTGCGGAGGGCCTCCAGCAGATCCTCCCGGCACTGCCCGTCGATGTAGCCTGCCTTGACGCCCCTTTCCCCATAGATGGCGCGCATGACCAGGTCCTGCTGGGCCTGATCGGGTGCGACGGTCCGCAGCCCGGCTGCATCCAGCATCTCGTGATAAACCCGGCTGGCGACGGTTCCGGCGGTCGCCAGCAGCCCGACCGTGCGGCAGTCCGGGTGCGCACGTCGGATATGGGCAACGGTTTCGAACAGCATGTTGACGATGGGGAGCGCCAGGTACCGCTGGATCCGCTCCACATAGGCGTGCGCCGTGTTGCACGGGATCGCGATCATGTCCGCGCCTTCAGCCTCCAGCGTCTTGCAGGCGGAATAAAGCGGGATGGTCGGATCGGCGCCGTCGCCGATCAGGTTCGCCGTGCGGTCCGGGATCTGCGGATTGTGGTCCACGATCATCTTGATGTGGTCCTGATCGCGGTCGGCCGGCGTGTGTGCCACCACCTTGTTCATGAAGTCCACGGTGGCGGCGGGGCCCACACCGCCGACGACCCCGATCTTGTAAGGCCTGGCCGCGGCGAGCCCGTGGAAGGCGATGGCGTGGTCAGCATAGACCTGGTTGCAGTCGATGATCGGCACGTTGAACGCTTGGCGCAGTTGGTCGATGACGATGGGGATCTCGGTGAAGCCGGGCAGGATGATCTCGGCCCCCTGGTCGATGACGTCGCGGCAGGTGCGCTGGATCAGGTCGATCGACCGGCCGCGCAGATGCCCAGCCTTGATGCCGCGCGGGCCGTAGACGGCTTCCATCAGACAGTCGCGCTGGACCTGGTCGTTCGGATATATCAGGTCGGCGTCGGCGCCGAACGCGCTTTCGAACAGCCGCTTCCGGCGCGCGTAGGTGGAGGTGAGTATGCCCAGCTTCCGCACCGTCGGGTAGTCGCGCCGGCAATACGCCGTCAGCGCGTCCATGATGCTGATGATGGGCGGCTTGATCTCGGACTGGATCTCATCAAGGAAGGTGTGGCTGATGAAACAGGTCAGCACGATGGCACCGACGTCCCGCTTCTCCAGCTCCCGGATCGTGTCGTAGATGTAGAACTTCCGGGCGTTGGGGCTGAACGTCTCGTCGGCGGCCGCGTGGCCGTCATCGAACGGGTGCTGCTCGAAGATGATGTCCAGATGCTCGCGGTCGCTGGCGGCGGGCGTGGACTTCACCAGCTTGAAGAAGATATCGGCCCCGGCAAGTGGCCCCAGCCCGCCGACAATGCCGAGCCTCTGCTTTTCCATCGGTTTCGTCTCAGTTGGCGGAAGGGGGCAGGGGCGCCGGCCGCGCAGCCGACGCCCCCAACTGCCGCCTAATGGGCGGCCGCTTCCTCGGCCCCGTCCTCGGCTCCCAGGACGTGCGGCCTGCCGTAGGTCGCCTCGTCCAACTCGCCTTCGCTCTTGGCCACGACGACTGAGACCATGCCGTCACCGGTCACATTCAGCGCCGTGCGCGCCATGTCGAGGATGCGGTCGATGCCGGCGATGATGGCGACACCTTCCAGCGGCAGGCCGACGGAGGTCAGCACCAGCGACAGCATGATCAGCCCAGCGCCCGGCACACCCGCCGTGCCGATCGAGGCCAGCGTGGCGGTCAGGATGATGGTCACATACTGATCGAAGCCGAGGCTGATGCCGAAGGCCTGGGCTACGAACAGGGCGCACACGCCTTGGTAAAGCGCCGTGCCGTCCATGTTGATGGTGGCCCCCAACGGCAACACGAAGCTCGACACGCCGCGCGACACGCCGAGGTTCTTCTGGGTGCAGCTCATCGTCACCGGCAGCGTGCCGGAGCTGCTGGTGGTCGTGAATGCTACCGCCTGCGCCTCGGCGATCCCCTGGAAGTACCGGATCGGATTGAGCTTGGCGACCAGCGAGATGGCGCCGCCATAGACGACGATCGCGTGGATGACGCAGCCCAGATAGACCGCAAGGATGACCATCCCCAGCGGCAGCAGCACGTCCATCCCGTAGGTGCCGGCGACCCAGGCCATCAGCGCGAACACGCCATAGGGCGCCAGCGCAACGATGACCCCGGTCAGCTTATAGATGACCTCGGCCATCCACTCGAAGAACTGCCGGATCTTCGCGCCAGCTTCACCGGCAAGGTTGATGGCGATGCCGAACAGGATCGCAAAGACGATGATCTGCAGGACACTGCCGTTGGCCATTGCGGCGATGGGGTTCGTCGGGAACAGGCCGATCAGCGTGTCGACCAGGGTCGGCGCTTCTCTGGCTTCCACCGTCGATGCCGCGGTGATGTCGATGCCGGCCCCTGGCTGCAACAGCGTGCCGAGCCCCAGCCCGATGGTGATCGCGACTGCCGTGGTCATGAGGTAGATCACGATGGTCTTCAGCGCGATGCGGCCCATCTTGTTGGCGTCGTGCATCGCCGTGACGCCGCAGACCAGCGACACGAAGATCAGCGGCACGATCAGCATCTTGATCAGATTGATGAAGACGGTGCCGATCGGTTTGATCGCCGCGGCCGACGGCCCAAGGATCGCGCCGACGATCAGGCCGGCGATCAGGCCGATGAAGATCTGCTGCCAGAGCTTCATGCCGGTCCAGAAGGACAGAAAGTGTCTCTTCTTCCCTGTACCCGTTTCTTGTGTTGTCATTTTCGTTCCTCCCGACTTAGGGGCATGGGAGCAGCGAATGCCGGTCGCAGTCAGGCACCCACCGCGTGTGCCGTCGCGGGTGCGGACACGCGACGGGGCCGGATCATGTTCTCCGGCTTCAGGATGTCCTCGAGCTGCTCGGCCGTGAGCAGGCCTTCTTCGAGGATCAGTTCGGTGACACCACATCCCCGCCGCAGCGCCTCCTTGGCCACGCGGGAAGAGTTCTCGTATCCGATGTAGGGGTTCAGCGCGGTGATGATGCCGATGCTGCTGTTGACCAGCTCGCGGCACCGTTCGCGGTTGGCGGAGATGCCCTTGACGCAGCGGCTGCCCAGAACGGTCATGGCCTGGGTCAGCATGCGGATGGACTGCAGCACGTTGAACGCGATCAGGGGCTCCATGACGTTGAGCTGAAGCTGTCCGGCTTCGGCCGCCATGGTCACCGTCAGATCGTTCCCAATCACCTGATAGGCAACCTGGTTGACGACCTCAGGGATCACCGGGTTGACCTTGCCGGGCATGATGGAGGAGCCGGGCTGCATCGGCGGCAGGTTGATCTCGCCAAGGCCTGCCCGCGGGCCGCTGCTCAGTAGGCGCAGGTCGTTGCAGATCTTGGAGATCTTGACGGCGACCCGCTTCAGCACGCCGGAGAAGGTGACGAACGCGCCGGTATCCGACGTCGCCTCAACCAGGTTGGATGCCGGCACCAGTTCGATGCCGGAGATGTGGGAGAGCTCCTCAACCGCCAGGTTGGCATAGTCGGGATGGGTGTTGATGCCCGTGCCGATCGCGGTCGCGCCCAGATTGATCTCGCGGAACAGGGCCACGAGGTCGCGGATGCGGGCGATGTCCTCCTTCACGGTGGCGTAGAACGCGTCGAACTCCTGGCCCAGCGTCATCGGCACCGCGTCTTGCAGCTGGGTGCGGCCCATCTTGATGACGTCGGAGAATTCGACCGCCTTCTGCTTCAGCTCATAGCAGAGGTCATCCATCGCGCGGACGAGGTCTTCGTAGCTGAGCAGGATCGCCAGGCGGATGGCTGTCGGATAGGCGTCGTTCGTGGACTGCGACAGGTTCACATGGTTGTTGGGGTGAACGACCCGGTAGTCGCCCTTGCCATGCCCCATCAGTTCCAAGGCACGGTTTGCGATCACCTCATTGGCGTTCATGTTGGCCGACGTGCCGGCACCGCCCTGGATCATGTCGACGACGAATTCATCCATCAGCCGTCCGGCAATGATCTCATCGCAGGCCTGGGCGATGGCCTCCGCGATCTCGGGCTTCAAGAGGCCGAGGGCGCGATTGCTGCGCGCAGCGGCCTTCTTGACCATGGCGATGGCCCTGACGAAGGTCGGGTACTGGCTGAGCGACGTACCCGTGATCTGGAAGTTCTCGACCGCCCGTAGGGTCTGCAGCCCGAAATAGGCGTTGGCCGGAACCGCGCGGTCACCCAGCAGATCATGCTCCAGGCGCTGCAATCCGTTCTTCTGTGCATCCGTCTGATGGCGACGAGACGAAGACTTCTCCGCAACTCGCGCCAGGGCGCTGCGAGCGGCCCCGGGTGCCTGCCGGAAGACGGCGTCGACTTCCGCCCACGGCCACGCGACAACGTCGGTGTCTACGACGGCCCTGCAGGACGCGTCAGGCGGAAGACCGTCGTCCAGCGCGCCGCCGACGCACTGGCCGCCTCCAAGCCGCGTGAGCGTCACTGTCTCGGCCCCGAGATGGGCCAAGGTCTCGACCTCGCCCGACCGGATAACGAAAAGCCGATCCCGTTGTTCCCCCTGCCGGAACAGGTATTGGCCGGCGGCGCAGGTTTGCCCGCGGCCGGCATCGGCAAGGGAGCTAAGCTGATGGTTCTCAACATCCGCAAACACTTCCAGTTTGCGGATGAGATCAAGAGTATTCATCAGGCATCTCCCGACCAAGGCTGCGCATGCGGTGATCGGCCGTCAAAGCCAATCACAATGCTTCGCAATCCAATTCTGTCATCTCTTAGAGGGTGTCTGTAATTGTATCGGAGATGATTTAAGCCTTCCAATGCCGATGTCGCTCGTGTCCATGAGGGTGCGGCATAGTATGTTTGCCGCGTTTAGCTCTATGCGTTTTCTTTATAGTTCTCCTTTTTGGCTGCCTGCCCGACGGCACAACCCGGCGGCGGGCTTGGGCTGACATGTGGGCAGCGAAGATCGTCCGCAGCGTGACGGCTGGGTCACGGCCGGTTACCGTGGTGTATCGAAAGCCATGTGTCGCCGGCCGTTGAGGTAGAGCCCAAGTGGAACTTAAGTGGCTGGAGGATTTTCTGAGCCTGGCCCGGACAGGCAGCTTCTCCCGGTCGGCGGAGGAGCGCCATGTCACCCAGCCGGCGTTCAGCCGCCGCATCAAATCCCTGGAGATCTGGGTCGGCGTGCCGCTGGTCGACCGCAGTTCGTATCCCACGCATCTGACGCCGGCCGGACAGGCGTTCCTGACCACGGCGCAGGAGATGGTCCGCACGCTGCGCGACCAGCGCGATCATCTTCGCAACCGTGAGAGGGCGGCGCAGGCGACCTTGAGCTTTGCCGCACTGCACACCCTGGCGCAGTGCTTCCTGCCGGGCTGGCTGCGCCAGTTCGAAGACGGCATGGGCGAGTTCAAGACACGGCTGGTGGCCGACAACCTGCTGGACTGCGTGCAAGCGCTGACCGACGGCGATTGCGACTTCCTGTTCTGCTACGCCCATCCCGAGATCACATTCGAATTGGACCCCAGGCTGTTTCCCTCCGTCCGTCTGGGGACCGACCGGCTCTTACCGCTGTCCGCGGCGACCGAGGGCGGTGATGCCCGCTTTCGGCTGCCCGGCACGGCGGACGCGCCGCTGCCCTATCTCGCCTACACGGCCCAGTCGTTCTACGGGCGCCTGGTCTCGATCATCCTGGAACGGGCTGGCGAGCGGGCGTGCCTGGTTCCGCGGATCGAGAATTCCATCGCCCTGGTGCTGAAGGCGCTGGCCCAGAAATCCCACGGCCTGGTGTGGCTGCCCGGGATGGCAGCAGGCGAGGGGACCGGCGGCGAGCGGCTGGTGCCGGCTGGCGGACCGCCCTGGGAGATCGAAATGGATATCCGCATCTACCGGTCGATCGAGAAGAGCCGCCCGATCGTCGACCGGTTCTGGGCCTTGGTGATCGCCAACAATCCGGCTGAGTGAGGGCGGCCGCCCGAGCCTCACGCCGCCGCCGCGGCTGTCTCTCGCGTGATCCAGTCGACGAAGGTGCGGATCTTCTGCAGTCCGGCCTTCGAGCGGTGGACGACCACATGGTGTCCGGCGACCGCCATAATCCGGTCGGCAAAGGGGGCTACGAGCCTGCCCGCGGCCAGCTCGCGCTGGGCCAAGAGCGTGCTTTCCAGGCACACGCCCAGCCCTTCCACGGCCACGGCGATGGACATGTAGGACCGGTCGAAATGCGGCCCGCGGCTGAGGTCCAGCGGGGGCGCGTGATACTCCCGCAGCCAGTCCGACCACTGCACCATGCAGTTGTCGGAATGGATCAGCAGATGGTGGCCCAGATCGTCGGGCGCTGACAGCGCGACCGGGCCGTCGACCAGACCGGGGCTGGCCATGGGCGTCACGCGCTCGCCCATCAGCGTAATCGCCTGAAGGGGCGAGCCGGGCCGCGTGCCGTACTGGATGGCGACGTCGAAGGCGCTGTCGGACAGGTCTATGAACTCGGCGCTGGCACTGACCCGTACGTCGATCTCCGGATGGGCGGAGAAGAACTGCTTCAGCCGCGGCATCAGCCACAAGGTGGCGAAGCTGGGCGCGGAATGCACCGCCAACAGTTCCCGCGTCGCCGAACGGACCTGCGAGGTGGCGCGGGCGATGCGCTCGAAGGCCGCCTCGACCTCCGTGAAATAGCGGCGGCCGGCGGCCGTGGGTTCGACCTTGCGGTGGCGCCGGTGGAAGAGCTGCACGCCCAGCTCCTCCTCCAACAGCTTGATCTGGTGGCTGACGGCCGAAGGCGTCAGCCGCAGCTGTGCCGCGGCCAGCGCGAAGCCACCGCACCGGACCGAGGCTTCGAACGCGCGCAATGCGCGAAGTGATGGCAATTTGTCCATCGTGGTTCTCGAGTGAATTCAGTTCACTTGAATGAGCAATTTTATTCGTTTGTCAACAGTCAAATCGCAACAGAAGTTCTAAGGAGGGCGCGATGCTTGCCGACGGCGGCGGACGCCCCACCGAACCGGGCCGGATCAACCGGCCCCACAGTCAGCTCAACGGGGGAGGACGCTGCCGATGCTCCTGCACGGCAAGGTTTGCGTCATTACGGGTGCGTCGTCGGCGCGCGGGCTGGGCAAGGCTACGGCCGCTGCCATGGCCGATCACGGGGCCCGCATCGTCATCCTCGATCTCAACGGTGAAGAGGCGGCTGCTGCTGCTGCCGATCTCGGGCCGGACCATCTGGGTCTGGCCTGCAATGTGACCGATCGAGATCAGTGCGAATCTGCGGCAGCCAGGGTGCTTGAGGTCTGTGGCCGCATCGATGTGCTGTTCAACAATGCCGGCATCACCCAGCCGCTGAAGGTGATGGACATTTCGCCGGCGGATTATGACGCCGTCTTGGACGTCAGCCTGCGTGGCACGCTGCAGATGTCTCAGGCCGTCATCCCGGCGATGCGGGCGCAGCGCTCCGGCTCGATCATCTGCATGTCGTCCGTATCCGCCCAGCGCGGCGGCGGCATCTTCGGCGGCCCGCACTACAGCGCCGCAAAGGCGGGTGTTCTGGGGCTCGCCCGCGCCATGGCGCGGGAACTTGCGCCCGACGGCATCCGCGTCAATTCGGTCACTCCGGGCATGATCCAGACGGACATCACCGGCGGCAAGCTGACCGACGCGATGAAGGCACAGATTCTGGAAGGTGTGCCCTTGGGCCGGCTGGGCGATGCGAGCGATGTCGCCGGGGTCTGCGTCTTCCTGGCGTCCGATCTCGCGGCCTATGTGACCGGGGCCACCATCGACATCAATGGCGGTTCCCACATCCACTGAGCCTACAGGGAGATTTGGCATGGCTCACACCAGCCGGCCCGTGCGCAACGTGCCGAAGGATGAGCTGAAAGAAAAAGCCCGCATGGTCCGGAAGGAAGTCGTGCGGCTGACCGATATCTGCGGCTCGGGCCATTACGGTTCGGCCTTCTCCATCGCGGAGCTGTTGGCGGTCCTCTATTACCAGCTGCTGCATGTGAGGCCGGACGACCCCCATTGGGCGGACCGCGACCGGTTCACCATGGGCAAGGGCCACGCGGCGATCGGGCTCTATCCGGTGCTGGCCGATCTCGGCTTCTTCCCGACCCGCGATCTGGACCACTACACGCGCCTGGGCAGCCCGCTGGGCGACCACCCGGACATGCGCAAGGTGAAGGGGGCGGACTTCTCCTCCGGCTCCATCGGGCACAACCTGTCCGTCTCCGTCGGCATGGCCTCGGGCCTGCGCCTGAAGGGCTCGCCGGGCCGTGTGGTCTGCATGATGGGCGACGGCGAGCAGACCGAGGGGCAGGTGTGGGAAGCGGCAATCGCCGCCGGCCACTGGAAGCTGTCGAACCTTGTCGGCATCGTCGACATCAACAAGGTGGGCTCTGACGGCGCCACCAGAGAAATCATGGACACCGCCCCGCTTGACGATAAGTGGCGCGCCTTCGGCTGGCGCGTGCTCAACCTCGCCGACGGGCACGATCTCGATCAGGTGTTCGACGCCCTGAACACGGCACTGAACGCACCCACCGACCAGCCGACCGTGGTGCTGGCCGACACGGTCGCCGGCAAGGGCGTGAGCTTCATGGAAGGGACCTGGCAGTGGCACCTGGGCTTCCTCGGGCCCGCAGATCGCGATCGCGCCTATGCCGAGCTGGAACGGGAGCTGACGTGACATGACGACGATCGATTATCCGCCCGAGACGACCGTGCGCGAGGGCTTCGACGAGAAGTCATGGGACATGGTCGGATCGCTGAACCTGTCTCGCCAACTCACCACCGGGGCGGCGCTGATCGCCATGGCGGAGGAGGGGCGCGACGACATCGTGGTCTGCACTGCCGATCTCGGCCGCCCGACCCAGGTGCACGGCTTCGGCGAACGCTATCCGGAGCGCTACTTCAACTTCGGCATTGCCGAGCGGAACATGGTCGGTGCCGCTGCGGGCCTCGCCACCATCGGCCTCACGCCGGTCATCTCCAACTACTCGTTCTTTCTGGCGCTGATGGCCTGCGAGAACATCCGCAACGACATCTGCTACACCAATCTGCCTGTGCGCATGGTGGGCACCCATTCCGGCATCGCCATGGGGTTCTACGGAACCTCCCACCACTGCAACGAAGACATCGGCGTGCTGCGCACCATGGCCAATCTGACGCTGATGGCGCCGTGCGACGGCAATGCCATCCGCGCGGCCCTGCCGGCGATGATGGACCATCCGGGCCCGGTCTATTTCCGGGCGGGACGAGGGCGCGAGACGCCGGTCTATGACGCGCCACCGGACTGGCGCATCGGCGGCTCGCACACACTGCGCGATGGCGATGACGCTACAGTGTTCGCCATCGGCAATCTGGTGAGTGCCGCCTTGGAGGCGCACGACCTGCTGAAGGCCGAGAGCATCGGCCTGCGTGTGATCGACATGTATTCGATCCGGCCGATCGACCGCGAGGCGATCCTGAGTGCGGCGGGCCGGCAGAAGGTCCTGTTCACGGCGGAGGAGCACAATGTCACCGGCGGCTTCGGTACCGCGGTGGCCGAGGTGCTGGCGGAGGAAGGCGCGGGTGCCCGCCTGGTGCGCATCGGCATGCCCGACCAGTACTCCATCCTCGGGCCGCCGACCCACCTCTACCACCACTATGGGCTGGACGGCGAAGGTGTGGCCAAGCGCGTCCGCGAAGAGCTGAAGGGCTGAGAAGGAGACCCGGCCGGCGGCGAGCCGGGCGTGCGCCGCCAGCCGGAAGCCCCGATCAGGTCAGTCGCCCGAACGTCAACAACAGGCAACGGGAGGTATGCCATGACCCATATCCGTAAACTGGCTTGGGCGAGTGCGCTGGCCTTGGCCGCCGGCATTGCGGCGCCGGCCGCGGCCGACGAGATCGTGTTTGCCCACGGCGCCAATCCGGGCAATCCGCGCTATGACGCCGCCGACATGTTTGCAGCCCTGGTGGAGCAGTATTCCGGCGGCACTTGGACCGTGAACGTAGCACCCAGCGCCACGCTGGGCGATGATGCGGAAATGATCACCTCGGTGCAGGCCGGTGTCATCAACATGACGGCGAATTCGCAAGGCGCGTTCTCGCAAGTGGTGCCCGAGGTGGGCGCGCTGGGCCTGCCCTTTCTGTTCGCCGAGCTGCCCGCCGCTTGGGAGGTGCTGGACGGCCCCATCGGGGAAGAACTGGACGGCCTCGCGCGCGAGCACGGCATGGTCATCCTCGGCTGGTGGGACAACGGCATCCGCCACATCACCCATGTGGAGGCCCATATGGCCACCCCGGCGGACATTGAGGGCATGAAGATCCGCACCCCGCCGGACCGGGCCACCATCGACGCCTTCGAGGCGCTGGGCGCCAACCCGGCCCCGCTGGCGTGGAGCGAGCTGCCCACGGCCCTGCGCAACGGCACGTTCGAGGGCCAGGAAAACCCGCTGACCAACATCTATTCCGCGCGCCTGCACGAGATCACGCCGTATATCTCGCTCTCCGCCCACAAGTATGAGGGCACGCCCATCATCGCCAGTCTCGACTGGTGGGAAGGCTTGAGCGACGGCGAGCGCGAGGTGATCCAGCGCGCGGTCACCGAGGCCGGCTGGTACCAGCGCGGCCGCAGCATGATCGATGCCGTCACCCTGGTGGCCACGTTGGAGTCCGAAGGCGCGCAGTTCGCCGAGGTGGACACCGAAGCGTTCAAGGCCGCGACGGCCGGCGTCTATGACGCCTGGCAGGCCGAGCTGGGCGACTTCGTCACCCGCCTGCGCGCCGCGGCCGACGAGGCGGCGCAATGACGGACCTGCCGGACCCTTCGGGGTCTGCCAGCGTCCGCGCCGGGATGGGGCCGGGCGGCCCCATCCCCTCGATTGTCGCGGTTGTCGACCGCGCGATTTACTGGGCGTCGGCGGCGATCGTGGTGTCGGCGCTGACGTTCCTGTTCTTTGCGATCTTCATCAACGTGCTGCTGCGGTATCTGTTCGCCGAGGGCATCACCTGGGCCTATGAGATCCCGTCGATCCTGTTTCCGTGGATCGTGGTGGCCGGCGCGGTGATGGCCGCGCAGGCCGGCCGCCACATCGCCGTCGTCGCGCTCTTGAAAGTGCTGCCGGGGTCCGTGCAGCGGCTGCTGCTGATCGCCGTGAACCTGTTGATTGCCGTGGCGTCCGTGTTCGTGGTCGAGGCTGCGTGGCCGATCATCAAGGCCGCCCATTCCAGCCATCTCGCGGAGACGGGGATCGCGCAGTCCTACGGCTATGCCAGCCTGGTCTACGGCTTCGTCATGATCGGCCTGACCGCGCTGACCACCGGGTACCGGCTGATCTTCGATGCCGATACCGCAGAGGGGCAGGGCGCCCAGGCGTAGAGGACGTGTCATGGCGCTGACCCTGGCGTGGCTGTTTCCGATCCTGCTGTTTCTGGCCGTTCCCGTCGCGCATGCCTTGCTGATCGCCGCGGGCGTGGCGCTGTTGATTGCCGACCGGCCGCTGGCCGTGTCCGTCCAGCGCCTCTACACGCCGACGCAGTCGTTTCCGATGCTGGCGATCCCGTTCTTCATCCTCGCCGGCAATCTGATGATGTCGGGCCGGTTCGGCGACTATCTGATCCAATTCGCCAAACTGCTGGTCGGGCGCCTGCGCGGCGGCCTGGGGCAGGTCAGCGTCGTCGGCTCGGTGATGTTCGGCGGCGTCTCCGGCTCCGCCGTTGCCGACGCTTCTGCGCTCGGCAACGCGCTGATCCCGATGACCAAGCGCGAAGGCTATCCGGCCGGCTTTGCCGCGGCTGTCAATGCGTCGTCGGCCACCATCTCGGTGCTGATCCCGCCGTCGATCCCGCTGATCCTGTTCGGCCTCGTTTCCAACGCCTCGATCCTGGACCTGTTCATCGCCGGCATCATTCCGGGGCTGATGCTGGCCGTGGGCTTGCTGAGCGTCTGCTGGGTCTCCGGCACCGTGCGCGGCTTCCCGCTGACACCGCCCGCGGGCGGCGCGCGCGCGTTCGTGCGCAATCTGGGCTATGCGCTGCCCGCCCTGATCATGCCGGTGTTCGTGGTGATGACGCTTCGCCTGGGCATTGCCACACCGACCGAGGTCAGCGTGATGGCCGTGGCCTACGCGCTGTTCGTCGCCAAGGCGGTCTATCGCGACCTCACTTGGCGCCACATTCTGAAATGTCTGATCCAGACCGGCATTATGACCGGTGCGGTGATGCTGGTGATCATGGCCTCAAGCCTGGTGCAGTGGATCCTGACCTTGGAGCGCGTGCCCCAGGCCCTGTCGGATTGGCTGATCGGCACGTTCAGCCAGGACTGGATGGTCTTGCTGTGCATGAACGTGATCATGCTGGTGGTCGGCACCTTCCTCGACCTGCCCGCCGCGATCCTGTTGCTCGGCCCGCTCTTCATCAGCGTCGCCGGCTCCATCGGCCTCGACCCGATCCAGCTCGGCGTGATGATGGTGGTGAACCTGTCGATCGGCCTCTACACGCCGCCGGTGGGCACGACGCTGTTCATCTCGTCAACCATCGCCCAGACCTCAATCGGCCGCGTGGTGCTGGAACTGGGGCCGTTCTATCTGGTCAGTCTGGCGGTGCTGGGGCTGGTGAGCTACCTGCCGGCGATCACGAACGCGTTCTTGTGATTGGTCAGGCAATCTCTTTCGCGTCTGCTTGGTTCGAAATCCGAAAGCGCAGGTTCGAATCTTTCCGAGAATTGCGATAAATTCTACATAAGTTATCAAGAATATCGCACGTTTCAGTGACTGATCTGAAAGGGCATCAGACTTCTCGGTTTTTCGTCAGGGCCGACTGCTGTGTGCATGTTTTGTCTATCGACTTTGAATCTCTCTGTAATCGAGGGAGGGAGATATGGGATGGGCTCGCGTATGGGTCATGGAACATTTTGCACAGGTGCAGCTGTTCTACGAAGGCCGAACCAATGATCTTTCCTTTTTCAATCGCGGATTTGATAGGGAAAGTGTGAAGGCGCGACTCGCGGCGGGATACGAGCCACAGCACTTCGATATCAACTTCCTCGACTCTGAGGCCATGGAGGTGCTTGACCGGCAAGAAAGGCCTGTGGCGCGGAACTGCCATCTATGGGCATGGAAGCTGCTGACGGCAGGCTGATGGAACTGCCCGGCCCCGCGGCTCGTCTTCGAGTGGATCGCCCGCAGGGGCACCGGGATAGAGACGGTGTGGGATGCGACCTCGCTTTCCCATTATCTCGAGCAGTTCGACGAAGTAATCATGATGCACAACGTCTGGGGAAATGGGGCCAATGATTTTCTTGACGAACTGGCGCCCCGATACCCTGTTCAACCCGGCGGCAAATGGAGGCGGCAAACCCAAGCCCCTTCGCGCCGAAACACGTCAGCCCAGCCCGTAGACTGCCAAACAGGCCCCTTTTCAACGGAAACCGCCCTTTGCGGACTGTTGCGGTCGTGTTGGCAGGCTACCCTCACCCCGCAAGCTCTGCATCCATGAAGAGACATTGACTTTGATGCCGGCGGGGAACGTCGGCTGTTCCGTGAAGCCCGTTATCCAGATCAGCGGTTCCGGCATGCGTTGCTAAATGACACGGGTCGGTTTGTCTGAGAAGCTGTCGCGGTTGTGGGCCAAATGGATCGATCCATCGGGCGAAATGCCAGAGAGTTCGTGACCGGGCGAGATCGATCGTTGGTCCTGCAGCCTTTCGTCTATTGAAGCGGTTCGTCATGCGGCATGCCGTCGGTTTCGATATTGGAACGTCCGGCCTGAAGGGGGTCATTGTCGACGAGAGTGGTCGGACGGTCGCTGCAGCCGCCCATCCATGGTCCATCAGTTCGCCTCGGTCGGGATGGTTCGAACAGGATCCCGAGATCTGGTGGACGACTCTCGTCGACGTCACCCGCCGGCTCTTGAGCGATGCCCCTCGGCCCGACGTCATCGGGCTGGCGGGCCAGATGCACGGCCCGGTCTTTCTCGACGCCGATGGGTTGGTCCTCTGCCCGGCCATCCTCTGGAACGATCAACGGACCGAGGCCGAATGCGCCGAGATCGAAATGCTGACGGACGGCCGCGTTGCGGAGTGGACGCTTAATCCGCCACGAACTGCCTTCACATCGGCGAAGATCCTGTGGGTCCGACGACATTGGCCCGATGTTCATACCCGCACATCGGCGGTACTGTTGCCGAAGGATTTCGTCCGGTTCCGCATGTCCGGTCAGCACGCCACCGAAGTCACCGACGCCTCCGGGACGGGCCTGTTCGACGTTCGCGCCAGGAATTGGTCATCACCGACACTTGCCGCGCTGAACATTCGCCCGGAGTGGCTGCCTGGTGTCTGTGAATCGGCCGAAATTGCCGGGCACGTTGATCGGAGCGGGGCAGCGGCAACCGGCTTTGGACCCGGTACGCCGATCGTCGCGGGTGCTTCCGATCAAGCCGCCGCAGCGATCGGTATCGGCACCGTTTCGTCGGGCAGGTTGTCCATCAACATCGGTACGTCTGGTGTGGTTGCCGCACGGATCGACAGCGCTGTCGCCGACCCGCAAGCGATATTCCATACCTTCTGTCATGCGGTGCCCGATACGTGGCAGCTGTTGGCGGGCGTTCAATCGGCCGGCGGATCCTTCCAATGGTACTGCGACGTCGTGGGGGTGCCTGAGACGTCAGCCGCGCGCCAGGCAGGTGTGGATCCCTTCGAGGCCGTTTGCCGCGCCGCTGAAGATGCGCCGCCCGGCGCAGAGGGGTTGGTGTTTCTGCCCTATCTCACCGGGGAGAGGTCGCCTCACAACGATCCCAGGGCGCGCGGGTGTTGGCTGGGCCTCAGCCGCCGCCACGAACGACGCCATCTGGCGCGGGCCGTGGTTGAAGGTGTGTGTTTCGCGCTCCGCGATCTGGTGGATGTCGCAATCGGTCTCGGGTGCTCGGCCGAGGAAATCCGGGTGGCCGGCGGAGGCGCGCGCAGCGCCCTTTGGCTGCGGGTGCTTGCCGACGTTCTGGGTCGCCCCGTGCGGCCCGTCTCCCGCTCGGACGCGTCCGCACGTGGCGCGGCGATCCTTGCCATGCAAGCCGTAACCGGAGTGAGCATCGCCAGCATTGCCGGGACTTGGGCAGAGTGCGGCGAAGACATTGTACCCGAGCCATCCAACGTCTCACTCTATGACGCCCGATATCGGATCTTCCGGGACCTCTATCCGGCGACACAGGGGTTGATGCATCAGTTGACCACGGAAACGTAGGCGCGGCACCGCCAATCGGGCCTGCCTCTACATCTCCAGATCGACGCGCTAATACTTGGCCAGGGTCTTCCGAGCGCCTTCGTCATAGAGGCTTTCCAGCGCCTCTGCGACCTGCGTGGCGAGGAATTCGGACTGCGAGAGGTCTTCCCCAAAAACCTGTCTCAGTGAGAGAAATCCTGCTGGATCCCTTCCGGAAGACCGGGCCCGTTCGGACAACAGGTCGGCCATGGGATCGGGAACCTCGATCCTGGCGCCCCGGTCGTCGGTCCCGGCCATGGCGCGGCACCAGCTTGCGATCGCAAGGCTCAACCGCCTCGTCGGACCGCCACGCTGCAATTGCTCGCGAACGGTCGGCAAAAGGAATTTCGGGAACTTTGAAGACCCATCCATGCACACGCGCAGGACCTGGTCCTTGATCGCCGGGTTGGAGAACCGCTCGACGAGGGCCCGCTTGTAGGCGGAGAGGTCGATTCCCGGCACGTCCTGGAGGATCGGCGTCACCTCTTCGTCCATGAAGTCGATGACGTACCTGCGGAACAGTGCGTCAGCCATGACCTCGTGGATGTGGGAAAAACCGGCAAGAAGCCCGAGATACGCCATTGCCGAATGGCTCGCGTTTAGGAGCCGGATCTTCATCGTCTCGTAGGGGTGCACATCCGACGTCATCTGGACGCCGACGCGCTCCCACAACGGTCGACCGTCGCAGAACGCATCCTCGATCACCCATTGCCGGAATGGTTCGGTGACGACCGGCCAAGCGTCGTCGACGCCGTACGTGTCGCGGACCATCGTCCGATCCGCATCGGTCGTTGCCGGGGTGATCCGATCGACCATGCTGTTGGGGAACGCTGCGTTCTCCGCAATCCAGTCCCGCAGCGAAGGGTCGCGGCGCTCGGCGAAAGCAAGAAGCATCCGCCTCGTAACGTCGCCGTTGCCTTGTACGTTGTCGCACGACATCACGGTAAACGCCTTCAACCCGCGTTGGCGGCGACGATCCATCGCTTCCGCGAGATAGCCGAAGGCAGCGACCGGCCGTGTAGGATGCTGCAAATCATGGACGATGTCGGGGTGGTCCAGGATTGACTGACCGGTCTTCGGATCGAGGTAGTAGCCCCCCTCGGTGATGGTGAGCGAGACGATCCGGATGTTGGCCGACGCCATCTTGTCGAGGACCCGTTCGGTTTCCGCCGGGGCAAACAGAAACCCCGTCATCGCGCCGATGACACGCGCTTGGGCATCGGCCCCCGGTCCGCGTTCGACCACTGTATACAAGCCGTCCTGTGGCACCAGGGCGTCGCGCATGCGGCTGTCCTGCGCCAGCAGGCCAACGCCGCAGATGCCCCACTGCCCGTCTCCCGTCTCGGCGATGGCATCGTCGACGTAGACGGCCTGATGGGCGCGATGAAAGCCGCCGACCCCGATATGAAGGATACCCTCGACGGCGCATCGGCGGTCGTATGCCGGACCTCTGACGCCCGGGGGCAGACTCTCAAGCACGCTGTTGCTGAGCTTGAGCGGAGGGCTTGCGGAAGTGTCGCGTTTCATCTTGCCTGCCTCCTCGATAGCGGGCGTGTCCACGCGCCGCAGGTGCCGGACGCCGATTGTCCTACTGCTTCAGAAAGCTCCGCACGCTCTCGGCATCGGGAAGTGCAGGGATCGCGCCCCGCTCCGTTGTGGCCAACGCGCCTGCGGCATTGGCGAAGCGGCAGATGGCCCGCAACCGCTGCGCGTCCTCCGCGGCATCCGGATCGGCGAGCAGCTCCGCAAGCAGCCCCGCGACGAACGCATCCCCCGCGCCCGTGGTATCCACGGCCTCGACGTGGAAGCCGGGAACCTCGCCCTCAAGCTCCGGGGTAAGATAGGTGCAGCCCTCGCGACCGCGGGTGACGACCAGAAGGCGGAGCCTGTCATGCCAGAGGCGTCGTCCGGCGCGCACCGGATGGGCCTCTCCCGTCAGGAACTCAAGCTCGTCCTCGCTCACCTTGATGACGTCGGCGTTCGGCCAGCCGAGCATGATCCCCGCCTTGGCCGCCTGGGCATGGGGCCAGAGCGCCAGCCGCAGATTGGGGTCATAGGAGATCAACAGGCCGGCATTGCGGGCCGCCTCCACCGCCCGCAGTGTGGCGCCGCGACACGGCTCGTCGATCAGACTGATCGAGCCGAAATGCAAGAGCCTGGCACCGGCTATGAGATCGACATCGACGTCTTCGGGGGCGAACAACATGTCGGCGCTGGGGTGGCGATAGAACATGAACTCGCGCTCACCGTCCGCGCGCAGCGACACGAAGGCCAATGCCGTCCGTGCTTGGTCGGTGAAACGCAATGGGTCCACATCGACCCCCGCCGCGGCCAGCGTATCGGCGAGAAACCGTCCGAACGCGTCATCCCCGACCTTGCCCATGAACGCCGCCGACGCACCGAGACGGGACAACCCCACCGCCACATTCGCCGGCGCACCCCCGGGCGCCTTCTTGAACGCAGGGGCGTCGACCAGGCTGGTCCCGGTCACGGTTGGAACGAAGTCGATCAGCAGTTCGCCAAGGCATACGGCGTCGGGCATGTCGGTGACCTCAACTTGAAGGGCCCGGCCGGAGGCTTGAGGCCCCGATCACGAAGTGACT
Organism: Anaerolineae bacterium; assembly: GCA_028285185.1. Taxonomy (GTDB): domain Bacteria; phylum Pseudomonadota; class Alphaproteobacteria; order DSM-16000; family Inquilinaceae; genus JACKIG01. Next base: position 13,332 of record JANQQD010000055.1, on the reverse strand, counting down.
GAGGAAATGCGGCAATGCGGCCATCGCATCGAAGGTGACGTCGGCGCCCGCGGCCAGCAGCTTTGGGCCATGGTCGGCGCTCGCCACATGGCTGCCGCCGGTGAAGCCGAAGACGGTCATGCCGGCGGCTTTGCCGGCACGGACGCCCACCGTGCTGTCCTCGACGACGACAGAGCGGTCCGGGCGCGCGCCCATCGTCCCGGCGGCGTAAAGGAACAGGTCCGGGGCCGGCTTGCCGCGCGCGACCATCGTGGCGCTGAAGATGTACTGACCGAGACGGTCGGCCAGATGGGTGATTTCAAGGTAGCGGCGCACCCGGTCGGGGTGGCTGCTGGAGGCAACGCAGCATGGTATCGTGAGTCCGCTGACGACCTCGGGCACCCCGTCGATCGGATGCAGCTCCGCCTCGGAGACGTCGAGCAGGCGACGCCGCAGGGTGTCGAGAAATCCCTCGGGGAGGGGACGACCCATCTCGTTCTCGACGATCTCGCACATCGCCGGGTTGCTGACGCCCATGAAGCGCTCGAGCACCTCCGTCTCGGTGATGGCGTAACCGACCTCCCGCAGCGAGTCCGCGACACGCCGAGCGCTGATCGGTTCGCTGTCGACCAACACTCCGTCGAGGTCGAACAGCAGGAGGTCGAATTCGGAGGTCACATCCGCCTCACTACAGGCAGCATCACTGGGCAGGCCTTTCAGCTCATCCAGTTGCCGCCATCGACATTGAGCGTCTGGGCGACGACGTAGTCGCTTTCGGACGACGCCAGGAACACGGCAGCACCTGTGTGATCCTCGGGCAGCCCCATGCGTCCGCACGGGACCGCTTCGCCCACCAGACGCTTCTTTTGCCCGAGCGGCCGCTTCTCGTACCGGGCGAACAGCGCATCGACCTCGTCCCACATGGGCGTGTCGACGACGCCGGGGGCGATGCCGTTGACGTTGATCCCGTGTTCGATCAGCCCCAGGCCGGCCGATTGGGTGAGGCTGATCACCGCGGCCTTGCTGGCGCAGTAGACCGCGACCAGCGCCTCGCCGCGCCGCCCCGCCTGCGATGCCATGTTGATGATCTTGCCGCCGCGGCCCTGGGCCACCATGCGGCGCGCGACTGCCTGCAGGGTGAACAGCAGGCCCTTGACGTTGACGGCGAAGATCCTGTCGTAGGAGGCGGCCTGGATCTCCAGGATCGGCGCCAGATCGAAGATGGCGGCGTTGTTGACCAGGATGTCGATGGATCCGAACCGGCTGACGACGGCGCCAACCATGCGATCGATCGACTCCTGGCGGGTCACGTCCAGCTCGACCGCGATGGCCGCATCGCCGATCTCAGCCGCAGCCGCTTCTGCGCCCGCCAGGTCGATATCGGCTACGGCCACGCGCGCGCCTTCGCGCACATACGCCTCGGCAATGGCACGGCCGATCCCGCGTGCGGCCCCGGTGATGATCGCCGTCTTGCCTGCCAATCGCATGGCTTCACCCTGACCCTAGTGAGTTGTCGGATCGGCAATGCGGTGACCGTCGGCATCGAACCTGTGCAGCTTCTCCATGTCCGGCGTGAGCCACACTGTGTCACCGTAATGGACGTCCATCTCACCGCTTGCGCGCACGGTGACCGTGTCCCCCAGACCAGATTCATGAATGTGGAGGAACGTGTCGGACCCGAGATGTTCGGACACGCCGACCGTGCCTTTCCAAACGCCTTCGGCCTGGGACACGCTGATATGTTCGGGCCTGATACCGATTGTTGCAGCGCTATGCTTTGCCGCCTCTTCCCCTGTCATCAGGTTCATTTTCGGACTGCCGATGAACCCGGCGACGAAGAGGTTCCGTGGGCGATTGTACAATTCCAGGGGGCTGCCGACTTGCTCGATCACACCGGCCTGAAGCACGACGATCTTGTCGGCCATGGTCATCGCCTCGACCTGGTCGTGGGTAACGTAGATCATTGTTGTCTTAAGTCTCTTGTGCAGCTCGGAGATCTCCATCCGCATGCCTACGCGCAGTGCAGCGTCAAGGTTCGAAAGGGGTTCATCGAACAGGAAGGCCGCCGGCTCGCGCACGATGGCGCGCCCGATCGCAACACGCTGGCGCTGCCCGCCGGACAGCTGTCCAGGGCGCCGATCGAGATACTCGCTCAGGTTCAGCACCCTGGTGGCCGCTTCGATCCGCCGGTTCTGTTCGGCAGGATCGACGCCGGCCATGCGCAACGGGAAGGCGATGTTCTTTCGCACCGACATATGCGGGTATAGCGCGTAGGACTGGAAGACCATGGCCAGGCCGCGTTTGGCGGGCGGCAGTCGGGTGGTATCCTTTCCGTCGATCTGGATCTCACCGCTGGTGACGTCTTCCAGCCCGGCGATCAGCCGCAGCAACGTGGACTTGCCGCAGCCCGACGGACCGACGAAGACCACGAACTCTCCATCCTCGATATTGAGGTCAAGCGGCGGTATGACTTCGGTCGGGCCGAAAGCCTTGCGTACCTGTTCGAGCGTGATGCGTCCCATTGTGTCCTCGCTCACTTGACTGCGCCGAAGGTAAGGCCGCGTACCAGTTGTTTCTGACTGAACCAGCCCATGATGAGGATGGGCGCGATGGCCATGGTCGATGCCGCACTCAGCTTGGCGTAGAAGAGGCCCTCGGGGCTCGAATACCTGACGATGAACGCCGTCAGCGGTGCGGCATCCACGGTCGTCAGCGTCAGGGTCCAGAACGCTTCGTTCCAGGCCAGGATGACGTTCAGCAGCGCCGTGGATGCGATGCCGGGCAGCGCCATGGGGGTGAGGACGTAGAGGATCTCTGCCCTCAGGCTCGCCCCGTCCATGCGTGCCGCCTCAAGGATCTCCCGCGGAATCTCCTTGAAGTAGGTGTAGAGCATCCAGATGATGATCGGCAGGTTGATCAGCATGAGAATGAAGATCAGGGCGACCCTCGTGTCCAGCAGGTCCGCTTCGATCAGCACCAGCCGGATGGGATAGAGCACACCGACCGCCGGCAGCATCTTCGTCGACAGCATCCAAAGCAGCACGTCCTTGGTGCGCTTGGTGGGCACGAACGCCATCGACCAGGCGGCGGGTACGGCAACCATCAGCCCCAGCACCGTCGAGCCGATCGAAAGCAGGATGGAGTTCCAGAGGTAGTTCAGATAGTCCGAACGCTCCTCCACCACCCCGTAGTTTTCCAGCGTCCAGTCGAAGTCCAGGAACATCGGTGGATCGGCGATCGCCTGCGGTTCCGGCTTGAAGCTGGTCAGCATCGTCCAGAGGATCGGGAAGAAGATCAGAAGCCCGATCGTCCAGGCGACTACCGTGAGCGAAGCCTTGCGCTGGGTTGAGACTGCGCGTGCCATGACTGTCCCCTCCCTCAGGCGTCCAGGTTCCGGCCGACGATCCGCATCAGCCCCAGGGCGATGATGTTCGCCAGGATGACGGCCATGATTCCGCCGGCCGACCCGAGCCCGATGTTCTGGCTTTCGATGACGCGCTGGTAGACGAGGTATGTCAGCGTGCGGGTGCCGAAGGCGCCGCCGGTCGTCACGAAGATCTCCGCAAAGATCGACAGCAGAAAGATCGTCTGGATCAGAACGACGACGGTGATGGCGCGGGAAAGATGCGGAAGAATGATGAAGCCGAACCGGCTGAGAGCGCCGGCCCCGTCCATCTCCGCGGCCTCCACCTGTTCCGTGTTCAGCGACTGGATTGCCGTCAACAGGATGAGGGTCGCAAACGGCAGCCATTGCCAGGATACGATCATGATGATCGAGAACAGCGGCAGTTGCGAAAGCCAGTCGATCGGTTCAAGTCCGAAGAACTGCCACAAATGGGCAAGCAGCCCGTTGACCGGGTTCATGAACATGTTCTTCCAGACAAGGGCGGAAACCGTCGGCATCACGAAGAACGGCGCGATGACCAGGATGCGCACGATATCGCGCCCCCAGATCGCCTGATCCAGCAGCAGCGCGAGCAGTATGCCGCCGCCGACGGTGATAACGAGGATCCCGCCCAACATGACGATGGTGGTCAGGATGCTGTCTTGAAAGGCCCCAGAAGATACAAAACGGACGTAGTTATCCAGACCTTCACAACACTCGAATATTCCCCGCAACGGACGATAGTCAGTGATGGAGAAATACAGCGTCATGCACAGAGGTACCAGCATCCAGACCAGCAGCAGGAACACCGCCGGGGCGATCATGGCACGTGCGGCGGAACGGGAATGCTGTGTTGCCATTTCTCACCTCCCCGCTGCGCGACCATTCTTTCCACATGCTATGGGCTCAGTGCTTCACGCACCGCGCATGCATGCAGGGTCGCGGGCAAAGGCTCGGATACACGTGGCCGGTGTGAAGGGGTCGACGCGTTACGCGACCCGTTCACGCGCGATCAGGTTCTCTCCGGGTTAGAGGTATCCCGCGGCTTCCATCTCTTCGACGGCCAGTTCCTGGGCCTGCTCCAGAGCTTCTTCGGCGCTGATCTGACCGGCCAGAGCCGCTGAGAAGACCTGTCCGATCTGTGTGCCGAGGCCCTGGAACTCCGGAATGGCCACGAACTGAATGCCCACATAGGGGACCGGGTCCACCGTGGGATTCTGCGGATCGGCCACTTCCATGGATCTGAGCGTCATCTCCGCGAACGGTGCGGCTTCGAGGTAGGACGGGTTCTCATAGAGCGACATACGGGTTCCTGGCGGAACACTCGCCCAGCCTTCGTTCTCGGCGACGAGTTCCAGATAGGCGGGGCTGGTGGCCCAGGCAATGAACGTACGCGCCGCGTCGGGTGCGTCGGACGAAGACGGCACGGCAAGCGACCAGGCCCACAGCCAGTTGCTGCGCCGGCCAAGCCCGTTGTCGGGCGCCAGCGCAAAGCCGACGGAGTCGGCGACTTCGGAGTTCTCCGGGTTGGTTACGAAGCTTGCGGCGACGGTTGCGTCGATCCACATGCCGCAATGACCGGTCTGGAACAGCGCGAGGTTCTCATTGAACCCGTTGTTGGCAGCCCCCGGCGGTCCGAAGCTGTTCAGCAGGTCGAGGTAGAAGGCAAGGGTGTCGGACCACGCTTCAGTCTCGAATTGCGGCTCCCAGTCTTCATCGAACCACCGCGCGCCGAAGGAATTGGACATGGCCGTAATGAACGCCATGTTTTCGCCCCAGCCCGCCTTGCCGCGCAGACAGATGCCGTAGACGCCGTTCTCGGTATCGGTCATCGCTTCGGCAGCTTCGCGGACGAACTCCCAGGTCGGTGCGTCGGGCATCTGGAGCCCTGCCGCTTCCATCAGATCGGTGCGGTACATCACCATGGAGCTCTCGCCGTAGAACGGTGAGGCATACAGAGTGCCGTCGACGCTCAAACCCCCCCGAACCGCCGGCAGCAGGTCGTCGATGTCGTACTCGTCGCCAAGGTCGTCGAGCGCTTGCAGCCAGCCGCGTTCCGCCCAGAAGGGGACTTCGTACTGGCCGATGGTGATGACGTCGTACTGACCGCCGTTGGTGGCGATGTCAGTGGTCACGTTCTGACGCAGCACGTTCTCTTCCAGGATCACCCATTCCACATCGATATCGGGGTGCCCTGCCGTGAAGTGCTCAGAAAGCGCCTGCATCCGGACCATGTCGCCATTGTTGACGGTGGCGATCGTGATGGTTTCTGCCCGTGCGAGCGCGGTGCCGGCCAACAGCGCGGACATGAACATTGCCGCGAAGCGCTTACCCATGTCGTCCTCCCCAATCGGACAGCAGTGCGAGCAATTGCTCTTTTGATGAGCATATGATCGGCAATCTTTTGAGCATTGTCAACCCGGGCTGTGTCCGGTCGCTGCGCCGCTGAACGGACTTGATCGGACGCTCCGATCGCTGATGTTTCAGTTGGGTGACGACATCCCGATACCGGCACTGCCCGGAAATCGGCAGAGAGCTTTAGGTATGCGGGCTAAGCGTCCAAGACGGTCCGGGCGGTCAACTCGTCCGTGATCAGGCCGGTGATCAGCTTGCCGCGCAGCGCTGCACGGATCGGCACGACTTTGCCCGACCCGTTGCCGACGGCCACGACGAGGCCGTTGGCGGGTTGTTCCAACGGCAGACTGACGACCCGTTCGTTGATCGAACCGTCGAGCACGCGCCCGTTTTCGTCGAATGCCCAGCCTGTGATCTCGCCGACCGCCCCCTTTTCACTGAGGTCGGCCAGCTCTGCATCGGTGATGAAACCATCCCGATGCATCGCCGCGCCCCAACCGATCTCGGCGATCCCGACGAAGGTCGCCTTCGCCTGCGCGGCCAGGTCGCGTAGGACCTGGAACGGTCGCTGCGACTGAAGCAGCGACCGTTCTTCTTCAGTGTCCGCGACCACCGGCGTCGGCATCGGATAGCGCTGACCGCCGATGCTATCGGCAAGGCGCATCACCACGTCGAAGGCGCTCGCCGATCCGTCGCGCGTCATGTTGCCAACGCGTGAGATGATCTTGTGCTGCGGCCGGCTCATCGGCGACACCTCCGCCACCGCTGCCCTCAGCGTACGGCCGGTCCCCAGTGCCAGAACGACCGGCGCCGTCTGTAGGGCGTAGTGCTCCAGCCAAGTGCCGGCGGAGATGGCCACGCCGCCGAGCGCTTCCGGTTCCGATGGATCGCTGGGTACGACATCGCAGAACGCCAGGCCAAAGCGGTCCAGCAGCCTCTGGGCGAGTTCCATACAGTTGGCGACAGGGTGATCGAGACGAAACTTGATGAGCTTTTCCGCCACCGCCAGCGCGACAAGACGCTGCGCGGCGGGCCGCGAGATGTTGAGCGTCGACGCGATCTGATCCTGGGTCTTGCCGCCGATGTAGTAGAGCCAGGCCGCCCTTGCGGCGAGATCGAGCTTCCCTTCCTGCGAATCCGACCTGTTGGACACTCCACACTCTCTTCAGGATTCCGGCATCGCGCACGCGTCGATCCTGCCGCCCAGGGCACGGCCCATCCACGTTTCCTGATACCACAGTGCGCACATTTGCGCAATGATAGCGCATTTGCTCAATCCTTGGGGTTCGTAGAGAGTCCGGTCAGACCTGCCCCTGATGTCCTAGATCACCTGATTGTTGCGCGCCCGCCTTGGTGCCACCCGATGGGTCCGCCATGGCGCCTCTAACGTCTCTGATCTAACGTGCCGGCGCGCGCAGTGACCGGCGGACCTCAGCCGCAGTGCCAGGTGCTGACCGAAGAGAGAAGGAAGCAATCGTGGCGGTTATCGACAGGGTGGAAATCCTGATGGTGGACCTGCGGCCGCAGGTGCCGCGGTCGGATGCGATCCAGGCGTTTGTCAGCCAGGAGACGCCGATGGTGCGCCTCACCGACACCGATGGCGCGGTGGGCATGGGATACACCTACACCATCGGCACCGGCGGGCGGTCCGTCGTCGAGCTGTTGCGCCACACCTTCGCCCCGGCGCTGGTCGGGCGCGAGGCGGATGAGATCGAGCGGATCTGGCGGGACCTGATGTTCCTGACCCATGCCACGACAGTGGGGGCCATCACCTCGCTGGCCTTGGCGGCCGTCGATACCGCGCTGTGGGATCTGCGCTGCCGGCGCACGGGCCTGCCGCTGCACCGGGCTGCCGGGGGGGCGAAGGACCGCACGCCGCTCTACACCACCGAAGGCGGCTGGCTGCATCTGGCCGCTGACGCGCTGGTGGAAGACGCGGTGGCGGCGAAGGCCAAAGGGTTCGGCGGCTGCAAGATCAAGGTCGGGCGGCCGCATGTGTCGGAGGATGTGGCCCGGCTGCGCGCCGTGCGCGAGGCGGTGGGCGACGGCTTCGAGATGATGGTCGACGCCAACCAGGCCTTCACCGTGGACGAGGCGATCCGCCGGGCGCGGCACTACGAGGCGCTGGACATCGCCTGGTTCGAGGAGCCGCTGCCTGCCGACGATCTGGGCGGGCATGTGCGCCTGGCGGCCAGTACCTCGGTGCCGATCGCGGTGGGCGAGAGCCTCTACAGCACCAGCCATTTCCGGGAATACCTGCAGCGCGAGGCCTGCGCGATCGTGCAGGCCGATGTGGCACGCATCGGCGGCATCACGCCGTGGCTGAAGACCGCGCATCTGGCCGAGACGTTCAACGTCCCGATCTGCCCGCATTTCCTGATGGAGCTGCACGTCGCCCTGTGCTGCGCCGTGCCCAACGCGCGCTGGGTCGAATACATCCCGCAGCTGGACGAGCTGACGGCAAGCCCGATGGAGGTCGCCGAGGGCCATGCGCTAGCCTCGTCAACGCCGGGCCTTGGCATCGACTGGGACTGGCCGCAGATCGACGACCGCCGCATCGCCGACCTGAACCACACCGTCAGCCGGGGCGGGTGAGCGTTCCGGCTGCGGGCGGTTGGCGCCCTACCGGTAGATCAAGCTCGGGAGCCAGAGGGCGAGGTCGGACCAGAAGGTGAGAGCCAGCAGCACGATCACCAGCGGGACCAGGAAGGGCATGGTCGCGGCGACGCAGCGTTCGAACTTCACGCCCGAGACTTCGGACAGGACGAACAGCACCATGCCCACGGGCGGCGTCAGCAGGCCCAGCATCAGGTTCATGATCAGGATGATGCCCAGGTGAACGGGGTCGATGCCGACGCTGACGGCGATCGGCAGGAGGACCGGCACCAGGATGGTGATCGCCGCGATCGTTTCCATGAACAGGCCGATGGCGAGCACGATCAGCATCATGATCAAAAGCAGTATCTGCTTGTTGCTGGTCAGCCCCAACAGCGCGTCGCCCAGGATCACCGCGACCTGGTTCGCCGTCAGGATCCAGGCGAAGACGGCGGCACTCGCCACGATCATCAGGATGGCGCCGGAGGTGATGATCGTGTCCATTGAGACGCGGACGATGTGCCGCCAGGTCAGGCTGCGGTAGACGACGACCCCAAGGATGAGGGCGTAGGTGGCGGCGGCCACGGCCGCTTCCGTGGGCGTGAATGCGCCCGTAGCGATGCCGCCGACGATGATCGCCGGAGTCAACAGCGGCAGGAAGGCACCCTTGAACGTATGCCACAGACGGCAGAGCTCGAAGCTAGCGTCTTTCGGATAGTTCCGCCGACGGGCGTACCACGTCACCATGATCATCAGGGACACGGCCATCAGCAGGCCCGGCACCAGACCGGCGATGAACAGCTCGCCGATCGAAGCCGACGCCATGACGCCGTAGAGCACCAGCGGCAGTGATGGCGGGATGATCGGGCCGATGGTCGACGAGGCCGCGGTGATGCCGACGGAGAAGTCGGTGTCATATCCGGCATCCCGCATCGCCTTGATTTCCACATTGCCGAGCCCGCCGGCATCGGCGACGGCAGCACCGGACATGCCGGCGAAGATGACGCTGGCGCCCACATTCACGTGGCCGAGGCCGCCGTTCATCCACCCGACCATCGCCCGGGCAAAGGCGAAGATGCGCGACGTGATCCCGCCCGTGTTCATCAGATGCCCGGCCAGGATGAAGAAGGGGATGGCCAACAGCGGAAAGCTGTCGATCCCGTTGATCATGTTGTGGATCAGCACGACGTCCGGCAGGCCGGCGATCATGATGTAGGCGAGCGAGGCGAGGCCGAGTGCCACGGCAATGGGCACGCCGAAGATCAGCAGAACGGCGAGAACGACGAACAGAACCGTCAAAGCCATCGAAACCTCCGAAACGCGCACTGAAAGCCAAGCGGGCGGGCCTGGAAGAGGGGCGTTCTTATTGGGCTTAAGCTGCCGGGGCGGGCTCAGGCGCCGGCGGACTTGTGCCTTTCCGCTGCGATCGCGTCGGCGGGCTGTCGCACGAGGCGGACGATGTTGATGATGGAGAACACGGCCATCAGGAAGCACGAGACCACCACGATGTAGAAGATGATGGCCTTGGGCAGGGGGATGGAGATCATGTTGCTGGTGGTGCGCTCAGCCAGCTCGATGCCGAGCACGCCGGCATAGCCGAAGAACCCCAGAACCAGCACCTCGGTGGCGACCACGATCGGCTTGATCACGCGGGCGGAAAGATACCGGAAGAAGAATTCCAGGAAGATGTGCTTGCGCCGGCGCACGCAGGTGATCGAGCCGACAAACCCGAGGATGATCAGGAAATAACGCGCGATCTCCTCGGTCCATCCCATGCTGTCGTTGAGGACGTACCGGGTGAAGAACTGCAGCGCGACGATGAGGAACAGGGCCGCAAAGACGATCAGGACGGGGATGTCGAGCCAGCTGACATCAGAGATATCGTCGGTGATCTCTTCTATCCCTGCTGCGAAGTCGTCCGATCCGCCGGCTTTCGGGGCATCCGACATGGGCGCACCTCCGTTGATCGGGGCGCCGGCCCCCCGTGCGGAGGCCGGCGCATGGTCCGATGTCAGAGAAGTCAGTTGGCGTCCGGGATCGCCTGCAGGCGCTCATAGAGTTCGCTGCTGAACGGCAGGTCGCCGCTGGTAAGCGCCGGCTGCACAGCGTTGATGAACGGCGTGCGATCGACCTCGTTGACCGCGACGCCCTGCTCACGGAACCAGACCACCAGCTCGTCTTCGGCGCTGACGATCTCGTCCGTGATCCAGTCGGCCGACTCCTGCAGCACCTCGAACAGGATCTCGCGATCCTCATCGCTCAGGCTGGCCAGCCGGATGCTGGACACTGCGGTGAAGGTGGAATTGGTGATGTGTCCGGTCAGGTTGATGTCGGACTGCACCTCGTAGAACCGCTTGGCCTGGATCGTCGGCAGCGGGTTCTCCTGCGCGTCGACCACGCCCTGCTGAAGTGCCAGATAGACCTCGGCGAACGCGATCGGCGTCGGGTTCGCACCGACGGCCTGCGGGAACAGCACATAGGCCGGCGCGTCGGGCACGCGGATCTTCAGATCCTCCATGTCCGCCGGCGTCAGGATCGCGCCGTTCGAGGTTACGTGGCGGGTGCCGTAATAGCTGATGGCCGCGATCGTGTTGCCGCCGGTGGCGTCAGCCCAGCCAGCCGCGAGTTCCTGGAAGAGATCGCTTTCACTGTAGGCCCGCCAATGGTCCAGACCGCGGAACACGAAGGGATAGTCGGTCATGGAGATCGGGCCGAAGATCGACCCGGCGAAGCCCGCACCGGTATAGATGATGTCGACGGTGCCCAGCGAAATGGCCTCGTTAAGTGCGCTCTCGCTGCCCAGCGACGAAGCCGGGAACACCTCGATGCTGTATCGGCCGTCGGTGCGCGCGGCGAACTCCTCCGCCGCCATCAGCGCGCCTTCGTGCAGCGGATGGCTGGTCTCATAGACATGCGCAAACCTGAGCTGCTCCTGAGCCTGGCCCGCCAACGGAACGGCGGCGGCGATCGCCGCAACCGCGATGCCCTGGGTTAGGGTCTTGATTTTCACCTGGATCCTCCCACTCGCTGTAGGTTGCCTTTGAAGAGGGTTTGCCACGGGGGGCCGTGCCGCATCCTCCCCACTGCTGGAACCGGCCAAAGCCGGGCTTCAAGCCGCGCGCTTGTGCGCAGCTTCAAGTTTCGGCCAGTCGAACTCGACGCCGATACCAGGGGTCGAGGGTGCGACGGCCAGATGGTTTTCGATGACCAGCGGTCGTGTCGTGTAGGCGTCGATCGGGAAGCTGTGCACCTCCAGCCACCCGGCATTCGGCCGGGCCGAGACGAGGCTCACATGCAGCTCCTGCATGCCGTGGCTGCAGACCGGGATCCCGTATGCGATCGACTGTTCCGCCACTCTCAGCCAGCCGGTGATGCCACCGCAGTTGGACGCGTCGGGCTGGATGTAGGAGAGCTTGGCATCGGCGAAAGCGTAGCCGAATTCGTGGATCGTGTGCAGGTTCTCGCCCATGGCGAGCGGCATTCCGGTTGCGTCTGCGATGCGGCCATAGCCCTTGTAGTCGTCGGGAATCGTCGGCTCCTCGAACCAGAGCAGGTCGAAGGGCCGAAAGGCTTCCGCAGCGGCGATCGCCTGTTCGACGCTCATCGAATAGTTGGCATCGACCATGAAGGCGATGTCGGGGCCGATCAGCTGGCGCACGGCGCTGACGCGCGCGACATCGTCGGCCAGATCGGGCTGGCCGATCTTGATCTTGACCCCGTTCAGACCTGCATCGAGGGGCCTGCGGATGCTGTCAAGCAGCTTGGGCAGCGGGAAGCTGAGGTCGATGCCGCCGTAATAGGCCCGGCACCGGTCCGATGCACCGCCGGCCATCTGCCAGAGAGGCTTGCCCGCCCGCTTGCACCGCAGGTCCCAGAGCGCGATGTCGACGGCGGAGATGGCGAATGAGGCGATGCCCCCACGGCCGACATAGTGCAGGTGCAGCTGCATCGCCTCGTAGAGATCCTCAACGGCCGTGGCGTCCCGGCCGAGAAGGAAGGGCTGCAGATCGTGCTCCAGCATCGCCAGCACCGCGTAGCCGCCGCGACCGCCGGTATAGGTGTAGCCGGTGCCGGCGGCCCCGTCGTCCAGGGTCAGCGTTGCCGTGATGAGCTGGAAGCAGGAATGGTCGCCATGCCGGGCGTCGCGGAGGATCTCGTTGAGCGGAACGTTATAGATCCGGCACGCAATGGAAGAGATCCTGCCCATGGACTGCACACCTGCGCTGGCGGCCGACAGTCACCATCGTCCGTCGAAGCGCGGCCACCTCCCCAGCGTACCGGCCCGTTGACGGACGGGAAACGACGGCTGGCGATTCCCCGTTTGGTCCGATTTTTGTAACATTTTGATATGACCAAACTAGGCTGTCAAACGAAAACCTCGGATGGACCGCGCTGTATGCCGCATCATGCAGCAATTCTTTGACACTACACGGTTTCTACGCGAACCTCTTACAGTAAGGTGCTGCTGGTATCCTATCTTATGGTCGGACGAAAACCATGTCCGTTGCAGCTCTGCGCTCTTCAGTTAAGTATGTAGAGAGATGGCCGAGATTCTGACACTGGACGTGACCCGCCAACCGCTCGCCGAAGGGCGTGCGGCGGATATCGTCGTCAACCGGCTTGAAGCGATGATCGTCTCAGGCGAACTGCCAGACGGCGAGCCGCTGCCCGCCGAACGACAGCTGATGGCCCAGTTCGGCGTCAGCCGCACGGTTGTGCGTGAGGCCATCAAGGCGCTGGCCGGCAAGGGCTTGGTCGTGGCTCGGCCCAGGTTCCGGCCGGTTGTCAGTCGACCCAACTACGATACCGCCTTCGGAGTGCTGGAAGGGATCGTCCTGCACCTGATCCAGCAGAAGGGTGGTGTCAGGCATCTGTTCGATTCAAGGATCCTGCTGGAATCCGCACTGGTGCGCATGGCCGCCGTGGACGCCAGCAAGACCGACATCAGCAACCTGCGCGAGGCTCTGGCCCGGAACGAAGAGGCCATTCCCGATTCCGAACGGTTCTACGAGACCGAT
>JANQQD010000046.1 GCA_028285185.1 Anaerolineae bacterium | reverse complement strand
TCGATCACGCCTGTCTGCAGCGCCTGATAGACCTCTGAGCCCGGCATGGCCGTAGGCGCGGCCCCGGCCGCCACCAGGCCGGCATCGGCGATGCGGTTGTGGCCGCGGATCTTCAGCCCCTCGAAATCGGCCAGCGACACGATCGGCCGGCCGTTCGACGTGATGATCGAGGTGCGGGTGGTGTAGAGCCAGGCGAGGTTGCGCACGCCCACATCGGCCAGCAACCCCTCAAGATGCATCGCAGCGTCGGAGCCGGGGAAGGCTTCGATCTGCGCCAGATCGGTGAACAGGTAGGGCACCACCGTCACGTTCATGGCCGGCACCGAGCCCGCCCATTGGAAGTTGACGGAAATCGCAGCCTCCGCGTCCCCGCCAGCCACGGCAGGGAAGTTGTCGCGCGGCCCGAACAGCTGGTTGGCGCCGAACACCTGTACGTCGATGCTGCCGTCGGACAGCGCCTCGACATTCGCGGCGAAGTCGTCGACCAGGCGGGCAATGTGGTGGGCCGGCGGCAGCTGGTGGCTGATGCGCATGACGGCGACATCCTCGGCCGATGCCGTGCCGATGGCCGTCAGCGCTAGGCCGGTGGCGGAAAGTGCCGTAAGCAGACGGTTCATTGACTGTACCTCCCTGTCCTCAAACGTACGGGTTTTCAGTCGCTGCCGGTGACGGCCGCGAAGTGAGCGTAATCCTGCTCCAGCCGCCGTACCTCAGGCAAGCCGACGAGATCGTTGAACCTGTCGAAGGTGATCATCGCGTCGTTCATGGGGGCCGTGGTGCCTTCGCCCAGGATCGTGCGCATCAGCCGATCGGCCGCATGGGCGATGGCATAGCAGATGGCCACGGGATAGACCGTAGCGGCATAGCCCATAGCCCCCAGCTCCGGCGCTGGGATGATCGGCGTCTGTCCGCCTTCCACATTGTTGGCCAGGCACGGAGCCTTAAGCTCAGCCGGGATGCGCCGCATCTCCTCCAGCGAGGTCGGTGCCTCCACGAACAGCAGGTCCGCGCCAACCTCTTTGTAGATCTGCGCCCTTTCGAGGGCACGGTCGATGCCCTCCACGGCATTGGCGTCGGTGCGCGCCATGATCACCAAGTCCGGGTCCTGCCGCGCGTCCAGCGCCGCCTTCAGCTTGGCCACCATCTCTTCCACCGGCACCACGGCCTTGCCCGCCATATGGCCGCAGCGCTTCGGGAACACCTGGTCTTCGATGAAAAAGCCGGCGACCCCGGCACGCTCGTACGCCCGCGTGGTGCGGGCGACGTTCGTGACATTGCCGAAGCCGGTGTCTCCGTCGGCGAACAGCGGGATGTCGACGACATCGGCGATGCGGGCGTAGTGGTCCGCCAGCTCCGCCATGGTCAACAGCGACGTGTCCGGCCGGCCCAGTAGTGAGGCTGTTGCGGCATAGCCGCCGCAGGTGATGGCTTGCGCCCCCGCCCGCTCCGCCACCTTGGCGGTCAGCGCGTCGGCTACACCGGGCAGGATCAGGATTTCCGGCGCTTCGACCAAATGGCGGAACCGGGTGGTGCGTTTCATGCTCTCGCTCCAGACGACACGTCGCGGATTTCGGGCCTGCTTAGCACAGCTCTGCCGCCTGCCCCATGGCCGCGGCCAGATGGTCGGCCAGCAGCGCCGCCGGGCGCGCCATGTCCGGCGCGCGGTGCAGGCGGATCTCTGCGGCCGGCAGAGCCGGCATGCCGTCGGATTCCGAAAGCCGACGCAGACGGGGCGGGAAGGTTCTGGATTTGGCGACCGTCACCGCCAGCCCCTCGGCAGCAATCGCTTCGACTGCCGCCAGGCTGTGGCCAACGAACGCCAGTCGCCAGGGCCGGCCGGCAGCATCCAGCGCCTGCATCGCCCAGGTGCGGAACAGGCAGCCCTGCGGATAGAGGGCGACCGGCAGCGGATCGGCCTGCTCCACCGCATGGGCCGGCCCCGCCGCCCAAACGGGCTGCTCGCGGCACAGGAACTGGCCCCGCTCGTGCCCCTCGGCATGCATGGCAATCACCAGGTCGAAGGCCTCACCCAGCCGCTCGACCATGATCGAGGTCAGGCCCGTTTCCATCTCCACATGAATGCGCGGATAGGCGGCGATGAAGCCGGCCAAGAGCGGTGGCACGATCGCGGTGCCGTAGTCGTCCATGACGCCCAGGCGCACGCGCCCTTCCAGCTTCCGTTCGCGCAGCCGCCCCACCGCTTCTTCATTCAGCACCAGGATGCGCCGCGCGTATCCCAGCAAACCCTCGCCCGCCGTACTGAGATCGACCTGCGTCGTCGTACGGCGGAACAGGGGCACGTCCAGCCGCTCCTCCAGGCGCTTGATCTGCATGCTCACGGCCGACTGTGTGCGGTTCAGGCTAGCCGCAGCGCGCGTGAAGGACCGATGGTCCGCCACCGCTACGAAGGCGCGCAAGAGATCCGGGTCGAGAGTCGGCAAGCTCATATCGAATGTTGATGAGAGGGATCAGAGAAATTCGATTCCTTGAATAGTGCCTGCCCCCTACCGTCCGTGCAAGTCATGGCGACCGATGGGGGCAATGGTGGCAGAAATCCTGGGTGTGCTGGCCGCCATGCTGTCCAGCGGCCTCGGCGGCACGGCGGTCGGGGCGACCCGGTATGTCGTCGGGGCCACAGACCCGTTGACGCTCGGCGCATTCCGCTTCGGCGTCGGGGTCGTGTTCCTGCTGCCCGTCACGATGCTGCGCCGCGGGCCTTGGCCGGCCAGGTCCGACTGGCCCGCCGTGGCCGGCCTGGGTCTCTTGTTCTTCTTCGGATTCCCGATCCTGTTCAACGCCTCCCTCGCCCACACGACGGCCGCAAGGGGGGCGCTGGCGCTCTCCACCCTGCCGCTCTTGACGATGGTTGCAGGGGCGGCAATGGGCATGGAGGCGCTGACCCTGCGCAAGACGGGCGGCGTGCTGATCGCCATGGGCGGCGTCGCGGTGGCGCTGCTCGCCGGCATGGCCCATGCCCCGTCGGGTGCATGGCAGGGCGATCTGCTGATGGTGGCGGCGGCCTTGACCATGGCGCTCTACAGCGTCTGGTCTCGCCCGTTCATCCGGACGCTCGGGCCCATAGCCTTCACCGCGCAGGCGATGGGCGTCGGCGCCGCCGCTCTTGTGGTCGTGGCCGCAGCCCGCGGAGGGTTCGCCGCAGCTGGCGACTTCGGCACGGCGCAGTGGCTTGCCGTCGGCTATCTCGGCATCTTCGGCAGTGCGCTGGTGTTCTTCCTCTGGGCCTTCGCGCTCAGCCGCACGACGCCGACCCGCGTGGCGATCTCCGTCACCGTCAATCCTATCGCGGCGTCGATCCTCGGTGCCGTTCTGCTGGACGAGCCGATCCGCTGGAACGTGGTCGTCGGCCTCGTCGCTGTCCTGACCGGCATCTGGCTGGCCACAATAGGGGCGAGGCAACAACCCTAAGTCAGAACACCGCCCCGCTTCGGTCGCATTGCCGCCCCTTTCCTGGGTCTAGGTGTCGCAGGGTTCACGACATCGTGAGGGCGGGTGAAGGTCATGGCCGAGCTCGTTGCACAGGCCGCCGGCGCCGGGCGCAGCGCCGTCGCGCGGTTCGCCACCGATCCGCGCCACCTGCAGATCCTCAGCCTCGTCTCGCTGCTGGCGGTCACCCAGATCTGGCTGGATTTCCAGGCCTCGGCCTGGCAGTGCGCGGCCGCCGTCACAGCCGCCCTTGCAACGCAATGGGCCGGCGACCGCTGGCTGGCCCGCCGGCCGTTCGAACCGCGCAGCGCCCTGATCAGCAGCCTGTCGCTGTGCATTCTGCTCAGGGCTGGCGATGTCTGGCTGTTCGCGCTGGCGGGGCTGATCGCCATCGGCTCGAAATACGTCATCCGACTGCGCGGTCGGCACATCTTCAACCCGGCCAACCTGGCGATCGTCGTGCTGCTGCTGGCCGCGGCCCCCGATGTGTGGATCTCCCCCGGGCAATGGGGCCGGCCTGTCTGGCTGATCTTCCTGATGGCCTGCCTTGCCGTCGGCGTCTTGGGCAGTGCGCGCCGAGCGGACATCTCGATTGCCTTTCTTGCGGCTTACGCCGGCGCCCTGACAGTGCGCGCGCTCTGGTTGGGCGACCCGCTGGTGATCCCGCTGCACCACCTCCAGTCGGGCGCAGTGCTGGTGTTCGCGTTCTTCATGATCTCCGACCCCAAGACCAGTCCGGCCGCCCGCACGGGCCGCATCTTGTTCGCCACGGCTGTCGCGGCGCTTGCCGTGTGGCTGCAGTTCGGACTGCAGATGCGCGAGGGGCTGCTCTACGCGCTCGTTCTGCTCTGCCCCGCCGTTCCGCTGATCGACCGCGTGTTCCGGGCCGACGCATTCCAGTGGACCTCGTCCGACGCACGCCTGACCGTGAAGGAGGCCCGATCATGATCCGTCTCTTGACCGCCCTTGCCGTCATGGCCTTCGCTGGCCTGCCAGGGGCGCCAGCCATGGCGTTCTGCGGATTCTACGTCGCCAGCGCCGATACCTCGCTGTTCAACCAGGCCTCGAAGGTCGTGCTGGCGCGCTCCGGCGATCGCACGGTCATCACCATGGCGAACGACTTCCAGGGCGATGTCGACGAATTTGCCGTGGTCATTCCGGTGCCGACCTTCATCGAGCGCGAGCAGATCCACGTGACCGAAAACGCCATCGTCGATCACCTGGACGCCTATACCGCGCCGCGTCTCGTTGAATACTTCGACCGGGACCCGTGCGAACCGATCCCCGTGCCCATGACGTCCGCGCCGGATCTGGTCGGCGCGGCGGGCGAGGTCGCCCGAGGGGCCGGCGCCGCGGCGCTGGGCGTGACGGTGGAGGCGAGCTACACCGTCGGCGAATACGACATCCAGATCCTGTCGGCGACCGAGAGCGGCGGCCTTGCCACCTGGCTGACGCAGAACGGCTATCGCATTCCCGATGGTGCGGAGCCGGTGCTGGAAAGCTACCTGCGCCAGGGTGTGCGCTTCTTCGTTGCCAAGGTGAACCTGCAGGAGCAGGCGCGGCTGGGCTACAGCTATCTCCGCCCGCTGCAGGTGGCGTACGAGACCGATCGGTTCATGCTGCCGATCCGCCTTGGCACCGTGAACGCCAACGGGCCGCAAGAGCTGTTCCTGTTCACGCTGACGGAGAACGGCCGGGTCGAGACCACCAACTACCGCACCGTACGCCTGCCCACGGGCCAGTCGATCCCGCTGTTCATCGAGGACGACTTCGCCGACTTCTACACGGCCATGTTCGACCGTCAGGTGGCGCAGACGGGCATGCGCGCGGTGTTCCTGGAATATGCGTGGGACATGGCGTGGTGCGACCCCTGTGCGGCAGACCCGCTGAGCCCGGGCCAGCTTAGGGAATTGGGCGCCTTCTGGGTGCGCGACGATGGGACCCAGGCACGCAACGCCTTCGTCACCCGCCTGCATGTGCGGTACGACGCCGAGACCTTCCCGGAAGATTTGATGCTTCAGGAAACCGGCGACCGCGAGAACTTCCAGGGCCGCTATGTGCTGAACCATCCCTGGACCGGCTCGGCCGACTGTCCAGCGGCACGCGACTATCGGGCGGGCCTGCCGCAGCGGTTCGAGGCTGAGGCGCAGGCCCTCGCCAGCCTGACAGGCTGGGACATCGCCGACATCCGCGACCGTATGGCGGCTGGCGGCCAGTCGGCGGCCGATTTCGGCAGTGATGACGATGACTGGATCGGCGATCTGTGGCCGGACCGGCAATGAACGGTCGCCAAGACCGAATAAGGCGGGAGTTTTCACGATGGCACGTTTCCTTGCGGCTGCAATGTTTGCGGTCGCCGGCATCCTGATCAGCGCATCGGCCTGGTCCTTCTGCGGGTTCTATGTCGCCAGCGCGGGCACCGAGCTGTTCAACCAGGCATCGAAAGTGGTGCTGGCCCGCTCAGGCGACCGGACGGTCATCACCATGGCCAACGACTTTCAGGGTGACGTCGACGAGTTCGCCGTCGTGATCCCTGTGCCGACCTTGATTGAACGGGAACAGATCCACGTGACGGACAACGCGATCGTCGACCACCTGGACGCCTACACCGCGCCACGGCTGGTGGAGTATTTCGACCGCGATCCCTGCATCTCCGATGACCGCTACGCGTTTGCTGTCCCGCCGCAGCGGACTGCGACGGGCGAGATCATCTGGCCGCACAGCGGCGTGTTCGGCGTGACGGTGGAGGCGAGCTACACCGTCGGCGAATACGACATCCAGATCCTGTCGGCGACTGACAGCGGCGGGCTTGCGGCCTGGCTGACCGAGAACGGCTATGGCATCCCCGAAGGCGCGGAATCGGTGCTGGAAAGCTACCTGCGCCAGGGCGTGCACTTCTTCGTGGCAAAGGTGAACCTGCAGGAGCAGGAACGGCTGGGATACAGCTATCTGCGCCCGCTGCAGGTCGCCTTTGAGACCGACCGCTTCATGCTGCCGATCCGCCTGGGCACCGTGAATGCCGACGGGCCCCAGGAGCTGTTCCTGTTCACGCTGACCGAGACCGGACGCGTGGAGACAACCAACTACCGCACCGTCCGGCTGCCGTCCGACCGGCCGGTCCCGCTCTATGTGCAGGACGACTTCGCGGAATTCTACACAGCCATGTTCGATCGCCAGGTGGCGCAGACGGATATGCGCGTCGTCTTCCTGGAATACGCCTGGGACATGGCATGGTGCGACCCCTGTGCTGCCGATCCGCTGAGCCCGAGCCAGCTTCGGGAGCTGGGTGCCTTCTGGGTGCGCGACGACGGCACCCCGGCGCGCAACGTATTCGTCACCCGGCTGCATCTGCGCTACGACGCCGAACGCTTCCCGGAAGACCTGATGCTGCAGGAAACCGGCGACCGCGAGAACTTCCAGGGGCGCTTTGTGGTGACCCATCCGTGGGCCGGCCCGATCGAGTGCCCAGCCGGGCGACAATATCTGGCAAGCCTGCCGCGACGGTTCGAAACGGAGGCTCAGAGCCTGGCCAATCTCACCGGCTGGGACATCGCCGACATTCGCCAGCGCATGGAAGCCGACGGCCAGTCCATGACGCTCCTCGGCGGCAATGAGGGGGACTGGATCGAGGAACTGTGGCCGGATTGAACCCCAAGGGGCCACGCAGAATCGCATTCAGAGGGAGGATAGAGGGTGAGGCAATTTCTCTATGCCGCTTTGGCGCTGCTGGCCGGCAGCCTGATCAGCGCGTCGGCATCGGCGTTTTGCGGCTTCTATGTCGCCAGCGCCGATACGTCGCTGTTCAACCAGTCATCGAAGGTGGTGCTGGCGCGATCCGACGACCGCACGGTGATCACCATGGCCAACGACTATCAGGGCGACCTGGATGAGTTCGCCATCGTCATCCCAGTGCCGACCTTCATCGAGCGCGAGCAGATCCACGTGACCGAGAACGCGATCGTGGACCATCTCGACGCCTACACCGCACCGAGGCTGGTGCAGTACTTCGACGATGACCCCTGTCGACCGATTGAGGTCTACGACGGACGGGTGGAGATGAGCGCCGGCGAGGTGCCGTCGGAAGACGGCAGCCGCGCCCGCGGCGTAACGGTGGAGGCGAGCTACACCGTCGGCGAATACGACATCCAGATCCTCTCCGCCACCGAGAGCACGGGGCTCGCCGCCTGGCTGATGGAGAACGGCTACCGCATCCCAGACGGTGCGGAGCCGGTGCTGGAGAGCTATCTGCGCCAGGGTGTGCGCTTCTTCGTCGCCAAGGTGAACCTCGAGGAGCAGCAGCGGCTCGGCTACAACTATCTGCGCCCGCTGCAGGTGGCGTACGAGACCGACCGCTTCATGCTGCCGATCCGCCTCGGCACCGTGAATGCCAACGGGCCGCAGGAACTGTTCCTGTTCACGCTGACCCGTAATGGCCGGGTCGAGACCACCAACTACCGCACAGTGCGCATGCCGACGGGCCAGTCGATCCCGCTGTTCGTCGAAGACGCGTTCGCCGACTTCTACACTGCGATGTTCGACCGCCAGGTGGAGCAGACGGGCATGCGCGCGGTGTTCCTGGAATATGCCTGGGACATGGCATGGTGCGACCCCTGCGCGGCCGATCCTCTTAGCCCTGCCCAGTTGCGCGAACTGGGTGCCTTCTGGGTGCAGGACGACGGCAGCAGTCAGGCACGCGATGCGTTCGTCACACGCCTGCACGTGCGGTACGACGCCGAGACCTTTCCAGAAGATCTGATGCTGCACGAAACCGGCGATCGCGAGAACTTCCAGGGCCGCTATGTGATGACCCGCCCCTGGACCGGCGCCGTCGATTGCCCGGCCGGCCGAGACTATGTGGCCGCCCTGCCCGACCGCTTCGAGGGAGAGGCCCAGACGCTGGCCAGTCTGACCGGGTGGGACATCGCGGACATCCGCGCGCGCATGGAAGCCGGCGGGCAGCCCTTCACAATCGACAATGACGACGGGGATTGGTGGGAGCGGATTTGGGACGACTGAGAGGACGGCGAGATGTCAAGTCCGCAACAGCTTGCCGGTCGTCGCGCCGCGTCATGAACCATAGAGCCTGAGGAAGGCCCGCGCCGTCCGGTCTGCGCGGGCCTCCGCCTCTGCCGCCGTTGGTGCGGGTAGAAGACCCAGCAGGCGCCTCACTTGCATGTCGCCCAGCAGCAGGCCCAGGAATTGCTCCGCTGCTTCGCCCGCCGTGTCCAGGGTCAGCACACCGCATGCGGCCTGCCGATCCAGATAGACAACGAAGGCCGGCAGGGTGGCGTCGCGACCGGCCCGGGCCAAAGTCTCGGCAAGGGTGGGATCGGATCGTGCCTCGGAGATCGCCGCCCGATTGATCGCAACGGCACCGTCGCCGAGCAGCAGCGTCAGCAGGGAATGGCCGAATGCCTTAAGCACCCGGTCGACGGGCGCCTTCTCCGCCAGAATGTCCGCCAGAGCGGTCTGCACCGTCTCGGCATTGCGTTGAATGACGGCCTCGAACAAGCCCGCCTTGCTGTCGAACCAGGCATAGAGGGTCTCTTTCGAGGCCGAGGCGCGCTTGGCCACCTCCAGCATCGTGGTGTCGCGATAACCGCGCTCCGCCAGCACGTCGACGGCGATGTCCATGATCGCCTCCCGGCGACGGTCCCGTGTCGCTGTGGCCATCCTGCACCTCCCTAGCCCGATCGGTCCGTTGACAAGAACCGTACCAACGAGTACGGTCGGCGACAACCGTACTCACTGGTACGCTTTCGGAGGAACCATGCCGAAGCAGATAAATCCGAGACACCAGCCGGCCCAAGCCGTCTCAGCGGGGGCGATCGTGCTGCTGGTGCTGACCACTGTCATGCTGCTGGCACTCCTCACCCGCACGCCGCCGCATCCGCCGCTTGAGACCCCGCTGTTCGCCCTTGGGCCGTTTCTCGGCGCATCGCTGGCGATCGGCGGTGCCGCGCTCTATCTGCTGGGCCAAGGCAGTCGCCATGGCACGGCGCTGGTCATCCTGTTCGCGCTGACCGCTCTGGTCTCGTTCGGGCCCCAGAAGTTCCTCGACCCCAACCTCTCGCGTATCTGGCCGACGGTGGTCACTGCCCAAGCTGCTGTGGCGGTGATCCTCGTCTGCGGTATTCTAGACCTCAGACGCAGACGACCATAAGGGCCCAGCCCATGACGATCCCGTTCGATGCCATCGGCATGGACTTCATGGCGACCGCAATCGTGGTAGTGCTGGTGCCCGGAACCGGCGTGATCTACACGCTGTCGACCGGCGTGTTCCAAGGCGCGCGGGCCAGCGTGGCCGCCGCCTTCGGCTGCACTCTGGGCATCGTCCCGCATCTCCTGGCCAGCATGATGGGCCTGGCGGCCCTGTTGCATGCCAGTGCGGTTGCCTTTCAGGCCGTAAAGATCCTGGGCATCGCCTACCTGCTCTATCTCGCCTGGGGGCTATGGCGGGAAAGCGGGCCGATGGTGCTGACCGACAGCGAGCCGCAGAACGGACCGCGGCCCAAGCGGCGCATGACAGCCCGACGCCTGGGCACGATCGCCTTGCGCGGCATCCTGATCAACATCCTCAATCCGAAGCTGTCGATCTTCTTTCTCGCGTTCCTGCCGCAATTCGTACCGGCCTCCGCGCCGGATACGCTCGCGCGCATGGGCGTGCTGAGCGCCACCTTCATGGCCCTGACCTTCGTGATCTTCGTGGGCTATGGCTTTGCGGCGAACATGGTGCGCAGCGCAGTCTTGTCCTCAAAGCGCGCGACGCGTTGGATGCAGCGTGCCTTCGCCGCTGCGTTCGCCGGGTTTGCCGTCAGACTGGCGCTCACCGACCGCTGACGACGGAAGCTGTCCCGCGTCACAAACGGCTCAGTCGCTTGGCGCCTACGCCGTCGGTGCCGTGCGGTCGCGGTGCTCGTCCAACAGCACGGGCTGACGCTTATCCGCAGCCTCGGGGTCCGCCGTTGCCGCGGCCACCACTTCGGCAAGGGTGACGCCCATGATGCTACGGTTGGTTTCCGTGACCCGCGACAGAACGTTGGAGAGGCGACCGTACCACTCGCCTTCCGTGCCCGGCATGCCGCTGCAGGTGTCCGTAATGCCGGCCTGCAGCGCGACTGACAGGTCGAACAGAGTCACCGACGAAAGGTCGCGCGACAGAACCCACCGGTCACTGGCCGAGCGCACCACGTAATTGGTCCGCCGCAGATCCGACAGCGCGGCATCGATCATCGGTGGCCCCACCGGAATGCGACGTACCAGACGGC
This sequence comes from Anaerolineae bacterium, assembly GCA_028285185.1. Taxonomy (GTDB): domain Bacteria; phylum Pseudomonadota; class Alphaproteobacteria; order DSM-16000; family Inquilinaceae; genus JACKIG01. Next base: position 17,963 of record JANQQD010000046.1, on the reverse strand, counting down.
GACGACGCACATCCACACCCTCGCGGGCGCCCTTTGCCAGCTCTTTCAGGATGGTGACGGCCAGCGATAGACGCTGGGCGTGGCTGAGTGTGTCGTAGGTGCCGCCCAACAACTTGTCGGCCCGCCAATCGGGCAGCGCTGCCGCCACGACCGCCCCGAACAGCACGATCGACCACGCCACGTAAAGCCACAAAAGGAAGATCGGCACCGTCGACAGCGCGCCGTAAATGGTCTCATAGACCGGGAAGGCCGAGAGGTAGAGGGCGAACAGCGATTTCGACAGCTCGAACAAGGCCGCGGCGACGAAACCGCCGATCAGCGCATCCCGGCCCCGCACCGAACGATTCGGGATGATCCAGTAGAGCAGCGAGAACCCGACCCACTCGAAGATGGCCGGCGCGATGCCCACCCATTGTCGCGACAGTGGAATCTGCTCGCCCAGTTCCGCCTCGCCGAGCACTTGGTTGGTCACCGAAAGGCTGGCCGCCAGCAGAATTGGCGTGAGCGTCAGGATCGCCCAGAACGACAAAAGACGGATCAACAGAGGTCGGGCCTCGCGCACCCGCCAGATCGCATTGAATGCGGCCTCGATCGTCCACAGCAGCATCACCGACGTGACGATCAGGCCCAGCAGGCCGACCGATGTCAGGCGACCGGCGTTTACCGCGAAGCCCTCAAGATAGTCCGCAACGGCCTCGCCCACCTGCGGCACGAGGTTGTCGAAGATCAGATCCTGCGCGTTCTGCTGCACGTTCTCGAAGGCAGGAAAGGCCGAGAACAGCGCAACGGCGATCGTCGTCAGCGGCACCAGCGCCAGAAGTGCCGTATAGGTCAGCGCTGCCGCAGCCTGCGCGCACCGGTCATTGAAGAAGCGGCGGATGGCAAAGCGGCTGAACCGGCCGACATCGATGGCACGGTCCCCGATCTGGCTCCAACCGGGCTGCGGCGTCATTCGCGCCCCTCCGTCAATGAGCCTGCCGGCTTGGATTTGACCGGTTGCGCCATTTGTGTAGGATCACGACGCTCCCCGAGGCCCAAGGGCCCGATTTGAGGCGGTTTCATGACTGGTCCCACAGCGTTAATGGCCGGCAAGCGCGGCTTGGTCATGGGCGTCGCCAATGACAGATCCATCGCCTGGGGAATAGCCAAAGTCTGTGCCGCACATGGAGCCGAACTGGCGTTCACCTACCAGGGTGACGCATTGGCCAAGCGTGTCAAGCCTTTAGCGGACAGTCTTGCGTCAACACATGTGCTGCCTTGTGACGTGACCGATGATGAGAGCGTCGATGCGGTCTTCCGCACCCTGCAGCAGGACTGGGGACGGCTCGACTTTCTGGTGCACGCCATTGCGTTTTCGGACAAGTCCGAGCTGACGGGCGGCTATCTGCAGACGTCGCGGGACAACTTCCTGCGGACCATGGACATCTCCTGCTACAGCTTCACCTCCGTGGCCCAGCGGGCTGTGCCCCTGATGGGCGATGGCGGCAGCATGGTCACCCTCACCTATTACGGCGCGGAACGCGTGATGCCCCACTACAATGTGATGGGTGTCGCCAAGGCGGCTCTTGAGGCCAGCGTTCGTTATCTCGCCGCCGATCTCGGGCCGCGTGGCATCCGCTGCAATGCGCTCTCGGCCGGGCCGATCAAGACGCTGGCGGCCGCCGGCATCGGCGATTTCCGCTTCATCCTGAAATGGAATGAGCTGAATGCCCCCCTGCACCGCAACGTCACGATCGAAGAGGTGGGCAATGCCGGCCTCTATCTGTTGAGCGATCTCGGCAGCGGCGTGACCGGCGAGGTCCATCACGTGGACTGCGGCTATCACACCGTGGGAATGGTCGCTGTCGACAACGCCCATGACACGGCCGAACTGCTGCAGAGCATGAAGCCGAAAGAGTAGGCTTGGCCGCAAGATGGCCGGAAACAGCCTCGGCACCCAATTCCGCTTCACCACCTGGGGGGAAAGCCACGGCCCGGCGATCGGCGTCGTCATCGACGGCGTGCCGCCTCGCCTGCCGCTGAGCGAGGCGGTCGTCCAGCACGATCTCGACCGGCGCCGTCCGGGGCAGTCGCGCTTTACCACCCAGCGCCGGGAACCCGACGCCGTGCGCATCCTCTCCGGCGTGTTCGAGGGCCTGACCACCGGTGCCCCGGTCGCCATGATGATCGAGAACCAGGATGCCCGGTCGCGCGACTACGGCGATATCGCCGAGAAGTTCCGCCCCGGCCATGCCGACTACACCTACTGGGCCAAATACGGCATCCGCGATTACCGCGGCGGCGGCCGATCGTCGGCCCGCGAGACGGCGGCCCGCGTGGCGGCCGGCGCGATCGCCCGCCTGATCCTCGGCACGGAAGGGATCACGGTCCGCGGTGCGATGGTGCAGATGGGTGCGCACGGAATCGAGCGCGCGCGCTGGGATTGGAGTGCCGTCGATGACAATCCGTTCTTCTGCCCCGATCCCGGAACGGCGGAAGCCTGGGCAGTTGAGCTTGAGGCGCTGCGCAAGGCCGGCTCCAGCATCGGCGCGGTGATCGAGGTGGTGGCGAGCGGCGCACCCGCGGGCCTGGGCGAGCCGGTCTACGACAAGCTCGACGGCGATCTGGCCCGCGCGATGATGACGATCAATGCCGTCAAGGGCGTGGAGATCGGCGACGGTTTCGCAGCCGCGGCGCTGTCGGGCGAAGAGAATGCCGACGAGATGCGGGCGGGCGCGGATGGTCGGCCGCGGTTCCTTTCCAACCATGCCGGCGGTATTCTGGGCGGCATCTCTACGGGTCAGGACATCGTTGTCCGATTCGCCGTCAAGCCGACCAGTTCGATCCTCACGCCGAGGCAGACGATCGACATCCACGGGCGTGAAACGGATATCCAGACGCGCGGCCGACACGACCCGTGCGTCGGCATCCGCGCCGTGCCGGTGGGCGAAGCCATGATGGCATGCGTGCTGACGGACCATCTGCTGCGGCAGCGGGCAGCGGTGATTGGCAACTGAAGCGCGTCGGAGGCTTGCGCCGTCGGACCGGCGCGGTAACGCTGCGGCGGAAATGCTGGGAGGAGGCAACGGATGCCACAACCCGATCACGTCACGAAGCTGGCGGAGCCGGCGCTCGAGCTTCTCGATGACGACCTGAAAGACTACCTCGCCCTGTGTGAGGAGAAGCTGGGGCTGGTGCCGAACGTGCTGAAGGCGTTCGCGCTCAGGCCCCAGAAGCTGCGCAATTTCATCGCCACCTATGACGAGCTGATGCTCGGCGAAAGCGGCCTCAGCAAGCTGGAACGCGAGATGATCGCAGTCGTCGTCTCGTCGGCCAACCATTGCTATTACTGTCTGGCGGCACACGGGCAGGCCGTGCGGTATCGTTCCGACGATCCGGAACTGGGCGAGATGCTGGTGGCCAACTATCGTGTCGCCGATCTGGAGCCGCGCCAGCGCACGATCCTGGACTTCGCCTGGAAGCTGACCACCAGTCCGTGGCAGGCCGACGACACCGATCGCGCGCTCTTGCGACAGCAGGGCCTGTCGGACGAGGACATCTTCGACATCTGCGAGATCACCGGGTTCTTCAACATGACCAACCGGATCGCCTCCGGGGTCGACATGATGCCGAACCGCGAGTACCACCGGATGAACCGATAGGAGGTTCGTCGGAACGCGGCTCATGTGGCGGTTCTTAGTCAATCTGTTCGCAGTACTCGGGTTTCTCGGCGTCCTTGCCGCGGTGGGCATCGGCGTTCTTGTCTGGCAGGCCGTGGTCGCCAGCGCGAGACAGGAGCCGCCGCCGCTCAACACCGTGCTTGAGCTGGATCTCCGTTACGGCACGCCGCAGGGCGCGCCACGGGGTTCGCTGCTGCCATGGGGCGATCGCGAGGCCACGACCCTCAGCGATGCGATCGCAGCCATCGACCGGGCCGCGGCCGACCACCGGGTTGTTGCCCTGGTGGCGCATATCGGTGATGACACGATCAGCTTTTCCGCAGCGCAGGAGCTGCGCGGCGCCGTGGAGCGCTGGCAGGAGACGGGCAAGCCGGCACTGGCCTATTCCGACGGCTTCGGCGAATTCGGACCCGGCAACTTCTCATACTACCTGGCCAGCGCATTCGATGAGATCTGGCTGCGGCCGCTCGGTCCGGTCGGCCTGACGGGCCTGCGTATGGAAGTGCCGTTTGCCAGGGATGCTCTCGAATCGCTCGAGATCGAGCCGGATTTCAGCCGACGTGGTCCCTACAAGACGTTCCCCGAGATCTTCACGGGGCGGACCTTCTCACCCGCCTATCGCGAGATGCTGACCAGCCTGACGCGGGACCTCTACGGTCAACTGGTCACCGGCATCGCCGAGGGTCGGGGCCTGAGCCCATCGGCCGTACGGACGCTGATCGACGACGGCCCCCTGCTGGCGACGGAGGCCGAAAGCGGCGGCCTGATCGATGCGCTCGATACGGAGACCGCATTCCGCGCCGCGATCAGCGAACGCCTCGGCGACACAACGACGCTCGACCCCAACGAGTATCTGGCGGGCACCGCCGAAGAGCAGGCCGCCCCCGCGGCGCGCGTCGCCCTGATCCATGCCGTTGGGACCATCACGCAAGGTGAGAGCCAGGAGACCCCGGGCATCGGCACGGCGATGATGGGGGCCGACACGGTCGTCGACGCGATCGAGGAGGCCATTGCCGACACCGACATCAGCGCGATCCTGCTCAGGGTCGACAGCGGCGGCGGCCAGGCGGTGGCCTCGGCGATGATCGGTGCGGCGGTGCAGCGGGCCGTCGAAGCCGGCAAACCCGTGGTCGTGTCGATGGCGGACACCGCCGGCTCGGGCGGATATTGGATCGCGACGCATGCCACGGCGATCGTGGCCACACCCGCCACGCTAACAGGATCGATCGGCGTCTTCGGCGGCAAGTTTGCGACATCCGCGTTGTGGGAAGACCTGGGCATCCGCTGGGGTGCCATTCAGCTTGGCGACAACGCGGATATCTGGTCGGGGCTGGAGCCCTATAGCGAGAGCGGCCGTGAGCGCCTGGATGCCGTGCTGGACGATATCTATGGCCGGTTCATAGCGCGCGTTGCGGAGGGCAGGAACCTGGATCGGGAGTCGGTGGAGGCCATCGCCGAGGGGCGCGTATGGACCGGGGCACAGGCTGTGGGACTCGGTCTGGTCGATACGCTGGGCGGGATGGCAGATGCCATGCAGACGATCCGCCGTGAGCTCTTCCTGGAGGAAGATGCCTATGTCCAGATCGTTGTTCTGCCGGAGCAACCGGGTCCGCTGGACATGCTGCTGTCCCTCGCACGCGGCGAACCGCCGATCAGCGGCCAGATCGCCCTGCCCCCGCCGATCGAGGAAATGGCGGCGGTGCTCGCCCCGCTGATGACGGACGGCTCTTACCCCGTATTGGCAATGCCGCCGATGATGATGGCGCGATAGCGCGCTGGCACGCACCAGCGGCTCAAGGCGCGTCGGCTTCCTGTTCTCGGCGGGCTGCGATCAGAAACTCGCGATTGCCTTCGGGCCCCTGGATCGGGCTTTCCACAAACCCATCCACCGTCCATCCGGCCGAGTCGCGGAGCCAATCGACCACACTGTCGCAGACCTGCCGGTGCAGTGCCGGATCCCGCACCACCCCGCCCTTGCCCACATTGCCGCGGCCGACCTCGAATTGTGGCTTGATCAGCGCGATCAGTCTGGCGCCCTGCGCCGATAGCGCCAGCGGCGCCGGCAGCACTGTTGCGAGACCGATGAAGCTGGCATCGCAGGTGACGAAGTCGATCGGCTCGCCCACCTGTTCGCGCGTCAGATGGCGGGCGTTGCAGCGTTCCAGAACCACGACGCGCGAATCCTGGCGCAGCGTCCAGGCCAGTTGCCCATGGCCGACATCGACCGCGTAGACGCGCCGAGCGCCGCGCGACAGAAGCACGTCCGTGAACCCGCCCGTGGACGCGCCCACGTCAAGCGCGACCGCACCCGCCGGGTCATAGCGGAAATGGTCCAGCCCGAAGGCCAGCTTGACACCGCCCCGGCTGACCCATGGATGATCTGCCTGCTTCAGGCCGAGGGTCGTACCTTCGGGCAGCAAGTCGCCCGGCTTGGCAACCACCCGGTCACCCACGGTGACCTTGCCGGCGAGGATCAGGGCCTGCGCACGGCTGCGGGTTTCGGCAAGGCCGCTTTCGACGAGAAGCTGATCGGCCCTGCGGCGCTTGCCCACCGATCCCGGCGGCTCAGGCGCGGATGGAACCGTCGGCGATGTGCTCCGTGCCCAGCGCGCGCAACGCCGTTTCCACAATCGCCCCTGTGTCGAGCTTGGCGATCGTGTACTGGCGCTCCGGCTTGTCCTGATCGAGGAACAGATCCGGCAGGGTCATCGTGCGAATGCGCAGTCCCTGGTCCAGCAGCCCCTGGCCCGCCAGGAAGTGCAGGACGAATGCGCCGAAGCCGCCGACCGATCCTTCTTCGACGGTGATGATGACCTCGTGATGCGCCACGAGCTGGCGGATCAGACCCTCGTCAAGCGGCTTGGCGAAGCGCGCATCGGCAACGGTCGTCGAGAGACCGCGGGCCGCCAGCTCATCGGCCGCCGTCAGGCACTCGGCCAAGCGCGTGCCGAAGTTCAGAAGCGCGATCTTTGACCCTTCCCGCAGCACCCGACCCCGGCCGATTTCCAGCGGGACACCACGCTCGGGCATATCGACGCCGACACCCTCGCCGCGGGGATAGCGAAAGGCGCTGGGACGATCGTCGATGGCCACGGCCGTCGCGACCATGTGCACCAGCTCCGCTTCATCCGCCGCGGCCATCAGCACGATGCCCGGAAGGCAGCCCAGGAACGACGTGTCGTAGGCCCCGGCATGGGTCTGACCGTCAGCGCCTACCAGACCGGCACGGTCCATGGCAAAGCGCACCGGCAGCCGCTGGATGGCCACGTCATGCACCACCTGGTCATAGGCTCGCTGCAGGAAGGTGCTGTAGATCGCCGCGAATGGCTTGAACCCTTCCGACGCCAGCCCAGCGGCGAAGGTAACGGCATGCTGCTCGGCGATACCGACATCGAAGCACCGGTTCGGGAATCGGTCCTGGAACAGGTTCAGGCCCGTGCCCGCCGGCATGGCCGCCGTGATCGCGACAATCTTGTCGTCCCGCTCCGCCTCGGCAACCAGCGACCGGGCGAACACGGAGGTGTAGCTGGGCGCGTTGGCCTTGGGCTTGGCCTGCGCGCCTGTGACAACGTCGAACTTGCTGACGCCGTGATACTTGTCCGCCGACTGCTCCGCCGGCTCGTACCCCTTGCCCTTCTGGGTCACGCAATGGACCAGGATGGGCCCTTCGGCAGCATCGCGGACATTGCTGAGCACCGGCAGCAGATGGTCCAGATTGTGACCGTCGATCGGCCCGACATAGTAGAAGCCGAGCTCCTCGAACAGCGTACCGCCGGTGACCAGGCCGCGGGCATACTCCTCAGCCCGCATCGCCGCGCGCTTCAGCGGGCGCGGGAACTTCTCCGCCACATCCTTCATCAGGTGGCGGATCGACATGTACGACCGCGACGAGATCAGGCGCGAGAGATACGCGCTCATGGCGCCGACAGGCGGCGCGATGGACATGTCGTTGTCGTTAAGAACGACGATCAGGCGGCTGTCCTGCGAACCGGCATTGTTCATCGCCTCATAGGCCATGCCGGCGCTCATCGCGCCGTCGCCGATCACCGCCACCACATTGTTCGCCCCGTCGGACAGATCGCGCGCGACGGCCATGCCCAGGCCGGCCGAGATCGACGTGGAGCTGTGCGCAGCGCCGAAGGGATCGTAGATGCTTTCAGACCGCTTGGTGAATCCCGACAGGCCGTCGCCCTGACGCAGGGTGCGGATGCGGTCCCGCCGGCCAGTCAGGATCTTGTGGGGATAGGCCTGGTGGCCCACGTCCCAGATCAGCCGGTCGCGCGGCGTATCGAACACATAATGCAGCGCCACCGTCAGCTCGACGACACCGAGACCGGCGCCAAGATGCCCCCCGGTCACCGAAACGGCATCGATCGTCTCGGCCCGCAGTTCATCGGCCAGTTGTCTTAGCTGTTCCGGACTGAGCTGCCGCAGGTCTTCAGGATATTTGACTTGATCCAGCAAAGGCGTATCAACAGACATCGATTAGCCCGTTCATTCCCCGTGGCACAGGTGCGCTGCGCTTGCGGCTTCTTGTGGGCCCCCGGCCGCAATCACATCGTCACACTGGCGCTATTCATTTCATCCCTGTCCGGCAGTTTGAGCACGCGGGGCAAAACCACGCAATAGTAACTTGCTTGATGCGCAGTAGCGGCAAGGCTGCTTCGTCAAGGACGCCTGCGGTGCCTTCGCATCAATGCGGCGACGGCGATACTGCCGGCGTCGCCCCTGGCGTCAAGTCCGGCAAGCACTCCATCCCGGTCGGCATCCCTTTTGTTTTGCGACAGTTTCCACTGTCCCTCGATCCCGTCGACCGTCATTTCGATGCCGACGATGGCCTTCAGCAAGCGCTCCAGAGCTGACGGCGACAGCTTATCCAGTGTCCAGGGCCGTTTCGGCAGCAGGCGGCGCTCCTGCTCTAAACTCAGATCGGAGAGAAGGCCCCCAACCTCTTGATCTGGAATGATCCTGGCCGCGCCGACACAATGCACGGCAACATAGTTCCACGTCGGCACCTGATCAGCTGCAACATACCAATCGGGCGAGACATACGCATCGGGGCCGGACACGCTGAGCAGCAGCCGCCGGCCATCCTCCACCTGCCGCCAGAGGCCGTTGGCGCGTGCGACATGGAATCGCAGCCGCAGGTCACCGCCCGCGCCGGCATCGACAGCGAACGGAACATGGACCCCGTGCGGTCCCTCCTCACCGCAAACCACGACAAGGCCGAACGCCCGCTCGCGCAGGAAGTCGGCGATGTCACCACGGTCGTCGTTGCGGTAGAGCGGCGGCACATACATGGGTCGGCCCCACCGGAAGTCAGGATTTCCGGTGAACGACGAAACGCGCGACGCTGCTCAGCATCTCCGCGCGATCGCCGAAGGGTTCGAGATGCTGGCTTGCCTGCTCCACAAGCATCTCCGCCTGGGCATGCGCACGCTCGACCCCGAGGATGCCGACGAAGGTCGCTTTGCCGGCGCCGCCGTCCTTGCGCACGGCCTTGCCCAGATCCTCCGGCCGCCCCTCCACATCCAGCAGGTCGTCGGCGATCTGGAAGGCCAAGCCCATGTCGTGGGCGTATGCCTGCAAGGCATGGCGGCTCGGCTCATCCGCGCGCCCCAGAATCGCGCCGGCCATGCACGAGAAGGCAAACAGCTCACCCGTCTTCAGACGCTGCAGGCGGGTGACGGCGCCGATGTCGAATTCCTCATTCTCCGCCAGCATGTCCAGCATCTGGCCGCCGACCATACCCTGACCGCCGGCCGCCTTTGCCAAGGCCGCGATCAGATTGCACCGCACCTGTGGGTCGGCATGGGTATCGGGATCGCTCAGGATCTCGAAAGCGATCGTCAGCAGGGCATCACCGGCCAGAATGGCCGTCGCCTCGTCGAACCGCTTGTGCGTGGTCGGCCTGCCGCGGCGCAGGTCGTCATCGTCCATCGCCGGCAGGTCGTCGTGCACCAGCGAATAGCAGTGCACGCATTCCACCGCCGCCGCCGCACGCAGCGCGCAACTCTCCGCCACGCCGAACAGTCTTGAGCTCTCAAGCACCAGGAAGGGACGAAGACGCTTGCCGCCACCAAGGGCCGAATAGCGCATGGCGTCGAACAGCACCGAATGATTGTCGATCGGTTTCGGCAGAAGGCGGTCCATCGTCTTCTCGACCTGGGCCGCCGCCTCGGACATGGCGTCGGTGAGCTTGCTCAAGACTGCCCCCCGCCGGCCAGGGATGGCTCGGGCACCGTCTCGATCGTACCGTCCGTTGCCCGGGTGATCCGCTCAACGGTCAACTGCGCATCACGCAGCTTCGCCTCGCAATGGGCCTTCAGATACGCGCCGCGCTCATAAGCCCGAATCGACTCGTCCAGCTTTCCCTGACCGCCTTCAAGTGTGCGGACGATGCCCTCCAACTCCGCCATCGCGTCTTCGAAGCTCATCGCCGCGATGTCCGGAGGTATCGCGTGTTCCGTCATTGTTCCTGCCTTATGCCGCTCCGCGCAATCTAGAACCGCGGTTGCCGCGGGAGCAAGCCCGGCGCGGGGCAATACAATCCGGTCAGGTGCCTCAATCCGCCATCAAGGCGCGCACATGGGCGGAAACGCTGAGCGACAGAGCGCGCAGATCATAGCCGCCTTCCAGCGCCGATACCAGCCGGCCGCTGCAATGCTTGGCGGCAAGGGCGACCAGCTTCTTCGTCGCCCAGGCGAAATCATCCTCGGTCAAGTGCAGGTTCGCCAGCGGGTCCTCACTGTGCCCATCGAACCCGGCTGAGATCATGATCAGTTCCGGCGCAAACGCGTCGACGGCCGGGAGAACCGTGTGGGTCATGGCCGCCCGGAATTCCGGCGAGCCTGACATTGGCCGCAGCGGCACATTGACGATGTTGTTCGAGGTCCCCTTCTCCTCTGGATATCCGGTGCCGGGGTAGAGTGGGCTCTGATGCGTCGAGGCATAGAACAGCCCGGGCTCCATCCAGAAGATGTCCTGGGTGCCGTTGCCGTGATGCACGTCGAAATCGACCACGGCGACGCGCTCGATGCCGTAGGTCGCCCGGGCGTGCGCTGCGCCTACGGCGATGTTGTTGAAGATGCAGAAGCCCATGGGCCGGGTCGCTTCGGCATGGTGTCCCGGCGGGCGCACCGCACAGAAGGCATTGAGCCCGCTGTTGGACCCGGCCGTCTCACCGAAGACCGCATCGACGGCGGCAATCAGGGCACCGGCGGCTCTGAGGGCCGCCTCGCGCGATCCGGGCGAGACACTGGTATCCGGGTCGAACGCCACTTGCCCTTGCGCCGGCATGCTCTCCAGCACCCGCTCCACATAGTCGCGCGGGTGGCATTGGGCGATCTGCTCAACGGTCGCCATCGGTGCCTCGCGCCTGTCGAGCAGATGAAACGCCTCGCCCTCCAGCGCCTGCTGAATCGCCTTCAGACGGGCTGGACGCTCAGGGTGGTAGGGTCCCGGATCGTGCTCCAGGCATGCCGAGTGCGTGAACAGAATGGTATTCATCTAAGCGGCGATCCGATCGTCAATCACGGCAGATGGCCCGAACTCCGCCATCTTTCTATGATTGTTGCAAAGCTCCGAGGGCATTGCATGCGAAATGGTGACACGCCCAATTCCGACGAAGCACATTGACGCACGCACCCGGCGGACAAATCTTAAGGGCATCTATTGGCAATGTGCCGGCAGTCCCTACCGCCCCGGCACGGCAGGAACAAAACAGCGGTTTTAGGAATGCGATCCCGTACGCTGACGGCTGCCGGCCTCGTGCTGGCGGCCTTTGCATTGTTGTACGTCTCGGACGCCGCGGCTCAGCCGGCGGCGCTGGTTCATGTCGACGCGGTGGTCGACGAGCCGCTGGTGCAGACAGCACCGGTCATCGGCCGCCTTGTCCCGCAGGAGGTCAGCGAGGTCGCCGCCCGGATCAACGGCCCGGTGGACGAGGTCATGGTCGATGTCGGCGACCGCGTGGTGGAGGACCAGACGCTGGCCACCATCAACCCCACGCGGCTTGCGGCTGAAGTCGCCCTGAGGCGCGCGTCGGTCAGCGAGTACGAGGCGGAGCTGCTGGCGGCACAGGCCCGCCTTGAGCTGGCGCGGCAGGAGTTCGAGCGGCTGACCGGCCTGCAGGGCAGTGCTGCCTTCTCCCAGGCGCGCTATGACGAAGCGGCGGAGTCGGTCAACCGCGACCGCAGCCTTGTGGCGGTCGCCGAAGCACAGATACAGGCGGCCGGCGCGGCCCTGCAGCAGGCGGAGATCGATTTCTACAACGCAACCATTCGCGCCCCGATCCCCGGCGTGGTCAGCGAACGGCATGCCGACGCCGGAGAGTATCTGAGCGTTGGTGCCCCGATCGTGACCATCGTGGACGACACGGCGCTGGAGGTGGAGGCCGCGGTGCCGACCACGCGAGTCTCGGGACTGGCACCGGGCGTGCGGGTCCAGATCTCCCTGGATGACGGCACCTCGCACGAAGCGGTCGTCCGTGCTCTCGTGCCTCTGGAAGACAGCCTGACGCGCACGCGGATCGTCCGATTCGAGCCGGAATTCGGCGAGACCTCAAAGGCGCTGGCCGGCAATCAGAGCGTGACCGTCATGGTGCCGATCGGCGAGGCCAGGATGGTTGTCACCGTGCACAAGGATGCCGTTCTGCCGTCTCCGAGCGGGCGCCTGGTCTATGTGGTCGTGGACGGCATGGCCGAGCCGCGGCAGATCGAGATCGGCGAGTCCGTCGGCAACCGGTTCGAGGTTCTTGAGGGTCTGAGCCCCGGCGACTTGGTGGTCGTCCGCGGCAACGAGCGGCTGCGGCCCGGCCAGGCAGTAACCGTGCAGACAAGCGGCTGACGCGCCATGAACTTGATCCGCCTCGCCATCGAAAGACCGATCGCCGTGATGGCCATGGTCATCATGGTGGTCATGTTCGGCTATGTGGCGCTGCAGACGATCCCGATTCAGCTCACACCGGACGTCAACCGGCCGGTGATCAGCATCAACACCGACTGGTTCGGCGCCGCGCCGGCCGAGGTCGAACGCGAGATCGTCAACCGCCAGGAAGAAGTGCTGAAAGGCCTTGAAGGCCTGGAGGAGATGGTATCGGCCTCCCGCAATGGAGGGGGCGAAGTCACGCTGACTTTCGCCATAGGCACCAACATGGACCGGGCGCTCCTGCTGGTGGCCAACCGGCTGGACCGGGTCGGCGACTATCCTGAGGAGGCGGAAGAGCCGACGCTCAGCACCTCCGACAGCAACGAGAATGCGATCGCCTGGTTCACGATTACCCGGCTCGACGGCAACGATGCGCCGATGCACACCTTCGGGGAGTTCGCCGAAGACGTCATCCGCGACCGCCTGGAACGCGTGCCCGGTGTCGCCCGCAGCAATGTCTACGGCGGCAGCGAGCGGGAAATGCAGGTGCTGGTCGATCCGTCGCTGATGGCCCGCTATGGCCTGACGGTGTCGGAAACCCTGGCGGCCCTGCGCAGTGCGAATGTCTCGGTCTCAGCCGGCGATGTGGAGGAAGGCAAACGCCGCTGGCAGGTGCGGGTCGACGGCGAGTTCGAGGCGCTGGACCAGGTGCGTGCCGTGCTGGTGCGCAGCAATGTCGACCCAGACACGGGCGCGATCAGTCGTGTGACCATCGGCGATATCGCGGAAGTCCGCTTTGCCTACAAGGAACCGACATCCCGCATCCGCCGCCTGGGCGAACCCGCGATCGCGATCAACGCCACGCGCGAGACCGGCGCCAACGTGATCGAGGTGATGGAGGGGATCCGACAGGCGGTCGAAGAGCTGAACGTCCGAGCGGTTCCCGAACAGCAGCTTCTGTTCCAGCAGCTATATGATGAAACGATATATATCGACTCCGCGATTCGCTTGGTTCAGCAGAACATCCTGATCGGCGGCCTCCTGGCCGGCTGCATCCTTCTCCTGTTTCTGCGGTCGTGGCGTCCCGCACTGGTGGTCTCTCTGGCGATCCCGGTCTCGGTGATCGGGTCCTTCGTGGCCATGGCGGCGCTGGGGCGCTCGATCAATGTGATCTCGCTGGCCGGTCTGGCCTTTGCGGTGGGGATGGTGGTGGATGCCGCCATCGTGGTGCTTGAGAACATCTACCGCCTGCGTCAGCAGGGCCTGTCGGCTGCCGAGGCCGCGCGCCAGGGGGCGAGCCAGGTCTGGGGCGCGGTGCTGGTCTCGGCGCTGACCACGGTGATGGTGTTTATCCCGATCCTGACCATGGAGCTGGAGGTCGGCCAGCTGTTCCGCGACATCGCGGTCGCCATCTCGGTTTCGGTCCTGCTGTCACTGATTGTGGCGGTCACGCTGATCCCGGCCCTGTCCGCCCGCCTGCTGGCACGGCAGGGGGTAGGCCAGAGCGCGCGGTCGGTCCGCATTCCGGTCATCGACGCGCTGGCCCACCGCTTCGTGGCGGGTGCTCAGGCCTTCACCAATGGCGTGGTGCGCAGCCGCATCTTTGCCCTGAGTGTGGTCGGTGCCGTTTCCACGGCCGCGGTGGTCGTTGCCGTCCTGTTCCTGCCCAAGCTGGAATACCTGCCGGACGGGAACCGGAACTTCGTCTTCGGCGTGATCCTGCCCCCGCCGGGCTACAACCTTGAGACCAGTACGGAAATCGCGCGCACCATGGAGGACAGCGTGCGCCCGATGTGGGCGTCGGAGACCGGGCCGGAAAGCGAGCCCGGACAGCCGCCGAAGATCGAGAACTTCTTCTTCGTCACGACCAGAGCCAACACCTTCGTCGGCGCAAGTGCGGTGGAGGAAACGCGCGCGGGCGAGCTGATCGGCCTGCTTCGGGCGCCGGTGTTCCGGGAGCCGGGCACCTTCGGGTTCATCCGCCAGTCTTCGCTGTTCGGGCGCGGCATCGGCGGCACGCGTTCCATCGATCTGGACGTGTCCGGCGGCGATCTTGAGGTCGTGCTGGGCGTGGCACTGCAAGCGACCGGCATCATCAGCCAGGTGCTGCCCAACGAGGCCGGCAACCAGTTCCGGCCAGTTCCCGGCCTCGAGCTGGGCTCTCCGGAGATCCGCGTGATTCCCGATCCGGTCCGGCTCAGCGATGCCGGGGTCACTGCCAGCGAACTGGCGGCCACCGTCGATGCCTACAACGACGGCTTGCGCGTCGCGGAAATCACCGTTGAAGGCGAACGGATCGACCTGACCATGCTGGGGCCCATCGCCGGCATCGATCAGACGCAGGGCATCGGCGACATCCCTGTGGTCACGCAGAACGGCACGATCGTGCCCACAACAACGCTGGCCGACGTGCTGGTGACCTCCGGTCCGACCGAGATTCGGCATCGCGAGCGGGTCCGCACCGTCACGCTGGAGATCGTGCCGGCGCCCAACCTGGCGCTTGAAGAGGCGCTGGACATCGTCGAGACGCAGGTGATCGCGCCGCTGACCGAACAAGGGCTGCCGCCGGGCATCACGCTGAACCTGTCCGGGACCGCCGACAAGCTGACCCAGACCTGGAATGCCATGGTGCTGGATCTGCTGATGGCGATCGTCATCGTCTATCTGGTGATGGCGATCCTGTTCGAGAGCTTCCTCTATCCGCTGATCATCCTGTTCTCCGTGCCGCTTGCCGCGGCGGGCGGCGTTGCCGGGCTGGCCGTATTGAACCTGTCCATCAACCAGCCGCTGGACATGCTGACGCTGCTCGGCTTCGTCATCCTGATCGGCATCGTCGTCAACAACGCCATCTTGCTGGTGCACCAGAGCCTCTATCACTTCCGCACCGACGGCATGGCGCCGGAGGCGGCGATTCTGCAGGCGACGCGCAACCGCATGCGGCCGATCTTCATGTCGACACTGACCAGTGTGTTCGGCATGCTGCCGCTGGTGTTGTTCCCCGGTGCGGGATCGGAGCTCTATCGCGGGCTGGGTTCCGTGGTGGTCGGCGGCCTGATGCTGTCAGCCGTATTGACACTGCTGATCATCCCGCCGCTGCTGACCGTGTTCATGGGCGTCATCGAAGGCCGCGCCGCGCGCCAGCGCCAAGCGCTGTCCACCCGCCCTGCCCAGGGACCGGAGCCGGCACCCGAGGCCGCCGACTGACGCAAGCGTGCACCGCCGCCTACTTCATGCGCCTGCGCGCTCGATCCGGAAGCTCTTGGCGCCGTCGGGCAGCGTTTCGGAGGCCAGCAGCCGATGGCCGGTCGCCTCGCAGAACGCCTGGAAATCGGCCTCGGCCGCCGGATCGGTGGCGTGCACATCCAAGACGGCGCCCGGCGGAAGGCCCATTAGGATCTTGCGCGCACGCAGCACCGGAAGCGGGCAGATCAGGCCGCGGGCATCCAACACGCGCTCATCCATGACCGGCTCCAGACCTCTTTGTCGTCTCAGCTAAATCGACTCGAACGAAGATAGCCCGCCGTCTCACGGGCCACCATCCTTCGCTTGACCCTCGCGTCCGTCCAGAAGGGCGAACGTCCCAGCTGCCGCCAATGCCAACCACCCGCAAATCAGCAGTATGCCGCCGATGGGCGCGATCGCGCCGAACGATCCCCAACCGATGAAGGTCACGCCATAGAGCGCGCCGCTGAACAGCAGGGTACCGAGGCCATGGGCGAAGATGGCAAGGCCCACCGACCTTCCAGCCGCCCGGGATCGGCCGCAGAGAGCCAAGGCCGCCGCCCCGGCCAAGGCTGCGGCATGGACAAGCTGGAAGACGCTTGCTGTCTCCACCCTGACGATCGCCTCAGCGGTGAAGTCCGTCCCCATGCCGTGCGCGGCATAGGCGCCAAGGGCGACCGCGATCGCCCCGTGCAGGCCGGCCATGAGGAGTGCGGCTGACGAGAGCCGGATGCGTTGCCGCGATGGGGACACGGTGACTGTGAAGCCAAGCGATACGAATGGAGGGCCGCAAGCGGCGTTGTGCCCCCCTTTGCCCGCTCCGCGCCTAGTCGTCAAACAGTGCGTCGATCGCCGCCTGGTCCAGCGCCTGACCTTCCAGTTGCGGACCGTTCAGCAGGTGGCTCTCGTCATCCTCTTCCGCATCATCCGCGGGCTCGGGCAGCACAATCTCTTCGGCACTCCAGATCGTCTCCAGCCTTGCGATGCGTTCGTCCACAAACTGCAGGGCAGAGACGACCTTGGTGATGCGCTGGCCAGTGATGTCCTGGAAGCTGGAGGCTTCGTAGATGCCGCCAAGCGCCTGCTGCGCCTCGTTCAGAAGCTCGTTCAGCATGGGATTGGTGGCGGAATGCACCTGAAGGTCGTCGATGACCCGCTCAATCACCTCTGACGCGAAGAGGATGGCGTTGGTGGCCGCTTCGGTCGCATCGACGACGGCGTCAAGCTCCTTGCCCGCCGCACTCAGCCGATCGAGTCCGTCGGTACCGCTCTGACGCAGCACGGCGATCTCCGCAAGCGTACTATCGATTCGCTCGCGATCATTGGTGAAGGCGACGATGCCCCCATCGCCCTGATCGTCGGGCATGTCTGCTTCGGGTTCGGCTGTGACCGACATCTCCGCGAGCCGGGCCTCGATGCTGTCCAGCCGCTGATGGATCGCCTGCAGGTCCGACCCCCTCGCGCCTGAGTCAAAGCGGGGAGAGCCGTCGATGATACCTTGCCGCTCCGCCGTGAAGACCCGTTGCCGCATGGCCTGCCCCTGCGCAGATTGTCAGTAAAATGCAGTTTAGATTCGGCCATACCCTAGCGGGCCGCGATTGACGATCCCTTAATGGCGGTACCCCCCGAGGGGCGCAGGCCGCGCGCCGGCGCTCTGGCGTGATGGCCCCACTCGCCGGTCGCTTATTCGAATACCTGGACGACACCGGAGATGTTGTCGCCTCCATGCCCACCCGCCAGCGCGCGGGCAAAGACCTCGCGGGCGGCCCGTGTGGTGGGCAAATCGGCGCCCACCCGCTTTGCGCCTGCAAGCGCATAGCCAAGATCCTTGTCCACCAACGCGATGGGGAACATCGGCGCGAAGCTGCGCGCGACCATCATCTTGGCCAATCCGGCCGCCGCGGGGCTGATGACCGGCATACCCGCCAGGATGCCGGTAGCCTGCGCCGGGTCCAGGCCCGACCGCGTCAGGAACGCCAGCAATTCGCCAACGGCAGTGGCCTGGATGCTCAACAGGGCATTCACGGCAAGCTTCATGACGGCGCCGCTGGCGGAAGGCCCGACATGGTGGATCGCCCCGCCCATCGCCTCCATCAGCGGCATCGCACGTGCGACCGCCTCGCCATCGCCCCCGACGAGAAAGATGAGCTGTGCGGCCTCCGCCTGCGGCCGCGAGCCGACCACCGGTGCATCGAGCAGCGCGCTGCCCCGGTG
>JANQQD010000036.1 GCA_028285185.1 Anaerolineae bacterium | reverse complement strand
GGTCGACGATCTTGCACAGCAATACGCGGTCACACCACAGACGATCCGGCGGGATCTGAACGAATTGTGCGACCGGGGCCTGCTGACGCGCACCCATGGCGGCGCGCGCCCGATGAACAGCATCTCAAACGTTCGGTATGAAGAGCGGCGCAATCTCGCGGCCACCGAGAAACGCCGCATTGCGGAAGCCGCGGCGCGCCACATCCCCGACCACAGCTCGCTGTTCCTGAACATCGGCACGACAACCGAAAACGTGGCACGGGCGATTTATGACCGCCGCAATCTGGTGGTCATCACGAACAACCTGAACGTCGTCAACATCCTGAGCGGCTCGCCGGCGAAAGAGCTGATCATCGCCGGCGGCATCGTGCGGCAATCGGACGGCGGCATCGTCGGCGAAGCGGCGACGGAGTTCATCCGCAACTTCAAGGTCGATATCGCGGTGATCGGCGCGTCTGCGCTGGATGAAGACGGCTCGGTGCTCGATTTCGACTACCGCGAGGTCTCCGTCGCCCGCGCCATCATCGACTGTGCGCGCCAGACCCTGCTGGTGGCCGATCATCTCAAGTTCGAGCGTCGCGCCATGGTGCGGATCTGCGACATCAGCCGGATCGACGTACTGGTCACCGACGCGCAACCGCCGCCGCGCCTTCGTCAAGTCTGTGAGACCCACGGCGTCCATGTCGAAGTCGTCGGCGATCCCGTCGAGCCCTCGCGACCGGATCGCGTAGCCACGGCCTGACGGGCTTACCAAGCAGCGGCCAGCCGGGACGACGCCGCCGCGCCCCCGGTGCCATTCAGGCCGCATGGGAGGATCCATAGATGCAGTATGTCCTGGCGCTGGACCAAGGAACCACCAGCTCGCGCGCCATCGTCTTCGACGTTCACGGCGACATTGCCGCCGTGGCGCAGAAGGAGTTTCCGCAGATCTTCCCACGCCCTGGGTGGGTGGAGCATGATCCGGAGGATATCTGGTCGTCGCAGATCTCGGTGGCGGTCGAGGCGCTGAGCAAACGCGGCCTTGCGGCCCGTGACATCGCCGCCATCGGCATCACCAATCAGCGGGAAACCACGGTCGTCTGGGACCGGCGGACCGGCAAGCCCATCCACAATGCCATCGTCTGGCAGGACCGGCGCACCTCCGGCATCTGCGACGCTCTCGTTGCCGCCGGACATGAGCCGCTGTTCCGCGATAAGACCGGGCTGGTGATCGACTCCTATTTCGCCGGCACGAAGGTGAAATGGCTGCTGGACACCGTCGACGGCGCCCGAGAGGCAGCCGAAGCAGGGCATCTTGCTTGCGGCACCATCGACAGCTGGCTGATCTGGCGGCTCACGGGCGGCACCCGCCACGTCACGGATGTCACCAACGCCTGTCGCACCTTGATGTTCAACATCCACACTCTGGATTGGGATGACGAGCTGCTGGGCCTCTTGGGCGTGCCCCGCGCAATGCTCCCGGATGTCTTGCCGTCCAGCGGCTTGTTCGGCCAGACATCGGAGGACCTGTTCAGCCGCTCGATCCCGATCGCCGGTGTTGCGGGCGATCAGCAGGCGGCCCTGTTTGGCCAGATCTGCAATCGGCCGGGCATGGTCAAGAACACATATGGCACGGGCTGTTTCCTGTTGATGACGACGGGCGGTGAGGCCGTGGCCTCCCGCAACCGGCTCTTGACCACCATCGCCTGGCAGATCGACGGCCACACCGAATACGCTCTGGAGGGCAGCATCTTCATTGCCGGCGCCGTCGTCCAGTGGCTGCGCGACGGGCTGGGCATCATCCGCAGCTCCGGCGAGGTGGAGGCGCTGGCACGGCAGGTGGCGGACAATGGCGGCGTCTATCTGGTGCCGGCCTTTGCGGGCCTGGGCGCGCCGCATTGGGATGCCTATGCGCGCGGCGCCATTCTTGGGCTGACGCGCGGTGCGACCGCCGGCCATCTGGCCCGTGCGGCGCTGGAAAGCATGGCTTTCCAGACAGTCGACGTGATCCGCGCCATGGAGGCGGATACCGGGCTGACGCTGAATGAGATGCGCGTCGACGGCGGGGCAACAGCCAATGACCTGCTGCTGCAGACCCAGGCCGATCTGCTCGGTGTGCCGATCATCCGCCCGAAAGTGATCGAGACGACGGCGCTGGGGGCCGCCTATCTGGCCGGTCTGGCCGTCGGATTCTGGCCCAGCGTCGATGCCATCGCAGCCCAATGGCAGGCAGACAGAACGTTCCGGCCTGAGATGGACCGCACACGGGCGGCCGCCATGCAGGCCGATTGGCACCGCGCGCTGGAGCGCGCCAAGGCGTGGGAGCAAGTGTCGTGACTGACGACAAAGGGGTGATGGACCGCGATTACCTGCTGGGCCGGCTGCGCGCCGACCGCGAGCGTTGGGACGTCATCGTGATCGGCGGCGGGGCCACGGGCCTCGGCGCCGCGGTCGAGGCGGCTTCGCGCGGGCACCGCACGCTGCTGCTTGAGCAATATGACTTCGCCAAGGGCACGTCCAGCCGCAGCACCAAGCTGATCCATGGCGGCGTGCGCTATCTGCAACAGGGCAATGTCTCTCTGGTGCTGGAGGCCTTGCGCGAACGCGGCCGGCTGATCCGCAACGCGCCGCATGTCGCCAACGATCAGGCGTTCATCGTGCCGCTCTACGACTGGTGGCAGGGACCGTTCTACGGCGCCGGCATGAAGCTCTACGATCTGCTGGCCGGACGGCTTGGCCTGGGGCCATCGCAATGGCTGTCCCGCGAGAGCACGCTGGCGCATATCCCGAACGTGGAGCCGAAGGGCTTGCGCGGCGGCGTGATCTACCACGACGGCCAGTTCGACGATACGCGCCTGGCGGTCAACCTGGCGCAGACGGCGGCCGACCATGGCGGCGTGGTGCTCAACTATATGGCCGTGACGGGATTGCTGAAGCGCGAAGGCATCGTGCGCGGTGTGGTGGCGCGCGACACCGAGACGGGCGAAGAGATGGAGTTCGAGGGCCGTGTGGTGATCAACGCCACCGGCGTCTATTCCGACGGCATCCGCCAGATGGACGAGCCTGGATCCGAGCCGCTGATGGCGCCGAGCCAGGGTGTGCATCTGGTCTTGGACAAATCGTTCCTGCGCGGTGACAGCGCCATTCTGGTGCCGAAGACCGCCGATGGGCGGGTCCTGTTCGCCGTGCCCTGGCATGGCCGCGTGGTGCTCGGCACCACCGACACGGAGATCGCGGATACGCCGATCGAGCCGCGCGCCCTGCCGGAGGAGATCGACTTCCTGTTGGAGCATGCGGAGCTCTATCTGGCGAAGGGGCCGTCGCGCGAAGACGTTCTGAGCGTCTTCTGCGGCATCCGCCCGCTTGTCGGGTCCGGTGCGGACAAGAGCACGGCAGCGCTTTCCCGCGACCATGTGCTGATGATCTCTGACAGCAAGCTGATGACGATCACCGGCGGCAAGTGGACGACATACCGCAAGATGGCGGAGGACACGGTTGACGCGGCGGCCCTTGTCGGGGGCCTGGACGAACGCCCATCGGTGACTGCCGAGCTGCCGATCCATGGCCGGCACGAAGGGCCTTTGCAGGCGGACGGGCTGCTGCCGCTCTACGGCTCCGACTTGCCCGGGGTTCGGTCCGTCATGGGCGAGCAGCCGGGCTGGGATCAGGTGCTGCACCCCAACCTGCCGTACTACACGGGCGAGGTGGCCTGGACCGTGCGCAACGAAATGGCCCGTACGGTGGAAGACGTGCTGTCCCGCCGAACCCGCTCGCTGCTGCTGGATGCCGCCGCCAGCGTCGAAGTCGCGCCCAAAGTGGCGGAGATCATGGCCGTCGAACTCGGCCGTGACGAAGCCTGGCGGTCCGATCAGGTCGCGACCTTCACCGAGCTGGCGAAGGGCTATCGGCTGGAGTGATGCGTCCCCCCGGCCCAGCGCGGTAGGACATCTGGCGCCGCTCGAAAATCTCACGGATCGCAACGCGGGCGCATATCGCTGACTTGGCCGTTGGGCTATCTTCTGTGCCAAAGCGTCGCAGCGACCGGGGAGAGTCGTATGACGGCAGCACTGCGCATGGCCGCCTGCGCCGCAGCAGCGATCGTCTTGTGCCAAGCGCCCGCCGCGGCCGAGGAGGAACTGGAGATCGAGTTCCGCTATTGGCCGGACCGATCGGGCAATGTCGTCAATCAGTATCTCGACGTCGAAGAAGACGAGATGGAGATCAGCCAGGTCGACGGCGCCACGGACGTGGAAATCGGCAGCGAGACCTTCCGCGAGTTGCGGGCTGTCGTTGTGGCCTTCGTAAGCGACGCAATACCTGAAGAAGGGGACGCCATATCGCCGCCCTTTGTCGAAGTGAAAATGGAGTACCAGAGCAACAGTATTGAGATCGAAGTTGCCAGGTTCTACCCGGAGGGCCAGGTGCCGGCAGATCTGGTCGCGCTCCAGCGGCATTACTTTGAAACCGTGTTCGAATGAGTGGCGGCCTCTCATGAAACGGCTTCGAATCGCAGCGGGCGGCGTTCTGCTTCTGGGCTTCCTGGCTCTGGCGCCGACGACGTTGGCCCGCGCGGACGAACCCGCCACCGCCGAATCTCCCAGTATAGAGATCGTGCTCAGCGGCAATCAGACAGTGGCCGGCGAGACGATCGTCTATCCGGTAGATCAGCCGGCTGCCGTAACGGCCGCGATCGTCACCCTTCAGCCGGGTCAGGAGACCGGCTGGCATGTCCACGGCGTGCCGGTGTTCGGCTACATCCTGGAAGGCGAGCTGACGGTCGATTACGGCGAGCTGGGCCCACGCGTCTACCGCGAGGGCGAGGGCTTCCTGGAGGCGATCTCATTCCGCCACAACGGGCGCAACGACAGTGAGGTGCCGGTGCGTATCCTGGCCATATTCATAGGCGGTGAAGCGACCCCGAACACAGTGCCTGAATGATCGGAAGACAGCAGGCAAGGGCAGCGCCGCCGCGGTTGCTTTGCAATCAATTCTAATTGTTAAACAGAGGTATTGCATCTTAAGATTGTATATTGTATCATATATGTACAAGCGATTGTCTGTCGCTCGCGGACGGCGGGCCCCGAGGATCGCTGCAGCGCCTTACTTGGTTTCAGGGGGGCGACATGCGTGTACGAGCAGTGCGACTCGTTACCATTGCTCTCATGGTGACGGTTAGCTGTACATCGGCCAACCCAGGTCTCCATCGCGCCCACGGCTTCTCTCAACGGTACTCGCAGGCGGAAGATTTTAAGGCTCTGGCGGCCACCGCGGGCTCGACCTACCGAGAGGCCGGCAGTCTGGCCTTTTGCGCAAGCTCGCCGTCTCCGTCTCAAGCCGTATCCTGTGCCCTGCGGAGCTGCCGTGAGCGGGCCAACCGAGTCCACGCGATAAGCGAATGTGAGATCACGATGCTGGGCGATCACGAGGTATCAGCCTTTTCGGACCTCTCGGCCATGATGGTGCAGTACGAGCAGGAGATTCGGGGTACGAATGCAGCAGCTCAGCCACCCGGTTCGCGACCCCGCTCAACGCCAACGGCCGACAGCGATCACTGTCAATGGGCCCGCGACGGCGAATGCGACGACACACGCTATCTCGGCGCCATCTCCGGTGCCTGCCGCCACGGGAGCGATGCCAGTGATTGTCGCGGTCTGCAACTGAGGCCGCCCCAGCAGCTGGTTGGCAACACGTGCCAGTGGGCATTCGATGGAGAATGCGACGACTCCCGATACATCGGCGCGATCACAGGTGTCTGCCGCCACGGCACGGACATGGCCGATTGCGGACTGCTCAGATTGCGCAGCCGGCAGGAGCTTGTGGGCAACACGTGCCGATGGGCCTTCGACGGTGAATGCGACCATCCACACGTCGGCACCGGCGCCTGCCCGGCGGGTACGGATGCCGCGGACTGCGGCGGCCACTGACGTTAGACCGCCGAATGGCCCTGCGTGGCGGAAGATCGTGGCTGCTCAGCCTTCCAGCCGGTCCCAATTTGGGTCGCTTGCCAGCCGGTGGACGGTCGCGTAAACCCTGGCCCCATGAAGGCAGCCGTGATCGTCTTTCCCGGATCGAACTGTGACCGCGATGTCGCCGTGGCGTTACGCCAGGCATGCGGCGAATTGCCGTTGATGGTCTGGCATCGGGAAACCGAATTGCCGGATCTGGATTTGATCGTCGTGCCCGGGGGGTTTGCGTATGGCGACTACCTGCGAGCCGGGGCCATGGCCGCCCATTCACCGGTCATGCGGACTGTAGCGAAGCGCGCGGCTGCAGGCGTGCGGGTGCTGGGCATCTGCAACGGCTTTCAGGTGCTGGTGGAAACCGGAATGCTGCCTGGCGCCCTGATGACCAATCGAGATCTGAAGTTCGTCAGCAAGACCGTCCATGTCCGGGTCGAATCGGCCGACAGTGTGTTCACCGACGGCTACCGCGACGGCCAGGTGATCCGCCTGCCGGTCGCCCACCACGAAGGCGGCTACTTTGCCGACGACAACACGCTGAGAACGCTGGAAGACAGGGGGCTGGTTGCCTTTCGCTATGTGTCGGCCGATGGGGCGGTGAACGATGATACCAACCCGAACGGCTCCGCTGCCGGAATCGCGGGCTTGTTCAACCCCGAACGCACGGTGCTGGGCTTGATGCCGCACCCCGAGCGCGCCGCCGATCCCGATCTCGGCGGCACCGATGGGCGCCCAATGTTCGCGTCCCTTGCTGCGGCGCTGGCCTGATCGTCCCTGCGATGCGCTCACCTGCTCCGGACCCTGAGGTCAACCAGGCGCTTGGCGCCGAACATGGCTTGACGGCGGACGAATATGCCCATGTCGTCCGCATCCTGGGCCGCACGCCGAGCTATACCGAGCTCGGCATCTTCTCCGTCATGTGGTCGGAGCACTGCTCGTACAAATCGTCGAAGAAGTGGCTGAAGACGCTGCCGACGACCGCCCCCTGGGTGATCCAGGGGCCGGGCGAGAATGCAGGGGTGATCGATATTGGTGACGGCCTGGCTGCCGTCTTCAAGATGGAGAGCCACAACCACCCAAGCTATATCGAGCCCTATCAGGGCGCGGCCACCGGCGTCGGCGGCATCTTGCGCGACATCTTCACCATGGGCGCGCGGCCCGTTGCCAACCTGAATGCGCTGCGGTTCGGCGATCCGTCCGACGCGCGCACGCGCTATCTGATCTCCGGCGTGGTGGCCGGCATCGGCGGTTACGGCAACTGCATGGGGATCCCCACCGTCGGCGGCGAGACCGAGTTCCACAGTGCCTACAACGGCAACATCCTGGTCAACGCCATGACCGTCGGCATCGCGCAGGCCGACCGCATCTTCTATTCGCGCGCCGCTGGCCTCGGCTATCCGGTCGTCTATGTCGGCGCCCGAACGGGCCGTGACGGCATCCACGGCGCCACCATGGCCTCGGCCGAATTCAGCGAAGAGACGGAGGAGAAGCGCCCGACCGTCCAGGTGGGCGACCCGTTCACCGAAAAACTCTTGCTGGAAGCCTGCCTGGAGCTGATGGCCGGCGACGCCATCGTGGGTATCCAGGACATGGGTGCGGCCGGCCTCACCTGCTCGTCCGTGGAGATGGCGGACAAGGGTGGCCTCGGCATGGACATGGATCTCGACGCCGTGCCGCTGCGCGCCGACGCCATGTCGGCGTATGAGATCATGCTCTCGGAAAGCCAAGAGCGCATGCTGATGGTGCTCAAGCCCGGCCGCGAAGACATGGCCCGCGCAGTGTTCGAGAAGTGGGAGCTGGAATTCGCCGTGGTCGGCACGCTGACCGATACCGGCCGGCTGGTGGTGCGCCGCGGCGGCGACGTGGCGGCCGACATTCCGGTCGGCCCGCTCGTCGGCGAAGCCCCGGAATACGACCGACCGTGGGAGGCACCGCCCGGCCCCGCGCCACTGCCGGAAGGCATCGGCCATCTGCCGGCGCCGCCGGAAGAGGTGCTGGAACGCCTGCTGGCCTCGCCCGATCTCGCCAGCAAGCGCTGGATCTGGGAGCAATACGACAGCACCGTGATGGCCGATACCGTTGCCGGACCCGGCGGCGACTCCGCGGTCGTGCGCGTACATGGCACGGCCAAGGCGCTGGCCATAACCAGCGATTGCACGCCCCGGTATTGCAAGGCGGAGCCGAAGACCGGCGGCATGCAGGCGGTGGCGGAGGCGTGGCGCAACCTGACGGCGGTCGGTGCGAAGCCATTGGCCCTGACCGACAATCTGAATTTCGGCAATCCCGAACGGCCGCCGATCATGGGCCAGTTGGTTGCGTGCATTCAGGGGATGACCGAGGCCTGCCGTGCCCTGGACTTCCCGGTCGTGTCCGGCAACGTCTCGCTCTACAACGAGACCGACGGCGAGGCGATCCTGCCCACGCCCACGATCGGCGGCGTCGGCCTGCTGGACGATGTGTCCCGGCGCTGCGGCCTGGCGCTGGTCGGGGAAGGCGAGACGCTGATCCTGATCGGCAGCACGGAGGGGCATCTCGGCTGTTCGCTATTCCTGCGCGAGGTGCATGACCTTGAGGCCGGACCGCCGCCACCCATCGATCTGGCCGCAGAGAGGGCCACCGGCGACTTGGTCCGTGGCCTGATCCGGGACCGGCTGGTCACCGCCTGCCATGACATATCGGACGGCGGCCTCTATGTCGCCGTGGCGGAAATGGCCATGGCCGGCGGCGTCGGCGCCGACCTGAGTGCACCGGAGGCCGTGCCGCTTGCCGCCTGGCTGTTCGGCGAAGACCAGGGCCGCTATGTGGTGGCGACGAACGACCCGAATGCCGTTCTGGCGCGCGCCACAGAGGCCGGAATCGCCGCCACGACGATCGGGCGGACCGGCGGCAACGCGTTGACACTCGGCGGCCAGAACGCCATATCCCTTGGAAAATTGCGGCACGCCAACGAGCGATGGCTCCCCGCTTATATGGCCGGAGTGGCCGAAGCGGGATAGTTGTCGGCTCGCATTTGTGTGTCAAAAGAGAGGAAGGCTGCGACATGGCGATGGATCCGGCGGAAATCGTCCGTCTCATCAAGGATGGGATCCCTGATGCGGAGGTGCGGATCGAGGACCTTCGGGGCGACGGCGACCACTATGCGGCGTACGTGACCAGCGCATCGTTCCGGGGCATCACCCGGGTGCAGCAGCATCAGATGGTGTACAAGGCCCTGCAGGGGCGCATGGGCAACGAGTTGCATGCGCTGGCCCTGCAGACATCGCCACCCGACGCTTGAGACGCCGATACCAAGGCGAGACACGGAGACACCCTGAGGCCGGGCCTCAGACCTGCTACGGATCAGGAAGGAAGACAGGAACTATGGACAGCGCGGTGAAGGATCGGATCAGCGCCGAGATCGAAGACAACGACGTCGTCCTCTTCATGAAGGGCACGCCGGTGTTCCCGCAATGCGGCTTCTCCGCCGCGGTCGTGCAGGTGCTGACCCATCTGGGCGTGCCGTTCAAGGGGATCGACATCCTGACCGACCCGAGCCTGCGTCAGGGCGTCAAGGACTTCTCCAACTGGCCGACGATCCCTCAGCTCTATGTGAAGGGTGAGTTCGTCGGCGGCTGCGACATCGTGCGGGAGATGTACCAGACCGGCGAGTTCATGGAGCTGTTGAACACCCGCGGCATCGCCACCCAGGTTCAAGCGTAAGCGACCGCACCAGACACCGGCAGCCCAACAGGGCTGCGGAAGGGCGGTCCTGCGGGGCCGCCCTTTTTCCTTTTCAGTACGCCCTCGAGACTTTCAATGGCGGAGAGTGCTTCCCCTCCGGCCAGCCTCGCCCAGCGGCACCGGGAAACGCAGATAGGCCTGGCTGCGGCCTTCGGCGGCTTCTTCATCTGGGGCCTGTCGCCGATCTACTTCAAGGCCGTGGAACAGGCCGGAGCGCTGGAGATCCTGGCCCAGCGGATCGTCTGGACCCTGGTGCTGATGATCCCCATCACCGCCGCCATGGGCCGATTGGGCGAGGCGCTGACGGTCCTGCGGCAGGTGCGGCGGCTGCCGGTCTATCTGCTCAGCACCTGTCTGGTCACGCTGAACTGGCTGTTGTTCATCTGGGGCATCCTGGCTGAGCGCGTGCTGGAGGTCAGCCTCGGCTACTACATCAACCCGCTGGTCAACGTGCTCTTGGGCATGCTCTTCCTGCACGAACGGCTCAGCCGCTGGCAAGGCGTGGCGGTCGCGTTGGCCGCGGCCGGGGTGGCCGTGCCGCTGGTCGGCTACGGCACGTTTCCGTGGCTGTCGCTGGCGCTCGCCTTTTCCTTCGGAACATACGCGCTGGTGCGCAAGAAGGCGGCCATCGACCCGCAGGTGGGGCTGATGGTGGAAACGGCGCTGCTGACGCCGGCCGCGCTGGCGGTGATCGTCGTGCTGGAGACATCGGGCAACGGCCATTTCCTGATCGACTGGCAGTTCTCCGCCCTGCTGATCCTGTCCGGATTCATGACCGGCATGCCGCTGTTGCTGTTCATGCACGGCGCCAAGCGGCTGAACCTTTCGACCGTCGGCCTGATGCAGTACCTGGCGCCGTCCATGCAGTTCCTGCTGGCCGTAGCAGTCTTCGGTGAGGCGTTCACGCTCAGCCACCTCGCCACCTTCGCCCTGATCTGGAGCGCACTGGCGGTTTTCAGCTGGGAGTCCATTCGCCGATACCGCCGGATGCAGGCCGCAGACCCGCATACATAAATATATCTTTATGTTGATATGTTTTACGGGATCGCATAGGCTGGACACTGTTCAGGCAACGAGACGAACGGTCATGGGCGCGGCTACGATTCTGCAGACCACACACTGGCTTCCCTGGGGCGTCTTGGGCGACGGCACGGACTGCCAGCCGACGGACCGCCCTCGCGTGGCGGCCAAGGCCGCATCCCTCCGCCGAGCCGGGGCTCACCCGCACTATGCCTGGCTCGCCGCCTTGGAAGAGACAGCGCACGAGACACTTGAACGCGGCGATTGGGTCGAGGACGGGAAAGCGGTAGGGTAACCGGCAAGGCCGTCAGGCCGCCAAAGAGGGCATCGCTACCGATGAGAACGCCGACCGTCGACGCCCCCTGCATCGACATCTGCCGGTTCGAAGACGGCATCTGCCAGGGCTGCGGACGCACGGCATGGGAAATCGCCGACTGGCAGTCCTATTCGCCCTACAAGCGCGCCGGCATCCTGAAGATGGCCAAAGAGCGCCTGGACGGACGCGGCTAACGGCAAGCTGCCCCTCCGCCGCACGGCTTCCCGGCGGAACAGGGAAGCCGGTTGCATATCCCGGCGCTGTGAACCACAATCTCTGGTGGTGGAGAACCACGGGCGAAGGCGTCGGATTCCATGACCACTGAGTCGCGCCGCCATTCAGACTACCCCTATCGGGACCTGCGGTTATCTAGCGGCAAGACGCTCTGGTTCGTCGAGTACGGCAATCCCGGCGGGGAACCGGTCTTCCTGATCCACGGGTCCCCCGGCTCAGCCCGATACTGGTTCGGCTTCCCGGATTTCCTGCAGTCGGAGAGGTGGCGGTTCATCGCCGTCGACCGCCCCGGATACGGGTTCAGCGAGTTCTGGCAAACCGGATATGCGGGGCTTGCGCCCGCGCTGCAGGAACTGGCCAGACATCTCTCGCTGGAGCGATTCAGCGTCCTGGGCGTCTCTGCGGGAGGCGGCTACGCCCTCGGCGCAGGCGCCATGCTAGGAACGATGATCGACAGGGTGATCGCCGTCTCGTCGACCGCGCCTTTCGATGCCGGCCTGTTGGCAAAGGTGAACCGCACGAACCGGACGGTCTATTGGATCGCCCGAAACCTGCCATTCCTGAACCGACTGAACGCCTGGCTGATCGCTAGGCTCTGCCGCAACCGCATGGAACGCCTGCTCGACCGGTCGAGGAAGAAGCTCTCCCTGCCCGACCAACGCGACCTCGAGCGTCCGCATGTCCGCGCTGTCCTGATCGCCGCCGGCCGCGACGCCTACCCGGCCGGCTCCGGCAAGGGTCTGGCACAGGACATCCGCAACCAGGTCAAGCCCTGGGATTTCGACCTTGGGGACATCACTGTCGAGACCCGTGTCTGGACGGGTGACGATGATCGCAGCACGCCTAAGGAAATGGCGCGTCGCCTGAATGCTCTGGTCAAGGGGAGCCACCTGCACGTAGTGCCGAACGCGGGCCACCTCTGGCATATCTCAAACCTGTCAGAGATCCTGGAGATCTCACATTCGGACGCGTAGGAGGCGAATATCCGCAGCCAGGGGTGAAGCCGTCGCGGATGTCGGCGACCGGTTCTGCTGGATCGTGCCAGGAGTGGGCATCGGGTCGATTTGTGCGGAAGGCTGCAATAGGGACAAAGCGACGTTTGCGGTTCAACAGTAGGAAAGTGCGTGCGTACGGCTATGAGCTGGCGCGCGGGCACCCAGCGCGTCGGCTTCCATAGCGGCGATGATCGCTGGGAAGCTGCGATCCAGCGAGACTGTCATCAAAGCGACAATCAACCAGCCGCCATGGCGCAGCTTGGGCCTAACGAGCCACCAGACTTCGACGAACGCGCCACCCTCAGCATCGGGCGTGACGGCCCAACCGCCCGAAAGTGCAGCCAACGGAAAGGGAAAATCCTTAGCCTCGGAGCGGAAACGGAATGACACTAGGCGCGCATCGTCGTCCAGCGTTTCGACCTCTTCCGCCCAACTCTGGCCCTGAGTGTTGGTGCAGACGCGGACCGTTCCCAGGGCGGCTGCGGGACCACCGTCGAGCCGTGACGCGCTGAGCCCGGCGCTGTAGCGCGATATCGCCCCTAGGTCGCGGATGACGCGCCAGAGCTTTTCAGGGTCACTGGAACTGCCCACGCGAATGCGGTGACGGAACTGACCCGGCTCCGCACCTTCGCTGAGTATTGCCCGGATCCCTGCAAGTTGCAGGAGACCGAGCCCCCCAACCGCCAGGGCCAAGAGGACGATTGTTGTCGTGCCCACAGGCGTCAGAAGGCCGGGGATGAAGGTCAGCGGCAGCGTGGTCAACACCCACAGGAAATCCAGGCCCGAGATCAGGAGCGCGTAACCGATGCGGATCCGTGCGAGCGTCCAGCTTATGCCGACCGAGAATGCGATGAGCCCAACCCCGATGCCGGATATCGCCCACGCTGGAAGCGCACCAACCATCCCCGCGACTGTGCTTCCCGAGAGCACCGCCACGAGGCCGGAAACCATGGAAAGGGCAAGGTTCAATCCAAGCGCCACCTTGAGAAGCAAGGCCGAGTTTCGGGCCATTTGGACCTTCCTGACGGTTGCGTACGATCGATGCTGGTCCGAGCTGAGTCTTAATTTTGAACTTAGGCATAAGTAAGCTATCTAGGTCCACATGTCAAACTCAGAGCTCCCCCGAACGCTGCGGCATCGGGCGCCCGTTCCGGTGGATGTTTGCGCCTTCGCGTTGGCTGCAGAAGAGATCGGAGACCGATGGTCCTTGCTCATCCTGCGCGAAGCCTTCTACGGAGTGATGCGATACGACGACATGCGGGCCGACCTTGGCATTCCGCGATCTATCCTGTCGGACCGCCTGGCAAAGCTGGTCGAGCGCGGCTGTCTTGAGAAGCGGGCCTATCAGGAAGCAGGCGACCGGCAGAGACAGGCGTACACGTTGACGCAGAAGGGGCGAGGCCTGACCACTGCCTTCATTGCCCTGACACAGTGGAGTGAGGGTTTCATTCTTGGAGCGCCAGGACCGGTCGCTATCGTGGACGTGACAACAGGCAAGGCGGTCCAAGCGGCGCTGATAGATGAAGATGCGCAGGTGATCGCAGCCGAAAGTGCTCAACCGGTGCTGCGGGTTGCTGCCAGCGATTGAGACCGGGCAACTCAAGCAGTTGCGTCTTCAACGTGGCAAGTCGGATGTGGCGAGCGAACTCAATGGGCGAACGAAGCTACGAGGGAGCTTGGGACTTAGTCCCAGAACTCTGCTTTTACGAGGTGGGCAATGCCCCCGAACGGGCGCGGTATGAAATCATCGTTCGGAACAATGAGGTCCATTTCACAATAAGCTGGCTACAGAATGGTCGAGAGGATTCGTTAGCGTTCGGCGGGCCAATTGACGGCAGGTTACGGCCATCCGATGGGCCGCCTGACAGCCGTGTGTCATACACTCATATCAACGCTCAAACCCTTGATAGTTCGGTGGTCGTCGACAACGTTGAAGTGGCGTATGCCCGCCGGCGTGTCTCCGACGATGGATCGCTCATGGCAGTGCTGCAGGTGAACAAGGCTCCTGACGGCTCCAGCGTTCGCCTGACACAACTCTACCGGCGCTCAGACTGATTGCTTAGACCTCAGACTCGCCGGCTTAGCGCCGTGCAGTCTCGGAGGCTCCGGGGTATGGCATCTCAATCCGCCGCCGCCTGCTCTCCCGCTTCCTGCGGCACCGTCGCCGCCTTCTCAGCCCGCGGCCGCCAGCCGGTCAGGCGTTCGCGCAGGGTCTGGAAGACGACGAACAGGCCCGGGATCAAGATGATGCCGACGACCGTGGCCAGAAGCATGCCGCCGAAGACCGGGATGCCGATGGATTGGCGGCTGGCGGCCCCCGCGCCAGAGGCCACGACCAGCGGGAAGATGCCCAGCAGGAACGAGATCGCGGTCATCAACACAGCGCGGAAGCGCAGGCGTGAGGCCGAGATCGCAGACTCCAGGATCGACAGGCCGTCTTCGCGCTGTTCCTTGGCAAACTCCACGATCAGGATGGCGTTCTTCGCCGCCAGGCCGATCAGCATGACGAAGCCGATCTGGGCATAGACATTGCTGTCGATGCCGGTCAGCGCCAACGCGGCCAGCGCGCCCAGCAGGGCCACGGAGACCGATAGCATCACCGAGATCGGCAGCGACCAGCTTTCGTACTGCGCCACCAGGAACAGGTAGGCGAACAAGACGGCGAAGGCGAGGATCATGCCGGTCTGGCCCGTCGCCTGGATTTCCTGCAGGGACTGGCCGGTCCACTCGGTGGTGTAGCCCTCAGGCAAGGTAGCGCCCGCCACCTGGTTGGCTGCCGCGATCGCCTGGCCGGAACTGAAGCCCGGCGCCGCCTCGCCGTTCACGGTGACGGACCGGAACATGTTGTAACGCTTGAGAACCTCGGGCCCCAGGATGGGCTCGATATCGATCAGGCTGCGGACGGGCACCATCTCGCCGGCTGCGGAGCGCACATACAGGCGGTCGACGTCTTCCGGCCGCGTGCGATATTGCGGCTCCGCCTGCACCAGCACCCGGTAGACCCGGCCGAACAGGTTGAAATCGTTGACATAGAGCGAGCCAAGATTGGTCTGCAGCGTCTCGAACACGGTCGAAACCGGGATGCCGTAGGTCTGGGTCAGGTCCCGGTTCACGTCGACCAGGATTTGCGGCACATCGGCGCTGAAGGTGGTGAACACATTGTCGGTCACCGGATTCTGGTTCATCGCCAATATCAGGCCGCGCGACGTGGCCGCCAGATCCTGCGGCGTCCGGCCCCCACGGTCCTGAAGTACAAGCTCGAAACCGCCGGTCGCCCCCAGGCCCGGAATGGGCGGAATGTTGAACGGCACCGCGTTCGCCGCGGCGATCCCCCAGAGCTGGCCGCGCAATCGTTGCAGGATCG
This sequence comes from Anaerolineae bacterium, assembly GCA_028285185.1. Taxonomy (GTDB): domain Bacteria; phylum Pseudomonadota; class Alphaproteobacteria; order DSM-16000; family Inquilinaceae; genus JACKIG01. The sequence goes on along the minus strand of JANQQD010000036.1, from coordinate 4,440 downwards.
CATTGATGCCCAGTTCGGGCGAATCCCGCTCGTCCCATTCCTCCAGCACGACGATCACCAGCGCGCCGTTGGATTGCACGCCGCCGCCCAACAAGCTGTAGCCGGCCACGGACAGCACGTTCTCAACCCCCGGCGTCTCGGCCAGGATGTCCTCAACCTGGATCAGCACCTCTTCGGTGCGGTTGAGCGATGCGGCGTCTGGCAGACGGACATCGATGAAGAAGGCGCCGCGGTCCTCATAGGGCACGAACCCGGTTGGCACGGCGCCGAACAGCACGTATGTGCCGCCCAGGACACCACCCAGCAGCACCACCGAGAAGACGGCCCGGCGCGTCAGCAGCCCCACGGCCCCGAGATAGCCCGACCGGCTGCGGTTGAGCGTCCATTCGAACGGCCGGAACACCGGCGATGTCTTTCCGCTGGGTGGCTTCAACAGCGTGGCGCAGAGCGCCGGGCTCAAAGTCAGCGCGTTGATGGAGGAGATGACCACGGCGACCGAGATCGTCACCGCGAACTGCAGATACATGCGCCCCGTCAGGCCCGGCAGGAAGCCGGTTGGCACGAACACGGCCAGCAGCACCAGCGTGGTGGCGATCACCGGGCCGGTCACCTGTTTCATGGCCTTGCGGGTCGCGGCGCGCGAGTCCAGGCCTTCTTCGGCCATGATCCGCTGCACGTTCTCCACAACGACGATGGCGTCGTCGACGACCAACCCGATCGCCAGGATCAGCGCGAACAGCGAGATCGTGTTGGCGCTGAAGCCCAGCGCCAAGAGGACGGCAAAGGTGCCGATCAGCGAGACCGGAATGGCGAGCGTCGGGATCAGCGTCGACCGCCAGTCCTGCAGGAAGAGGAAGACGACGAGCACGACCAGCACGAAGGCCATGACCAGCGTGATCACGACCTCTTCGATCGTCTCGTTCACGAACCGGGTCGTATCGTAGAAGATCGAGTATTCCAGGTCGTCGGGGAACCGTTCCGAAAGGCGTTCGACGGTCTGATAGACGGCGTCCGCCACGGCAATCGCGTTGGCGTCCGGCGCCTGATAGACCGCAATCAGCGCGCCGGCGCCGCCGTTCACCCGCGCCGCCGCCGAATAGGTCGCGGCCCCCAGTTCCACATCCGCGACGTCGCTGATGCGCACCAACGATCCGTCGGGATTGGCACGGATGATGATGCGCCCGAACTCCTCCGCATCCACAAGCCGGCCACGGGCCTGGATGGTGTACTGGTATTGCTGCTCCGGCAACGCCGGGGCCGCGCCGATCTGACCGGCGGCGGCCTGGATGTTCTGGCTGCGGATGGCGCTGACCACATCGCCGGATGTCAGGCCCAGGCTGGTCAGCCGGTCGGGGTCGATCCAGATGCGCATGCCGTAGTCGGACACGCCCAGGGCTTCCGCCTCGCCCACGCCATTGATGCGCAGCACCTCGTCGCGAATGTTGATGCTGGCGTAGTTGCTGATGAAGATATCGTCGAAGGTGTTCTGCGGCGAATAGAGCGCGATCACCATCAGCATGGACGACGACTGCTTCTTCGTCGTCACGCCCTGGCGCTGCACCTCTTCCGGCAGCGACGACAGTGCGCGCGTCACCCGGTTCTGCACGTTGACCGAGGCGATGTCCGGGTCGGTCCCCACCTCGAAGGTCACGGTCAGGCTGTAGGTGCCGTTGTTGGAGCTGGTGGACGACATGTAGATCATGTCGTCGACGCCGTTCACCTGCGCCTCGATGGGCTGGGCCACCGATTGCTCGACCACCTCGGCATTGGCGCCCGGATAGTTTGCGGTGACCGACACCTGCGGCGGCGAGATATCCGGGAACTCCGACACCGGCAGCACGGACAGGGCGACCAGACCCGCGATCGTCAGTACGATGGAGATGACGAAGGCGAATTTCGGCCGGTCGATGAAGAAGGCGGAGAGCATGATCGGTTAGCCCGGTGTGCCGGCCTGGGCGCCCGTGCCCGTCGGCGTCACCTCCGCGCCGGGCCGCACCCGCTGCATCCCCTCCACGATGATCAGTTCGCCTTCGTCCAGGCCGCCCTCGACCACCCAGTCGGAGCCGTCGCGCGTGCCCATGGTGACCCGCCGCACCTGCACCAGGTTGTCGGCGTCGACGGACAGCACGAACCGGCCCTGCTGGTCCTGCTGAATCGCCGCCTGCGGCACCACCAGCCGGTCTTCCGGTTCCTGCCCGCTGATCAGCACGGTGACGAACTGGTCGGGCAGCAGGATACGGTTGGGGTTGGGGAACTCCGCCCGCACCTCCACGGTGCCCGTGGTTGCATCGACTTCGCTGGCAACGAAGTTCAGCTGGCCTTCCTGTTCGAACAGGGTGCCGTTGTTCAGGCGCAGGCGCACGCGGATATCGCCCAGATGCTGCTCCTGCTGCTCGGCGACCGCCTGCTGGCGCCAGGTGACGATGTCCCGCTCGCTGACGGTGAACAGCACATAAATCGGGTCCATCGAGGTCACGGTGGCCAGCACATCGCTTTCGGGGCCGATCAGGTTGCCGACGCTGAATTCCGACCGGCCCATCAGGCCGGCGATCGGGGCGATGATGCGCGTATATCCCAGCTGGATCTCCGCCGTCGCGATCTCCGCCTGGCGCGCCTGAACGCTGGCATCGGCCTGAAGGGCTGCCGCCCGCGCCTCGTCCAGCGCCGCCTCGCTGATATTGCCGCGGGCGATCAGCGTCTCCGCCCGGGCCAGCGCGGCCGCCGTTTCAACCTGAACCGCCTGGGCACTGGAAAGATTGGCCTGCGCCAGATCCACGCTGGCCTGGAACGGGGCCGGATCGATGATGAAGACGATCTGACCCTGCTGGACGGCCGCACCTTCGGTGAACCGCCGCTCCATCAATTCGCCCTGCACGCGGGCGCGCAGCTCAACCCGGTCGATGGCGTCGACCTTGCCGAGGAATTCCACGGTCTCCAGGATCTCGCGCCGCTCAACCGGCTGTACGGTGACGGCTGGCGGCGGTGCCGCGGCCTGGCCTCCGGCCTGCTGGGGTTCGTCGCAGGCGGCCAGCGCAAGCGCAAGCGTCAAGGCAAGACAGCCGACACCACCTAATGCCCGGCCCCGTGAACGGATCGATATCATGGGTGCAGCGCGCTCCCTTGGGTCAACCGTGCGTCGCAAGCCCGGCGATGCACCGCCTTAAACGCTCGCGACAAGCCGCCGCAGCGTAGTGGCGGGCAGCGACAGCGACAAGATAGTTGAGTCTCCTATTTGCCGCTCCGGCATCCAGCGCCGGCCGGCAGTCGCCACGCCCTTGTCTTGTCGGCCGGAACCATGGGGTACAGGGCGTCGACTGACAACAAGTATGTCCGGGGAAGGGGCAACATGTCACGAGAGAACGCATGGACCGTGTGGGCATTCGGTGTCGCCGTGGCCCGCGTTCTGCTCAACCGCTTAGGCCGACGCGCTCGCGCTCGCCCTTACCCGCGGAACCGAATCGCCCAAACAATCCTCGCCGACAGGCCGCCATATTTACCTAAATGCGTGGAGATTCAACCGACCATCTTCGGACTTCCGGACAATCTGCAATGTACTCAAAAATGTAACTGATATATTCGAGAATACACTTTGATAATATGAAATGCTGTATCGACTTTTGTTGAGAAGTTCTTAAATAAAAATTTGTTGCACTCTTTACTACTCACCGCAATATTGCAATTGCTGCTCGTTTGGAGCTGAGGTTACGTCAAGAAAGACCAGCCGGTTCCGCGACGTGCCTCGAGGTTGGCAGTGGATTTACCTGCAATCGATCGCGCTTAGCGCGCAGGACCCAAGCACCCGCTGACCGCCCGAGCCTTTGCAACAGGACTCCGAGTGCCTGGAGACGTGGTCTCCGGGACTGCGGACTCACGCGCCAGGAAGAGGTCAGCTCATGACGACTTCGCAAGAGAGTCCCCTTTTTGCCGAACAGTCGCCAGTGGTGGGCACCACGGGCACGGGGCTGGATGCATGGGTGTCTGTGATCGTGCAGGATCCGGGTTTGAACCATCGCATCCCGCTGGAGGATATCTCCGGCGGTGCGGAGGCGGCCGACGGCATCAACCACATCATCATCGATGCCATCAAGGCGACGGGCGTCGCCAATGACGGCACCCTGAACGCCGCCGATCTGTACGACGTCAATCGCTTCATCCAGTCGGACGCAGATCTGCATGCCCGCTTCGTCGACCTGCACGGCGATGACGAAGGCGGCAACGAATGGGGCTTCCACCTGGTCCAGAACGACGGTGCGACCACAACCCTCTATGCCCGCAACGCCGTCAACACCGTATTCGACGGCGCCTACCATATCGGCTTCGACATCAAGAACGGCCGCTTCCTCAACGAAGACGGCAACAACAACCAGGATGTCGAAGACGTCGCCTATTGGCTGAGCGACGCGCTGGCCGACGACCTCGCCTCCGGCGCACTCGCCAATC
>JANQQD010000035.1 GCA_028285185.1 Anaerolineae bacterium | reverse complement strand
GGCAGGGGCGTTTTGGCTCGGTCGTGATGGATGAAGCGCATCTTGGCCATGCCGTGCGCTATGTGTCGCTCAATCCGGTGCGCGCCAGGCTGGTTGAGCGGGCCTGGGACTGGCAGTGGTCAAGCGCTGCCGCGCACGTGTCGTGTAGAGATGACCGGCCTGTGGGAGTTACGCCGATCCTTGAGCGCTATGGCGACTTTGCGGCGTTCCTGGGCGCCGACGCCAGTGCTGCCGTAGCGGCGGCATACCGGAGGCTTCGCCAGTCGGAGACGACCGGCCGGCCGATCGGCGAGGACAAGTGGCTCGACGCGCTTGAGACGGCGACGGGCAGGCCGCCGAAACCAAAGACGCGCGGCCCGAAGACCAAGCAGGTGCACGGACAGTAGGTGGATTTGGTAAACTGTCACCGTAATCCACGCTCGAACCGCGCGCAGTCGCGTGTTCTCCGAGACGGTATTGAATCGCCGGTTGTGTTCAGAGCGGACCACGGCCATCGTTTCAGCCAAGAGCAGGGTCACCTGGGGAATCCCGACTGAGATCATTGGCGGCGCTGTCCGGTTGCGACGTGAGGGAATCGTTGCGTTAGGGCGACCGTGTGCGTGGATATCCGTTTGAGCAATAACGTGGATTGGCGGCTCATGCATGGAGATTGCATAGAATGACAATCGAACGAAGAGTCTATAATCTAAATACCAAAAAAGGGGATACTAGGAGCATTGGTATATTGACAAAGTCTGTTTCAATTCATGGCTATGATTTTAGTATTATTGCGCAAGAATGGCGAGAAGCTCAGGATGCTGCGGAATTTGCTGTGAGCCATCTAGAGGCGTGGCTGGAAGGCCTCACTGCCGAGCAAGCAATGGAGTTACAATCTCATTTGCGGTTGGCAGGCGAAGATGAGTACTTCCAAACCAAGTCTCTGGTGATGGCGGCCGAACGAGCGGGTATCGAAGCTCGGGCCGCCGCAATGAAGGACTGGGACGAGAAGCCAGATACAGGGTACGACTGCTATGTCGATTGGGCTTGATTACTTTGCGAGATAGTCCGTCTTGGTTCATCAGCCAGCAATTGCTGGGGCGCTCTGGCGCAGCGTTGTCGGTGGTGGTTACGCCGCGGCCGCGGCGCCTATCGGGTGATGCCCATTTAGGAAACTGTCACCGTAGTCGACTGTTGCGGCGGGAACTGGCCGCCGGGGGGGGGCCGGATCGAACGATGCGGAAGCGGTTCTTGGGAGGCCGTGGAGGCGCCGTCGCGGAATGCTCAGCCGATCAAGCTCCAGAACGCGCTCTTCCTCCCATGCGCGCGGCGCAGTCCGGCCTCATAGGTGGCCTGCGTCTCGAACGGCCCGAAATCCGGGATCGCCGATGACAGGCTCGCGCATTCCAACAGATGGCGCGCGGCATGCTTGTATCGGCTGGACCGGCCGTTCTTGAGAGAGAAATCGATCATCGCCCGCAGCGCCACCGTAGCGGCAAGGGGATGTTTTGCGGCGAGCGCTTCGGCGGCCGGCGTCAGGATCTCGTAGTCATCTCCGTTCAGCTCGCGGTGGCGCTGGAGCACGAGATCCGCCGCGCGGTCCAGTGCGGGCCATGCGACCAAGAAGTACAGAGCCTCGGGCAGGTTCCGGCGCGCTTGGGCGTAGTCGAGGGCCTTTTCCTCAGCCACGACGTCGTCGAACTCGGGAAGCCGCTTCAGATAGGCACGGAGGTGGGGTGCGGAGAGAGATCGCTCAAAACACGCCCAGCGCGCGGCCTGAGCCTCGTCCGCCCGTCCGAGAGCGTCGAGCACGTCCATCCGCGCGTCTTCCCACTCGAAATCCGGCCAGTTCCAGCGGCTGCCTCTCGGATGCACGGTTGCCTCGATCGTCCGCCACGCCTCCTCCGCCCGGCCGGCGGCCAAGAGACGCCGCGCGATTTCAGCAGCGATCGTCGGCACCTTTCGCGTTTCTTCCGGGTACTGCGCGATGAAGGCGTCGACATCGCCCAGGGCATCGGCGATGTCCTGCAGCGCCAGGCGGACGGTGCTCTGCCGAGATCGTTCGGCGATCTCGTCCTCGTAGATCGGCCCGGAGGAGCTCCAGCCGATCGTCACACGGTCCTTCTCGGGCGGTTTCGGCACCGGCACGTTCGACAGATCCGTCATGCGCTGCCTCAGATGCTCCAGCCCCGCCTGGCCCAGCGCCGGCGCCAGAACGCAGACCAGGTCGTCGAACTGGCCATAGTTGTTGGCGCCGAGGGCGTCGAAGGCACGGTCTGCGAGCGCGCGGGGATCGGCCTCAGCCTTCGTCGCCACGTCGCCGATGTCCCGGCAGGCCTGATGAAAGATGTTTGAAACGGCCTCGCCGCCGTCGTCGCATCGGTCGAAGACGGGCCCGGCCAAGGCCATGAACCGCCACAACAGGTCCAGGGCATCTTTCGGGTCGGCCTTGACCACCGTCTCGACGATGGCGCGGCGCTGGATTTCGAGATCGGCCGCCAGGGCCCTGACGCCCTTCCAGTCCACGAACGAGCGCGACCGCGCGATCGTCGTGAGCCGCTTGCGCACTTCCTTGGCAAGCGCGCCCGGGCTTTGCGCGCCTGCGAGCTCCAACCGCAGCTTTCGCTTGGCAGCAGCGTTCCCGTCGCTGATCTCAAGCAGCAGAGCGGCCAGGCGCTCCGCTCCGAGGGCTTCCAGGTTCTTTGCGGTGAGGGTCGTCTTCGAGACCATGGATCGTCCTCTTGCGTGGTGGCGCCCACCCTCCGCCTGCTCCGACTTCCGGTCAATCTCCACCGGCAAATGGCTGCAGGTACATGGCAGTGCAAGACCTGACCCCATATCGTGACCCCATATCGCGAGAACTGGTTGTTCGCCGGATCAGCGGGCGGCGGCAAGGCTGCCGCGATCGCCTTCACCCTGATCGAGACCGCCAAACTCAACGGCATCGATCCGCAGGCCTGGCTGACCTATGCCCTCGGCCGGATCGCCGAGCACAAGATCACCCGGATCGACGAACGTATGCCCCGGCGTTACGCTGCCGCGGCAGAGTGACAGGGTCTACCATCAGCCAGCCAGAGCGCCTTCGCCGGACGCCCACTTTGTAGCGCGCGAGGGCAGAGCCCTTGGGTACAGTTGCCCCAAACGGAGGCACGCTTCGAGCCTGAGGGGGCCCACGGTGCAGACAGGAGCGACTGCATGCTGAGCTACATCAGGGTTGGTTCCAACGATATCCCGCTCTCGGGGCGGTTCTACACGGCCATCCTGACCCCGCTCGGTTACAGGAAGAAGGAAGTGCCGAACGGCATCGAATTCACCTTTCCGGATGTGCCCGGCCGGTCCTGCGGCCCCGCCGCGGTGTACGTTGGGAGGCCATACGACGGGAAAGAGGCGACCGTTGGCAACGGCTCCATGACGGCCTTCCAAGCCGAAACGCATGAGATGGTCCGCACCCTTCACGCAGCCGGCCTTGAGGCGGGCGGCTCCGACGAAGGTGCTCCCGGCTTCCGGGCCGAGTACGGCGATCACTTCTATGTCGGATACCTCCGCGATCCCGTGGGCAACAAGGTTGCGATCTTCAGCGCGAACCCGGCAGAGGGATCTCGGGGCCGCTGAACTCAGCCTTGGTACTGCGCTCAGCGGCCTTTGCCGGCGGCGCAGAACACCTGCCGACCTCACGATCGAACAGGATCGGGATCATGCGCCCTTAAACAAGAGCACCCTCGCCGGACGCTTACTCAGCGTGCATGGTCTATCTCCTCCTCTTGGTGGAAGGTTCGCCATGCTACCGGGGCCATGTTGTCGATGCCGGTGCAACAACGTGGGCAATGGGATCGCAATGGCCTGCTTCAGGAGGTGGAATTGATCCATCTGGCCCGGCTAGGTCGACCGCCTCGTGCCATGAGCGGTCGAACCTGAGCTTCCCAATCGTGCTTGTCGGCGATGCTCCGTCTGCGGCGTCTCCGACAGGGTCTGGGGTTCGCCACCGACCACCCGAAGCTCGTCGGCCCCGAACACGGCCAGCACCGCATCGCACCGGAGGATCGTGAAACCGAGCGAAGCTTGGGTGCTCCAGGGTGGATCCCGCATCCCAATCTTGCTGCGTTGGCTCAACCGGCCGGCTACTGTCTGGGAAACACGTGGGCAACAGTGCCAATGTCGCTGCTCGGGCCATCATATCGGGCGTGCACAATGTTGAAGACGGTTCTTTCCGCGCTTCTCGGCCGCGGCAATAGCCGGGAAGGGACACCGGAACCTGACGACGGCCTCAAGCGGCTTGGCTATCAGCGTCGGCGGCTGCTTTCCTGCGTCGCCAGGCCGGGTGGATCCGTGCCGGAATTCGCGCCGCCTACCGACGAGGACATTTTCGTCGCCTATCGCATCTATATCGCGCAGGTGACCGATTCTCTGGGCGACTACGTCGACGATCCGGGATGGCGTCCGCTTATTGCGGCTCTTCGGCTGCTGGCGGGCGACATCGATGCGGCCGACGCCATCATTGACGCGTTGCCTGTCGAGCCGATCGTGCTTGACCATGGGGCCGGATACTGCCTGGTGGCGCCTTACGACGCGTTGGCGAGCGCCCTGCCCCTGCCTGAAGACCTGAAGAAGCACCCTCGGGTGTGGACACGGGGATCCATAGCCGAAAAGCGCCTGAGGGACTGGCTTGCTGGTTGCCGGGAGCGGCTGGTCTGGGACGATGCGACCGCAGCCTATAGCTTGGAAGCCGTATCTCATTCCCCATGATTTGGATTATCGGGCCGGCGGTCGCCAACTTGAATGTCTGAATCGGATCATTTCCGGACGAACGGTCAAGTCGGGTCAGCGTCCGCGCTTCCATCCGACTGGCCGCGGTGCATCGCCTCTGTGATCCTCTCCGCCAAGCCGCGGTAGGCCGTTTCCGGCGGTGTGTCGTCGGGTACGAACTGAATGAGATCGACCTGATATGACGTCCCCAATCGCTGATTGGCGTCTGCGACCCCCTTCTCAACCTCACCGCCAAGCGCATCTCCGTCCAGTCGCGCGCCGGAACGGGAGGCCAGGGCTTCGACGCGTGGCGTCGGTCCGGCGGTTAGGCCAAATCTGAGAGCAAGGAAATTGTGGGTCGGGCCGGTGATGCGCGCGATCTTGTAAAGGTCGCCATCCTTGATGACCTGCATCTCAGCGTCTCCCGGATCCGCGGCCGCATGACCGGCCCACCTGGCTGAGCCAATTTACCACGATCGTACGCTCCCTTCCGAGCCGCACTCTCTCAACCGGGGAACCAGTTAAGCCGGGCTTCCCCAGACAGGTGATCTCGGACAGCGGCGAGGATGCGAGGGCCGCTTTGCCCGGCAACCTTCAGGCATCGCCGTGACGTGTGGGCTCGGGTCAGATCTTGACCCGAGCATCATCGGCAGAAACGCGATATTCAAGATTAGACATTCAAGACTTTGATTGATTTCAAGGGATCGTTCGCTTTGATCAACGGAGCCGCGGCGTTTACTGTGCCGGTCAGGGTGTAGTTGTTCACCGTCGGCTTGAAAGAGACGCGGGCTTCATCCCATGTCCCGTATTCCTGTTTGCCCTTGTCAGCATACGGATCTCGCGAATAGATGTCCTTGCCCTTGCTGCCGTCCTTGGGGAAGGAGTCGAGCGGGCCGAGATAGCCATAGAACTTGCAGCTCTTGTAGCCGCGCGAGAACATGTGATCGGCGAACATCCGTGCATAGGGGACCTTGCTGAACCCTTTCTTGCCCGGCTCGGCACTGTGACAGTTGTAGCAGTGAATGTGGCCTTGGAAAGTCTGTTTCAAGCCGGATTCCAGCAGACGCTCAAAGACCGTATCGTAGCTAACTTCCTCACCCAATTGACTGGACGAAATGATGGAGTGATCCCCTGCGATACCATGACCTCGGATGTAGATCGCTCCGGTATCGAGGCTTTGCAGATATGGAAGCTTCTTGCCGCTGTACCATTCGATCATCACACTGTAACCTTTCTTGACCAGAAATTCTTTGACTTTCTTGTTCTTTTCGTATTTCCCGTCATTAGCGTATTCGCTGCGGCATCTCTGGATCGAACTGTGGTTCGGGTCGAAGGGCATGAAGATGAGAGCCTTGGCCATGGCCTGTTGCTCCTTTCCCTTGGCTTTGATCGTGCAATGTACGAGTAACGCGGGGACTCAATTGCCGTGCGGATCGGACGTGATCGTCTGACGAACCCGCCCAGTCGAACCCGCCCAGTCGTTTTCGACCTCTGACCTTCCTAAAGGTCGTCGGGTAGGCGGCAGTTTATGCAAACGAGACGCTGCCTGTCTTTGGCTGCGCGTGCCAAATATTTGACCATTTGTGCCAGGCAGCGCGGCGGCGCGGGCTGTTCGGCTGAGAGCTTGCGCTTGTGCGGGCACCGGGCCGGCGGTGATCGTCGCCGATGGGGCAGGCGGGCGTCGATCGCCTGGCTTGCGGCCTGGTCGTCGGTCTGTCTGCAAGCACCGCGGTCCGGGCGCAGGGGAGTTGTGGGGTCCGCCGCTGCCCCTCGGCCTGGACGACGATGGCGCCGCCCGATGCCGGTGGGCTACGGCGATCGGGTGACCGGCCTTGCGCTGTCCCGCGGTGCCGTGACCATCACGGAGACGTTGGCTCGGAACCAATCCGCCTGGACCACCTGCAGCAGATCCTTCGCTGCGGACGAGTCCGCCTTGACCTCGTCGAAGTTGGGGGTCGACAGGGTCTTCTGCATCAGGAAGGCGTCCGCGTTCAGGTATCGCGGCAGCACGCCGCCGAACCAGAAGCCGGCGGCCCGCAGGCTCTCGACGGCGGCGTCCACGGTCGGCGTGCTCATGTCGAGCAGGACCTGCACGACGGCACGGCCGTTGCTGCGCGCCCGGCTTTCGACCTGCTGAACCCGGTCGGCGAGATCGCGGCCCGCACAGGCAACCGTGATCTTGGTCACGTCGAGGGTCGGCACGTCCGTGACCTCGGTGACGGAGGTGTCCGGCAGGGGCAGGCCAGGGCGCGGGTGCAGGAAGCGCCTTTGGGTGCCCGTCTCTTGGAACATGCCGGTGATCACCGCGGCATAGGCCTGCGGAAGATAAGTGGGCAGCTCCGGCGCCGGCTTCAGCGAGCGGAAGGCGAAGACCGTCGCCACCCGGCCGCGCGATGCCCGTTCCTTGGCAAAGAGGCGGGATGGCGTGTAGTCGATCTCGAAAGCGGAGTCTGAGAACCCGGCCCCGGCAAGAGAGCGCTGCGACATGACATGGTTGCAAACGGCGGTCGCAAACAGCGTAGCGCACTGATGCGAGCGGGCGGCTTCGGCGATCACCAGCTCCATCAGTCGGCTGAGCAGCCCGGTGCCGCGGTAGGCCGGGTGCACCAGCCCCTGGGCCACCTCCATCGCACCGTCAAAGGGCGCGCTTCTGACAAGCGCCAGATGGGCGACCACGCGCCCCGTCCCGTCACGGCAGATATAGGAGCAGGTCGTCCCCTTCCGGTTCGCCTGGATGAGGAAATCCGGGTCGTAGACCTCAGGGGAGGGATATTCGTTGCCGTAGATGGTGCGGAAGAGAGCGGCCAGGGACGAAGCGTCCTCATCGCGGAACCGATCGAGATCCAGGCCATGGTCGACAATCGGCGCATGGCTCGAAAGAAACGACATTTCGGAGTTCTCCGGCTGTAATCATCGTCGCCGGATCAAAATTCCAAAAGTCAATGACTGAACAGTTAACGATAGTGCGATCTTCAAGTTAATGTTCAGAAAGAAAAAATCAATAAAGGATAATGACATGTAAACGCATTAGTCAAATTCCTTTACATGCATAGGGGAGATGCTTAAAGATCTTCATTCGCACTGGTAGTCGCCCCAGTGTGGCCTGACATTTGCCCAATTTCTGCCAGATTGAAGGTGGGAAATATCTAAAATACTATCTTTTCTTTATTCGTATACGTGAAAATTATCGCGAATCCAAGTATATATCTGACGGTTTGTGAATTTTTCCCGAATGGTAGTAATAGCCTATTGTAAGAAACTGGCGCGTTCCGTTCCCGCCAAGTCATGCTTGACTCTCGGTATACAGGAATGCTCTTTCCTAGACAGGTAGCATAGTCCTCTATCACTTTAGGGACCATTTCTTCTGGAATAATGTCGACGATTCTCCGGCCGGTGACCTCAAAACCATAGAGGCTCCTATACGCAGTCCCCGCAAATTTTACATTGAGATCTTCGAGCGCTCTCCCTTCCAGCAGGTATATGGTTGGCCAGAACATGTAAAAATCGAGCGGATCGATGTCGGAGCGCAATGGAATCGATCTGTCCCCGCGCTTGGACATCCAGTAGTCCATCATCCAGCGCATCTCGGGATCGGCGTTTTCTGGAAGAACTTCGAGCAATTCCTCTCCGGCAGACATCCCCAACGGTCCCGTTAGTGCGCAGACTTCAGTGCCGCCACAGTCCGGCGACACCGAATTGCGCACGAATGTTCCTCATACGACATGGACGTCGAGCCAATCATCGCCTGGAGTCCACTTCCGCCGGCGCCTCGGGCAAACACGGGTGCAGTCGGCGCCAGGCTGATATCCGAAAAACCGGATCAGCCTGAAGTTCCCACGTGATCGCGGCCCATGGCCGATGGTCGTGGGTGCAGCCGCCCAAGTCCGCAAGCGGATCGTCGGGGCACAGCCGATTGAGAGCCAATCGGCCGCAAATGCGCCGAACTGCGAAGGGGATGGTACTCAAAAGTGTTGTTGTCGACAAGCCGGGCGCAACGATACTGTCATCTGCGCCATGCGGCGGGGCTCATGCCGTGCCGTCGAATCCACTTGATGGCGTGGTTGCTTTTCCTTGAACCGTTCGTCTGCGTTGTTGTGCCGATTGCAGAAGGCGACCGGGCGGTCGTCCTTAGACCGTTACCCGTTAAACCCCCTTTAGTCTGCGCAAGGCTATACTTCCGGTCGCTCCGGGAGGGGCCTGCCCATGGTCGTATTGCCGTTTCCGAAGCCGTCCGAAAGACGCCGGCGCCGCGCCTGGCAGGCTATGAGGCGACTGCGAAGCCGCTCTGCGAACGCGGCAGCACGCGGCCAGCGGCGGGCGGGGCCCCGGCGCTTGATCGGGCGCAGGCACTGGCCACCTCTGATCATGGGCGGCGTGATGCTGCTGTCGGTCACCGGCCTGATGGCCACCAGTTCCTATCCGCCCCTGCTGATGCTCAGGCACATTGCAGCGGCGCCGAACTGCACAGCCGCCCGGGCCGTCGGGCTGGCCCCCGCCTATCGGGGCGAACCCGGCTATTACGCCCAGCACGACAGAGACAACGACGGCTGGGCATGCGAACCCTGGCCGCGGCTGCAGTCGTGGGACAACGGGAACGGGCTGCGTCCTGACCTGTGACCATCGGGGCATCGACACGCCACGCAGCGTGCGCTGGCTGCTTAGTCACCCTTTGCCGTCAGTCCCCGCCGCCAGCGCCATCGCCTCGGCCAGCACTTTGCGGTCGCCTATGTGGTTCGCCAGGATCAAGACTAGGCGCGCGTTGATGGCTTGGCTTTCGGCTTCGTCGCGGCCCTCGTGGAGGGCGATCAGGGCGGCGTAGAAGCCGTCGGGGTCGGGGAGGTTGGGGGCGGTGGTCAGCATTGCGGGGGTCCTCTCAGGCGCGGGCCGTGGCGCGGGCGACGGCGGCGCGGACGGACGGTTCGTCATAGGTCTGCCAGCGGGCGGCGATGTGCTGGTCCGGGCGGATCAGGGTGACGGCCGACGGAGCCTCACCCAGATAGCGGGCGGCGAGCGCGCCTGACCGGTCGTCGGCAGAGGACAGTGCCAGGCGGGTGACGGGGATGCCGCCGATCACCAGGGCGTCGGGCGCGTCGGCGTCCAGGGTGAGCAGGTGGAAGCGGCCGTCGAGGCGGTCCAACAGCCAGCCGTCGGCGACGGGCGCGTTGGCGGCCGATGCGCCGGGGCGGGTCCGTACGGGCAGGGCCGGGTCGTCCGGGCCGTTCAGGGGCGAACCGTCGTAGACGGCGGGGACCGACAGGCGGCCACTGTTGACGAGCGGGCGGGCGAACGGCGCGCGTTCTGACAGGTCCAGCACCGCATCGCGGAACAGGCGGCTGACCGGGGATTTCGGCGTGATGAAGTCCGTCGCACGGGTGGAGTTCAGGATGTTTTCGTCCGCCGCGGGGATACGCTCGGCATCGTAACTGTCCAGCAGGGTGTCCGGCGCGGTCCCTGCCAGCACCATGGCCAGCTTCCAGCACAGGTTGTCCGTGTCCTGCACGCCGGAATTGGCGCCGCGGGCGCCGAAGGGCGAGACCTGGTGGGCGGCGTCACCGGCGAACAGCACGCGGCCGTGGCGGAACCGCTCCATCCGGCGGCACTGGAAGGTGTAGACGCTGACCCATTCCAGCTCGAACGCCACATCCTCGCCCAGCATTGCCTTCAGGCGCGGGATGACGTTCTCGGGGCGCTTTTCGGCCTCCTTGTCCACGTCCCAGCCGAGTTGCAGGTCGATGCGCCAGACGCGGTCGGGCTGTTTGTGGAGCAGGGCCGACTGGCCGCGGTTGAAGGGCGGGTCGAACCAGAACCAGCGCTCGGTCGGGAACTGGGCGTCCATGATCACGTCGGCGATCAGGAAGTTGTCTTCGAAAACGCGGCCGACGAAGTCGAGACCGAGCATGGCGCGGACCGGCGAGAGCGCGCCGTCGCAAGCGATCAGCCAGTCGGCATCGAGGGTATAGGGGCCGCCGGGCGTGTCGACCGTCAGGCGGACGCCGTCAGCGGCAGGTTCGATACCCGTCACGCGGTTGCGGCCGCGGAGTTCGATGGGGCGACCTTCGCCCTGGAGGTCTCGGAGGCGGGCGACCAGCGCATGCTCCAGATGGTATTGCTGAAGGTTGATGAAGGCGGGGCGCTTGTGGCCGGCCTCGGGCAAGAGGTCGAACTGGTAGATCTGGCGGGTGTCGCGGAAGACCTTGCCGATGTTCCAGGTGACGCCGTGGGCGACCATGGGTTCGCCGCAGCCCAGGCGGTCGAAGATGTCGAGCGCGCGCTTGGCATAGCAGACGGCGCGGGAGCCCCAGCTGACACGGTCGTTCTCGTCCAGCACCACGACCGGCACGTCGTGCTGCGCGAGGTCGATGGCGGCGGCGAGGCCGATGGGGCCGGCACCGACGACGATCACCGGATGGCGGGCGGGGGCGGTAGCATCCTGGTCCGGGCCGCGCTCGTATGGATAAAGCGGTGTCTCAAAAATCTTTGTCATAGCATTGAAATATAGCGATATTTTTCATTAGCTTCTGGTGCCCTCTCAATCCTGCAGAGCGGCCCACATGGCGGCATCGCGCTCGGCTGTCCAGATGCGCGGGGTGTCCATGCCCAGCGCTTCGTCATAGGCGCGGGCGACGTTGAAGGGCAGACAGTGCTCGTAGATGGCGTAGGTGCTGAATTTCGCGTCGCAAGCCGCACGGCAGGCAGCGAACGCCTGTTTCAGGGAGCGGCCGGCGGCGGCGGCCTCGGCCACCGGGCGGTATGTGCTCTCCAGAAAGTCGCGGGTCAGCGCCAGGGCCTCGGCCACCTTGGCCTCGCCGGTGAGCGCATCGCCGCGGCCGGGCGCGAGTGCGCGCGGGCGGAAACCCGCGATGGCGTCCAGCGCCGCCGGCCAGTCGGCGAAATGGCCGTCGCCGCAATAGCAGGCGGAGCGGTATTCGACGATGTCGCCGGAGAACATCACCGAGCTGTCCGGGACCCAGGCGACGATGTCGCCGGCCGTGTGCGCGCGGCCGAGATGGATCAGGTCGACCCGGCGGCTGCCCAGATAGACCGTCATGCGGCGGTCGAAGGTCATGGTCGGCCAGGTGAGGCCGGGGATGCTGTCCGCCGCCTCGAACAGGCGGGGGAAGCGGGCGTATTCCGAAGCCCAATCTTCGGCCCCGCGCTCGTGGATCATGGCGCGGCAGGCGGCCGAGGCGATCACCTGCTGTGCCCCGTAGGCCGAGGCGCCGAGCACGCGCACGGCGTGGTAATGGCTGAGCACGACGTATTTGATCGGCTTGTCGGTGACGGCGCGGATGTACTCGATCACCTTTGCGGCCATCACGGGCGTGGCCTGGGTGTCGATCACCATCACCGCATCGTCGCCGATGATGACCCCGGTGTTGGGGTCGCCTTCGGCGGTGAAGGCGTAGAGGCCGGGGCCGATCTCGGTGAACGAGATCGCCTTCGGCGCCAG
Organism: Anaerolineae bacterium; assembly: GCA_028285185.1. Taxonomy (GTDB): domain Bacteria; phylum Pseudomonadota; class Alphaproteobacteria; order DSM-16000; family Inquilinaceae; genus JACKIG01. Next base: position 48,282 of record JANQQD010000035.1, on the reverse strand, counting down.
ATCCCCCGCCGAAGCGAACGCCTTGGCCATGGTTTCCCTCCCGTCTGTCTTGTCGTTGCGGCCATTGCGACCGAGTTTGGCCCGGCTGGCGGCCGACGTTCAATGGTTGCCGCTGCAACCTTTTGCGGCTCAGTTTAGTGCGCCCGGCGGCGGGGCCAAGGGGGCCGTGACGGCAAGGCCCGGCTTCCGTGTGGTGCCGCCGCCAATGTGGGTGGAGCGCGACGGGTCAAGGCCAGCGAGACTGTAACCATGAATGACCTGACCCCGAGAAGAGTGTGGCGCCATCTGTACTCATAAGTCTTGCGGGGTGTCAGGGAATAAAGTATATACACTGTGTGGTATCGTAACAGTTACGTGCGAATGTGCCACAAACTTTGGTCATTGACGCCGCTTGCTATGGAGAGGCGCAGTGATCTCTTCCGGGACGCGGAAAGAAAAACAGAGACGTGATGCAATAGAACATCACGGTTGGCATCGGATCCTTCATGGAAGCTTGTTGCCAGCATTCGCCACCATCCCAGGCTCAGGCAAACAAACTGTCGCGCGCCCGCGAAATGCTGGGCGCGTTGCGCTTTAACACGAGTTGAACGGGAGGATTGATATGGAAGCCGGTGGAGTGAGCTACGGTCATCTGAAGGTCAGGGCGTTCGGCATGCAGGGCCATGGCAAACAGATGGCGCAATTCGTTTGGGACGGCAGTCAATCGGCGGCCCTGATCGCGGTCGATATCGCCAATTCGCCGACCTACACGCTGCAGGGCCATAAAGAGCCCTTCCTGTTCCGCGGCAAGGCGAAGGACGTGGTTGCCCTGGTGAAGGCGAATCCCGAGGCCAAGTTCACGACGAAGGACAGCTCGGACAAGGTGCGCGTGTTCATCCGCAAGTACCACGAAGTGAATTCCGGGCTGAGCGGCACGTTCAAATCCGTGGTGCTGGGCGGCGGCACCAGCCAAGCGGTCTCCGAAGCCAGCGAGGCGATCATGACGGTGCACGACACGATCCAGACGGGTGCCGGCGTCATTCCCAATCGCGTGGTCGAGGTTGCGGTGATCCCAGGCCGGAAATGGGGTAACGCCACTTATATGAACCGCACCTTCCGCATCCAGTTCAACACCTCCACGGTCGATTTCGAGCTGTTCGGCTTTGCCCTGGAGAAGTTCTTCAAGGAGTGGAAGGAGCATCGCGAGGGCCGCCTGAAGAAGTTCGCGCGGCAGGCGCAGGGCGGCTCGGAGAGTCCGGAGAACTTCGAGCATCTGTCGGTCGGCCAGACCTGCACAGGCCCGATCGCGTGGAAGGCCACCGCCGACCTGCTGCAGTAGCAGCCGATCGGCGGCCTCTATCCAATGGCCGAGGCGGGATCACACCCGCCCCGGCACAGGCTCCGACCAGCCCGGCGGCTGGTCACCAACTGTGCGGGTCGAAGATGAGGATCATCTCCTGCCAGGCGTCGAAGCGGTCGGCGGGCAGGGGGAAGGGCTGGCAATTGGGGTTCATCGCGGCCCGCCAGGCGCTTTCCGCCAAGCTGCGGAAGACGGTGTCCGATCGATAGCGCGCTTCGTCGAGCACCTGCGCCGCCTCAACCGTGCCGTCCGGCCGCATGACGACACGGATCTCGACGATCATGTCCTGCGCCCCGAGCGGGGGCGGGTTCCAGCACGAAAGGGCACGGTTCAGCACCACCGCTTCGTACGACGTTGACAGGTGCACCGGCTGGCCAAGCTGCGCCGCGGCCGGCGGGGCGCCATGGGTTGCCGCCGACGCGCCGGGGGCCGTTCCGAACGCCGGCGTCACTGGCAGGGCCAGCGCCACGCCGGCCAGTGCGATCGATCGCAGACACATGATTCCACCGCCCCATGGATACCCAAAGTCGTGGTCGGCAGCCTATCATCGACCGGGCCGCAGGCAAGCGGGGCGACCGTGAAGAGGCCGGGCCCAATCGGCTTCGCGATTGCGTTTGGGCTTGGCGTGCTGGGCGTGCTGGGCCGGCGCCCTGGCGGGCTGACGCGCGCTCCGGGGCGTCATCCCAACACCTGCCAAGATGTGATAATGGAAGACCTGACCCTCGCATAGCGTGCCGGGCCTTGCCTCCGGCACCGGGCTTGGGGATGGCGTGGAGCCGGCGGCTTGGGTAGCTTTGCCGCGGTTTGGGCGGGCCCCTTGGCGGTTGGGGCCTCCTCCCCGGGTGGGCTCATGGGCGACGGGCAAGGCATGATCAAGAGGATCGCGATCGGCGTCGGCCTCGGGTCGGGGCTGCTGGTGGTGGTGTGGGCGGTGCTGCCGCGCCAGTTCGTGCCGCTGGAGTACCATGGCGATGCCGAGGACGTGATTGAACTGGTGCAGTCGATCAATGGCCTGGTCGAGGCGGTCAATGCCGGCGAGGGCGTGACGCTGACCGAGCTGTGCGTCGCCGACTACCATGTCGCCGACACGCTATGGGTCTCGCTGCCGACCGGGGATGACGAGGCGCTGGAAGATGTCATCGCTGTCCGCGAACCGGCGCGGCGACTGGTGGCCTCGCTGGCGCGGTCCCTCGATCTGGAATGGCCGGACCAGCGGACCGAGACCTGCGGCCCGCGGCCCGTCACCTATCACGGCGGCAACCACGACGTCAGCGCGCTGGTGCGCGGCGCCAACGCCCTGCTGCGGATCCGGCGGCTGGGCGGGTCGGTGACGCTGGGCGAGATGTGCGGGGTGTTCCCGCACTATTTCAACGCGCAGTTCGCCACGCCCGGCGCGGGCGACGGGATGGCCCTGGAGACGAACATCACCATGGTGCGATCCATGGCCGAAGGCATCCTGGACTGGATTGCCGAACAGGAGCAGTTCGGGGACTGGAAGGGTCAGCTGTTCATGGGGTGTCAGAACCTATAGCGCCGCCTCGCTCGACCGCCCACGGGGCGGCCGCGCACATGGCGGCCGCATGTCAGCTCCGCTTCTCTTCCCCGGTCGTCACCTCGATCAGGCGGTCGACGAACAGCGGATCAAGGTGATGTCCCGACAAGTCCTTGAGGATGGGGATGGCCTGTTCCGGCGATCTCGCCGCGTGGTAGGACCGCCGCTCCGTCAGTGCGCAGAACACATCGCAGACGGCGATCAATCGGCTGAGGTCGTCGATCTCGGCCCCGGCCAGACCGTCCGGGTAGCCCGTTCCATCCAGCTTCTCGTGATGTCTGAGGGCGGCGTTCATGACGCCCTCGTCGAAGCCCCCGGACCGTTGCATGATCTTCGCGGTGTCCACCGGGTGATTGCGGATCAGCGCGAACTCCTCTTGGCTCAGCTTGCCAGGTTTCTCCAAGACGTGCGGCGGGACTGCGAGTTTGCCGAGATCGTGCAGCAAGCCGATTTCAAACAGCCTGATCTCATCGCTGTTGCGCTGAACCCCGATATGCCGGCCAAGCAACAGCGCGGTAATGGCGACATCCAGGCAGTGAACCGCGGATTCCGAATGGTGATCTTTCAAGAGCGCCAGCAAGCGGTTGAACGATCGATCATCCAGCGTTCGGATCACCGACTTCGCCAACCTGCGGACGCTTGACCGGACGATCGGATGTCCCTGCGCTATGGATGTGCTGAGATCATTCATCGTGTCCTTGGCTTCGTCCCAGATATCGGCAATCCGGGGGTCGGAGTCGGCGAGGGTCCTGTCCATTGTCTCGCCGGCAAGGAACTTGAACTGCCGGATCTGATCGTCGGCCGGCAGATCGGAAAAGATGAGGCCGTCGACATCCGTCTGGCTGAGCGTGTCGGAGATCCATCGGCTGCCCCTTCGGCCGACGAACACGATCAGTGGCGGCCGCAAACCCGAATGTTTCAGCCGTCTACAGAAGTCGCCAATCCGCAGATCGCTGGGCCGTTCACCCAAGATGACGGCAAAAGATGTCGCAAGATGTTGGCTGTTGAGTGCGGCCAGACGCGTCCGGGGGCGCCGGATGTCATAGTTGAGCGCGACGAACCCAAGCAGTTTTCGAATGGAGGCAGTTTCGCTGGCAACAACCAAGACATCTTTTCTGTGGCGCAGTGGGGCTCCGCATCTCAATGCCGGGGACGTGTGTTCGGCACGCAATTGTGAGAGAGTCTCCATCTAACAGCCTTTACCTGAAAGCTGCGGTACGCGCGGCAGTGGAGGCCGGCCGGAAACGGGCGCGGGGCGTTGCGGGTTCGCTGGCCGTCATCGGCGCAGGTCGGGATTGCTGAGCGGAAGCAAGCCTTGATCCCCGACGGTCGTGGAAGGCTGCCAGCAATGGCCGATGTACCGCCACACCTCCTCATACGGCCGGTCGAGCTCGATGCCGTGGCGACTGCCGTCGGACCAGACCACCGTGCCGGGAAGGTGCACGAGGTTCTCCAGTTCCACCGAAACCGGGTTTCCCGGAGACAGCGGTGTCGGAGATGAGATCTGGATGCCGCGAAGCGAGATATTCAGGATCTCACAATAGACGTCGGCGGCCGGTGTGATCACCCTGCAGGGGCAACTGCTGGCGACGCGCTTGAAGGCTCGCCGCTCTCGGAACCGCTGCTCTTGCAGATCGTGCGGCGTTGGCGCCGAGGTGGTCATCTGTGCGGCAGGTTCAAACTCTTGCATGTTTGGCAACTCCCGAACTCTGCGCCGATTTCTTCAACGGCTTGTTGGGGATGGGGCCTGTCGGGGATGGGGCCTGCTGAGGATGGCACAGGCCTGCTTCCGCCCTTGCGCAGGGTCGCCCGCGTCTTCAGGCCAAGGTCGTGGATCCGCCGTCGAGGCATGCGAAGGAGACACCGAGATATCTTGCAATCTCTGGCGAGGCCTTCTCGAACCGTATTCCGCTGTGAAAGCCGATGGACCAGACAACGGTGCCGGGGAAGCTGCCGAGATTGTCGAGCTGCAGCGTGACCCTGCTGTCCGGCATGAGCGGCTGCGGCGTCGTTAACTGCGCGCCAGCGCAGGAGAGATTGAGAACTTGGCAAAGGGCATCGCCGTCTTGCGTGACCAGATATGAGGGGCAGGGGCCCTGGAATCGCTCAAACGCACGCCGTTCCTTGAGGCCTTGAATATGCGACATTGCGGTGATCACCTCGACCGAGACCCGATAGTGAGGAATTTCAACAATATGGACTATTTCTGAATTTCCGGTTTACAACCCGTTGCGCGCGGATGCCTGTAAAGGGCGAGGAGGGCCACCCCTTCTCAGACGCGCTGTCCCGGCCTGGGCCGTATGTCCGCGATAGGAAGCGAGGAGAGGGTGATGGTGAAAGACCTGACCCCCGCCCTCCGGGAACGTCCGCGACTTCGAGGACTGCGGCGTCAAAGTGGTCCACCCGTGGCAGGCTTGACCGGTCACCGGGGGGCGTGCGTGGGGTGATCGCAATTCACAGTCCGACGCGTGACCCTCACTGCGCGTTGCCGGCGGTGGGAGTCTGAGTCTGAACTCCGATTTTTCGGAGCCCTCGACGGCTCGGATCGCCATCAATGGATGCGGCCCGCTTGTACGCGCCTCTCTTGACGGTCAATAGTATTAACGGAATTTTCAACCTGTCCGGATAATCCTTACGATCAGGGGCTGTGCGCCGAAAGCCCGGATCGCAAATGTCAACGCATCTGGGCGAACACTGCATCCCCTTTGGCAGGCAGCATCATTTGAAACGCAATTCCGGCAACAGGGTAAGACGGTAACCAGGGCTCTGCAAAACCAGGGTGCGCGTATGACTGATCGAGATTTTGACACGGCACGGCGATGCGCCAAGGCGTCGATCCGGACAATGGCCGACCGCAGCATTCCGCCCACGCCGCACAACTATCGCATCTGGTACGAGTATGCCGCCGGCTGGAACCCTGATTTGACGCGGGAGATCGACCGGCTGATCGCAAGCGGTGAAGGATTTCCACCCGCGGTCATGGAACGGCTGCATCTGACCCATTGCACGCCCCTTGCCGAGGAGCAGGCACTGACGTCGACCAGCCATTCGGCGGAATCGACGATCCAGTATGTGATCAAGCGACTTGGCGAGGCGATGGAACGCCACGCCGACGCCAGCAGTACGTTGGAGGGCCTGTCCGGTGACCTGGTGCAGCTGTCGAAAGACGGCAGAGATCATCAGATCGACCATGTGCTGCACCGGATTCTAGACGTCACCCGAAGCATCGTTGACGAGAATCACGAGCTGAACGAGAGGCTCACGCAGTCGGCGGGCGAGCTGGAAGAGGCGCGCCGAAAACTGGATCAGGCGAAGCGCGAAAGCCGCATGGATGCGCTGACCGGTCTTGCCAACCGGCGGATGTTCGACGCCGAGCTTCGCCGGGAATCCCATGAGAGCAACCAGGAGGCGACGCCTCTGTCGCTGATCATGATCGATGTCGACCATTTCAAGCGGTTCAACGACACGTTCGGCCATCGTGTGGGCGACGAGGTTCTGCGCCTGTTGGCCAAGGTGCTGATGCAGCAGATCAAGGGCCGCGATACGGCCGCGCGCTATGGCGGCGAGGAGTTCGCGCTGATCCTGCCGGACACACCCATCCATGGCGCCCGCACGGTCGCGGAGCAGGTGCGAAAGACGCTTGCCGGCAGGGGGCTGGTCAATCGTGAAACGGGCGAGTCGTTCGGGAAGGTTACGGTCTCGGCCGGCGTTGCGATCTACAGACCGGGCGAGCCGCTGGACGGCTTCGTCCACCGGGCCGATGAAGCGCTCTATCGCGCCAAGCTTGCCGGCCGCAACCGCTGCGAGGCGGAATGCGACCGCCCCATGATGGCGGCCGGCTGAGCCAGGTGCGGCCCCGATCACGTCGGATCCGAAACGCCGGCGGGATCATTGTGTTGGCCGAGCGTATCGGGCCTGAGCGTCGATGGGCGGTGTCGATCTGGAACTGCCGGACCGCGAGCTGTTGGGTTTCCAGCGGGCCGCTGAGCGGCGCGGCCAACGCGACCCGGAACGTCCGCGACTTCGACGACTGCGGTGTCGAGGTGATCGACACGTGGCAGGCGTGACGCGCCAATCCGGCGTCAGCCGTTCGCCACGCCCGGACTGAACGGCGGGCCGTCATGTCGGCGGCGGATCGCCGTCGTCCGCAGGGCCGTCGGGCAGGAACACGGTGACGGTCGTGCCCTCGCCCGGGCGGCTCGCCAGGCGGGCATCGCCGCCGTGCAGGCGGGCGAGGCCGCGAACGAGTGGCAGGCCGAGGCCCGTGCCGCCGGCCGTCCGGCCCGCGCCGTCGGCGGACTGGTGGAAGGCCGCCCACACCAGCTCTTGCGACGCCTCCGCAATGCCGCAGCCGGTGTCGCTGACCGCAATGTCGACGCCGGGCGTTCCGTCGGGCGCCGCGGCGCGCGCCGAGACGGTGATGCTGCCGCCGGGATCGGTGAACTTCAGCGCATTGCCGATGAGGTTGAAGAGGATCTGGGTCAGCGCCTGTTCATCCGCGAACACCCGGGCGGGTGCGGTCTCCCGCTCCACGGCCAGCGCGCAGCCCTTGCGCCGGGCCTCCTCGTCGAACAGGCGACCCGCCTGCTCCAGTGCTGCCGGCAGCCCCGTCCAAGCGGGCGCGATCTCCTGCTTTCCCGCCTCGATCTTGGAGAGGTCGAGAATGCCGTTGAGTAGGGCCAAGAGATGCGTGCCGCTGTCGCGGATATCCGTGAGATAGCCCCGGTACCGGTCGTTGCCGATCGGCCCGCCGATCCCGCTCAGCATCATCTCGGCGAAGCCGATGATGCAGTTGAGCGGGGTGCGCAGCTCGTGGCTCATGCTGGCGAGGAAGCGCGACTTGGCGGTGTTCGCCGCCTCCGCCTGGTGGCGCGCCGCCATCAGGTCGCGGTTGACGGCGGCGAGCTGTTGCACCATGGCGTCGCGGGCCTGCAGCGCCTCCGTCGCCGCGTCGCGCGCGGCAAGCGCGGTCGTCTCGCTGGCGGCGAGCCTGTGGTTGACGTCCGCCAGGTCGTCGGCGACCGCGCTGACGTCGCGGATCACCCTGCCGGCGCGCCGGAGCATCAGCCAGCCGGTCAACACGAAGATCGCGAACAGGGCGACAAGCGGGATGCCGACACGCGCCAGCATCTCGGTGCCCGGCCGGGCGACCGACCAGCGGAGATGGGCGACAGTCCGGCCCATCGGGTCGCGCAGGGGCACCGCGCTCTCCGGCGGCGCCTGCCCTGGCGGCAGCAGCGCCGGCGCCGACACCAGCGTCCGTTCCGCCAGCCGGTCGAGGAAGCCGCGGTCGATCGCCTGCAGGATGAACAGGACGGGCCGACGGTCGGGCGGCCAGACCGGCTGTGCGTCGTCTTCGCCGGTGAAGGGGCTGGCGGCGGCCAGGTAGACCTGGCTGTCGGTGGGGCCGTCCAGCACCATGATGCCGGTTACGGCCTCGACCGCATCCTGCGGCGACTGCCTGGCATCGGCGATGACCTGCCCCAGCGCCTCTGGATCGGTGCCCAGGGCCGCGGGCTCGGCCGGCGCGCCGTCGACAAAGGCGTGGATCACGCGGCCCTCTTCATCGGCGATCATCAGCACCGACGCGCCGAACTGCGTTGCCGCATAGCTGCCGAATTCGTCGTCGAACCACGCGCGGTCGAGGGGGGCCTGGAAGATCCGGCCGATCGCCTGGTCCCACCAGCTGAAGTCCACCGCGATCGCCGCGGCGGCGGCCCGTTGGTCGGCAAGCCAGGCCGAGACGCGCCGCACCGACATGTCGACGGCGACGGCGTTCAGGTGCATCACGCCCAGCGCCACGACGCCGACCCCCAGCATCAGCACCGAGACGCCCCAGACCAGAGCCGGCAGGCGGGTGAACCGGTCGAGCCGCCGGCGCGCGAGCCACGCCCCGTCCCGCTTCGGGACCGTGAGCGACCCTTTGGTGCCGTTCGCGCTCATGCCGATGCGCCGGTCCGCCCGCGACCGGTCACGGCCAGCCCGGGCGCGCGCGCCTGCGCCGGCATAAGCGGCCGGGTAGGACACGGACGGCCCGCGAGCGCGGCGTACCCTTCGAGAGATGCCAAGACGGCCGGCCCCCGCAAGGCTTGGAACAAGCAGCCTGTCCCGGTAGCAGGAAGAGCGTCAAGGAACGGTTAATCGTCCTCACTACTGCGCCGATCCGGGTGGTGGGGGCGCGAGCCTCCTGCGGGTGCCACGCTGTGGGCGCCCGTAGGAGACCGGGCTGGCCACGGAAACGGACGTGGCCGCATGGCGATCGTTGGTGGAAGGTATCCTGGATTGCCGATGGTGTGAGCCCCGAGGCGCCCTCAGTCAGAAGGGGAGTCCTTGGGGTTGGTAGCGCATTGTTTTGGTTGGTTCCAGCGCGCCGGGCGTGGAGCCCCCATGCAGCTCAGACGACCGGCGCGCGGCGGGCGATAGCCCGCCTAAAGCTGTATGGGGTCTCGCGTGATTGTAGTCATGACGCCATCGGGCAAGCCGCCGCCTGGCGTCGTCGAGCGTTGCGAACACTTCCTCGTTGAGCAGCTCATCCCTCAGCCGGGCGTTGAAGGCCTCAATGAAGGCGTTCTGCTGAGGTTTGCCGGGCTCGATGTAGTGCCAATCGATGCCTGTCCGGCCCTGCCATTCCAGGATCGCCCGGCTGGTCAACTCGGTTCCGTTGTCGCTGACGATCGTTTCCGGCTTGCCGTACAGGCGAACCACAGCATCGAGTTCCCTGGCCACCCTGGCCCCGGAGATCGACGTGTCGGCGACCAACGTCAGGCATTCTCGGCTATGGTCGTCGATCACGGCGAGCACACGGAACCGACGACCTTCGCCGAAGATGTCGGACACGAAGTCCAAGCTCCAACGCCGGCCGGCGCAGTCGGGAACTGGTATCGGGCGGCGCGTCCCCATGGCCCGTTTGCGACCCTTCCGGCGGCGTACGGAAAGGCCCTCGGCCGCATAGAGCCGGCGAAGCTTCTTATGGTTCATCACGATGCCTTCTCGTTCGAGCATCAGCCCGATCCGGCGGTAGCCGAAGCGCCGTCGCTCACCAGCGATCTCGCGCATCCGGGTTCGGATCTCTGGATGGTCCGGCGCGCGCTTGCGCCTCACCGTCTTGGGATCGACGCCAATCAGGCGGCAGGCCCGGCGTTGCGATAGGCCGTGACCCGACATCGCCTTGCAGGCCGCCGCCCGTCGCTGCTCTGGCGTCGTCAAGGCTTTCCCAGCAGGTCCCTGAGAACCGCATTGTCGAGCATCGTGTCGGCGAGCAGCTTCTTCAACCGAGCGTTCTCCGTCTCCAGCGTCTTCATCCGGCGAGCCTCGGATACGTCCATCCCACCGAACTTGGCCTTCCACTTGTAGAACGTCGTCTCACTGATCCCGTGACGGCGGCACACCTCCGCCGTCGCCAAGCCGCGCTCCTGCTCTGACAGCACCGCGATGATCTGCTCCTCCGTGAACCGGCTCTTCCGCATCGTCCGTCTCCTCTGGTGACGGACTCCCCTTATAACCGAGGGATCAATCGGGGCTCACACCAGCATATCTGGGCTTCAACCGCCCTGAACACCGCCTATTTCGTGTTTCTGATCAATGCATACCGCTATGGCGATCTGAGCCACGTCTACCCCATAGCCCGGGGTTCCGCGCCGCTGATCGTTGCGGTCTTCTCCGTTGCGATTGTGGGCGAAACACTGAGCCGCCAGGCAGCCTTGTCAGTTGTTCTTATCGCGCTGGGGATCATGAGCCTGACCCTTACGCGTGGCGCCGACGGCTTCAGGGAGCCCAGGGCCATGCTGTATGCCGTGGGTACGGGCATATTCATAGCTGGATACACAGTCGTCGATGGCTTGGGCGCCCGTCTTGCCCACAGTGCCCATGGCTACACTTTCTGGGTCCACCTCTTGAACGGACTCCCAATAACCTTGTTGGCGCTCTATCTGCGAAGGGGTCGGGTTTCCGTATCGGTGCGGAACTCCTGGAAGCTTGGCGTGCTCGCCGGCGTCATATCGCTCCTGGCGTACTGGATTGTCATTTGGGCAATGACGCAGGCGCCTATGGCGCTGGTGTCCGCTGTGCGGGAAACCAGCATGGTGTTCGCTGTGCTTTTCGGCGTCTTCTTCCTCAAAGAGCGCCTCAACCTGGCACGCTTGGTATCCACAAGCATTACGTTGATCGGGACAGCCATGATCAAGATGTCCAAATGAACGCTGCTCCGCGCTTAGCCGGTAACGGTCCTGAGCGGGCTTCCTCATCAGAACGCGGTCTTTTGCGATCACTGAAGTTGCTGAATGAGTAGGGGATCAGCCGTCGGAGCTCCTGCATTCAGCCATCGGATCCGTGTGCGCTCCGTGTGCACGAACATCCGCATGCGTTTGACATGGCCAGGGCTGGATGCCTATGGACTGGCTCCATGGATTTGAACTCCGCCCTAGAGCACAGAGTGGACAGGCGTTTCTCCGTTGCGCCCATGATGGACTGGACGGACCGGCACGACCGGTTCTTCCTGCGCCTGATCTCGCGCCGCGCACTGCTGTACACGGAGATGGTCACGGCACAGGCTGTGATCCACGGCGACCCTGAGCGGCTGTTGGGGTTTTCGCCGGAGGAGCACCCCATCGCTCTGCAACTCGGCGGCGCCGATCCGGCGGCAATGGCCGAGGCGGCGGCCATCGGCGCCCAGTATGGCTACGACGAGATCAACATGAATGTCGGCTGCCCCAGCGACCGCGTGCAATCCGGTCGGTTCGGGGCATGTCTGATGGCCGAGCCGACTACGGTCGGGGCCTGCGTTGCGGCCATGATTTCTGCCACGCCCGTGCCGGTGACGGTGAAATGCCGGATCGGCGTCGACGATTGCGACGGCGAGGACGATCTGCACCGGTTCGTCGACACCGTAGCTGCAGCGGGCTGCACCACCATTATCGTGCATGCGCGCAAGGCGCTGCTGAAAGGGCTGAGCCCGAAGCAGAACCGTGAGATTCCACCCCTTCGCTATGATGTGGTGCAGCGTGTCAAGGCCCGATACCCGTCGCTGGAGATCGTACTGAACGGCGGGATACCGGATCTGGATGCGGCAGCAGAGCATTTGCACCGCTTCGACGGCGTGATGCTCGGCCGTGCTGTTTACCACAATCCCTACTTGCTGGCCGAAGTCGACCGCCGGTTCTTCGGCAACGACACCACCGCGCCCGATCGCTGGCAGGTGGCTGAGGCGATGGCCGCATACGCCGAGCAGGTGTGCGCCCGCGGGACACGCCTGGCGGCGATCGCCCGGCATATGCATGGCCTGTTTCACGGCCTTCCCGGCGCCCGCGCCTGGCGCAGCCACCTTTCCGAGGCCTGCGCCGCAGGCGCAGGGCCCGATGGCATCCGGGCCGCCCTGCGGCTGGTGCCGCGTCCGGGCGAAGCTGCGGCGGCCTGAAACCAGCTGCACGCGGTGGCCGCCGCGCGCCAATCAAAGCAAATCCGAAAAAAGCTCGACATAGTCGATGCAACTCCCGAATTGTCGCATTCTCTATAAATCATGAGAAAATAATATCCAAGATTATTCCAAATAAATAATCGCACTCGTTTACTAATACTTCAAACCTCTTTTGTATTAATGGGTGCGTCATCTGACGCAAAGGGGTTTGCTATGGGACACTATCCTTCAAGCGACGGCTACAGTGGCTCGAATGTCACGGTGCTGCCCACCGCCATTTCGATGGCCGACTTGCCTCCGGCAGATACGAAGAGATGGGGCATCCGCCGTAAGGCTGCGGTCGTGCAGGCCATCCGCTCGCGCCTGATCAGCGAAGAAGAGGCGTGCCGCCGGTATGACCTGTCACCGGAAGAGCTCGCCGTCTGGATGAAGCGGATCGAAGCTCACGGCGTGCCGGGGCTGCGCGTGACGCGCCTGACGCGGTACCGCGCCATGGAACGTGACTGCGCGACCGAGGGGTGAGGCGGCGGCGATCCGGATCGGAACTCTCAGGCGACCGGTTCCGCCGGTCGATCCGGGTCGAATTCGGCTGGCGGCCGATGCTCCCGCTTGCCGGCCAACAGGCTGCGAAGCTCGGGCAGTACGGCTTCCGCAGCCTCGGCACCGCGGGCGATGAGTTCTTCGGCGCGATCGAAGTCCGCAAAGCCGATATGCCCAATTCTGGGCGCTATCATCACGTCGGGCGCATCGCCGGCCAGGCGAATCCGCGCAATCCGGTCCAGCACGATGCCCATCGTGGCCATCATCACCGACACGACGCTGGGTTCGCCCCGGCGCCGCTGAAACAGCCGCCGCTCAAAGCCCCCGAAACGGGGCATGCGCGGGCGTCCCCGGTGTCCGGCCGACTCCGTGGCGGTGTCCAGGTCATCGACGCTGCCGGCGCCCGGCAGGGCCGCAAGGTCCCGGCCGGTCCTCCGGCCACGGTCGGCGGTCAGGTTGACGGCGACCACGACATGGGCCCCCATGGCAACGCATGGGGCCACGGGAACCGGGTTCAGCAGTCCGCCGTCCACCAGCATGCGCCGGTCGAACCGGACCGGCGGAAACACCCCCGGTAGCGCGTAGCTTGCACGCACCGCATCGGTCAGCGGTCCCTCGCGAATCCAGACCTCACGACCGGACGCCAGGTCCGTAGCCACGGCGGCAAAGGGGCTCGACAGGTCTTCCACCAGACGGTCGCCCAGATGCCGGCGCAGGACTGCGCTGAGGCGCTCCCCGGCCAGCAGGCCCGACCGGCCGAGCTTGAAATCGAGATATCCCACGACCTTGAGGCGGTTCAGCGACCGCGCCCAGTCCTCGAACGCGTCCAGCACCCCGGCCACATAGCATCCCCCGGCGACCGCACCGATCGACGTGCCGGCGACCACATCCGGCACAAAGCCTTCCCGCTCCAGCACGCGAAGCACGCCGATATGGGCAAAGCCGCGGGCAACGCCGCCACCAAGGGCAAGGCCGAGGCGCGGGCGGTCTGATTGCGCCCCCAGGTCACGGGCCGCTGCAGTCATTCGTCGCTCCGGCGGTGCATGAACGGGACAGTTCTGCCGAGCGCAGTTGTCCGGCTGGTGGGATCGGAAGGCAACTCCCTATCGGGCTGTGGTGCCTGTCGCAGCGCTCACTCGCCGCCTTTGCCGACCGTATACTGCGCTTGATGCGCGGTCTCACCCGAGGTTTCGGTGGCCTTGGGATCCGCCTCAGCCGGCGGCCCATGATAGTCGCGGACGCCGGCGCTCACGGCATAGCAGGCCAGTCGGACGGATTTCGGGATCTCGATCGGCTCACCCTCGCGTTCGCCCTTCTCGTAATACTGGACGACGCGGCGCTTGAGGCCCAGGGCCGCTGCCGCTTCCTTCTGCGAAAGGCCAAGTGATTTGCGCCAACGGCGGAAGGCCTTGGGTTGCACGGTCGGGATCCTCAGCCTCTGCGAACCTACACAAGTCTCTCATTCGTCCAGCTTACTCCAAAAGGCGCACGGTGTGCACATTTTTTCCTTGAAGGGCGCACTCCGTGCGCCCATACTAATATGAGACATGACGCTGGACCCGGGAGAGAACCGATGCTGGCGCGATCGCCTCGGTGGCGTGGATATGTGCCGCAACTCCGGCACATCCATGTCCTGCAACCGGACCCACGAGGGTACCACTCGCCTGCAGAATGGGCGTTTTGCCGACGGTCTGCCAAACAATGGCGACCGTTCCACGTCGTCCGGCTCTAGTCGGGCTGGATTCGCCACCCAGGCCGCTTCAGGCGGCTCGGGCCGATAGACACGTCAATGGCCGGAAAGGCTGAAGAGAGGGCGCTGCAACCACCTCTCGAACTGGCAAGAGCAAAGTCAGGGTCGCTGAAACAAGGGGTGCCGTGAATTGAGCAGCCCGCAACAAGAGGGGGAAAAGTCCATGCTGCGTCATCTTGTTCTTTGGAGAGGGTACATCTTCCCAGCGTATCGGTCATTCCGGCGCGACGAACGCGATACGGTGCATACCGTGAGCGAGTGGGCGTCCTATCGCCGGGCACTGGGGCGGACGATCCCGTTCCATCCGACCTATTCGTGAGCGTCGGCGGGCGTGCAGCCCGCCGCATGCTGTCCGAGGAATTCCAGTACGACGCCGGCGGCGCCGTAACGGTGTAGATCCACATGCCCGCCGCCGGGCACCCACCAGGCCTGCTTGGGCTCGGCCGCGGCCTCGAACAGCCGGCGGCCGAATCTGATCGGCACGGTCCGGTCGGCGTCGCCATGCATCACCAGGATCGGCGCGCCGATATCCGCAACCCTTGACGTGCTGTCGAACCGGTCGCGCAACAGCAGCCGGACCGGGAACACCGGATAATGCGCCTGGCCCACATCGGCGATCGAGCTGAAGGGCGATTCCAGCAGAACGGCGGCGACATCGGTTTCCGAGCCCAGGCGGATGGCGACGCCGGAACCGAGCGATTCGCCGTAAAGCACGATGCAATCTGAGCCGACACCCTGATCGGCCAGCCACCGCAGCGCGGCCCGCGCATCGGCAGCCAGCCCTGTCTCGCTCGGGGAACCTGGATTGCCGCCATAGCCGCGATAGCCTGCCAGCAGGACGCCGTAGCCCGACTCCCAAAGATAGCGGACGGTCGGCCCGCGATGACCGTGATGGCCGCCATTGCCGTGGAAGTAGACCACCGTTGCCCGGTCGTCCCTGTCCGCCGGTCGATACCACGCAGACAGGGCCAGCCCGTCTTCGGTGTCATAGCGGACCGTCGTCATGGCGTAGGCGACACCATACTGGGCTGGATCGGGCACCGTGCGATCGGGAAAATACAACAGCGAGCGCTGGCCGAAATAGAGGCCGGCGACAATGAGGCCGTAGACCAGACCGGCGACGGTGGCGAAAGTGATCATGCGACGCACCGCTCTCCCGATGCCTGAGGTCATGCCGCAACGCTTCCTCTGCGACCGGATGCTGCTGCGCCTGGCGCGCTGGCTGCGTGCAGCAGGCTATGACACGACGGCGGCCGATGCCCATGCGCGTGACCGCGACATTCTGGCCGATGCGATCCGCGAGGACCGTCTGCTGATCACGCGCGACCGCGCGCTCTCCCGCCACAGATACGCCGACGGTGCGGTGGTTGTCATCTCAGGCGACCGGTTGGCGGAACAGAGCGCCTCGCTACAGCAGCAGGTGATCATCGACTGGCAGCACAATCCGCTGAGCCGCTGCCTGATCTGCAATGTGGTCCTGCACCTTGCGGAACCCGGCGCAGGCAGACCGATGGCAGCGCGGCCCCCGATCCGCACATGCCCGACTTGCCGGCGCCTCTATTGGGCCGGCGGGCACGAAACGCGCATCCGACGCACGTTGGCCGCGCTCAGCGAAGAGGGTTAGCGGGTCCCAAGTTGGCGGGAGTCACACGCCAAGATACGCCTGCTGCACCTGCTCGTCGGCCAGCAGGTGTCGGCCGGGGCCTTCCAGGACCACGCGGCCCGTTTCCAGCACATAGCCGCGGTCGGCGATCGAGAGAGCGGCGAAGGCGTTCTGTTCGACCAGGAAGACGGTCATGCCGTCGGCTCTCAGGCCGCAGACGATGTCGAGAATCTGCTCGGCGATCTTCGGCGCCAGGCCCATGCTCGGCTCGTCCAAGAGCAGCAATCTCGGGCGCGCCATCAGCGCCCGGCCCATGGCCAGCATCTGCTGCTCGCCGCCCGAGAGCGTTCCGGCCGCCTGGGTGCGTCGCTGCTTCAGCACGGGGAAACGGGCGAACTGCGCCTCCAGCGCCGCCTCGGCATCATCGCCGCGCCGTCTGTAGGCGCCGAGGCGCAGATTGTCCTCCACGTTCATGGGGCCGAACACCTGGCGCCCTTCGGGCACCTGGGCGATGCCCAGAGCAACGCGGCGGTAGGGCGCCGACGCCGTGATATCGGCGTCGGCATAGGTGATGCTGCCGCCCGACGCCGGTTGGACCCCCGACAGCGTGCGCAGCAGCGTGGTCTTGCCCGCGCCGTTCGCGCCGACCAGCGCCACCAGCTCGCCCTCCGCCACCGCAATATCGACGCCCTTCAGGGCCTGGATGCGGCCATAGTGGCTGGTGAGCCCGTGGGTCTG
Organism: Anaerolineae bacterium; assembly: GCA_028285185.1. Lineage (GTDB taxonomy): Bacteria > Pseudomonadota > Alphaproteobacteria > DSM-16000 > Inquilinaceae > JACKIG01. The sequence continues at coordinate 31,348 of JANQQD010000035.1, read as the reverse complement.
CAGCAGCATTGGCGCCCCTCAGCCGACAGGCGCCGGGACCGCACCGGCCTCAGCGGCGCGGGTGCCGAGATAGGCCTCGATCACGGCCGGATTGGCGCGGATTTCGTCCACCGGACCTTCCGCCAGCTTCTGGCCGTGGTCCAGCACCAGGATGTGGTCCGACACGCCCATGACCAGGCTCATGTCGTGTTCCACCAGCACGACGGTGACGCCGGCTGCGGCCACGCGCTGGATCAGCGTATCGATCTCCTGCGTTTCTGCCGCATTGCAGCCCGCCGCCGGTTCGTCCAGCAACAGCAGCTTGGGCTCGGCGGCGAGGGCGCGCGCGATCTCCAGCCGCTTCAGGGCGCCATAGGGCATGGCGCCGGCCGGTGTTTCGACATAGGCGCCGAGACCGACGAACTCCAAGAGCCGCCTTGCCCGCTCACGCGCATCACGGTCGGAGCGCACGATGCTTGGCAACCGGAACAGCGACGGCAGGAGACCGCGCAGAATGTGCAGATGCCGGCCGACCATGACGTTTTCCACCGCCGTCATGGTTTCGAAGATCTGCAGGTTCTGGAACGTGCGCTGCAGGCCCATGGCGGCCAGGTGATGGGGCGGCAGGCCCGTGACGGTCTCACCCAGGAAGGCGATGCGACCCTGATCGGGGGCGTAGAGCCCGGTGATCAGGTTGAACAGGGTGGTCTTGCCCGCACCGTTCGGCCCGATGATCGAGTGAATGGCCCCGGCGCGCAGAGAGAACGACAGCCCCTGGATGGCGCGGATGCCACCGAACCCCTTGGCCAGATCCTCGACGTCCAGGATCGTCATGGCCGGCGCGCCCGAATGAGGTCGATGGCACTGGGCAGCAGGCCGCGCCTGAGGAAGATCATGCAGGCGATCAGGATCGCGCCCAACATCACCTGCTCATAGTCGTGGAAGGCGGTCAGGAACTGCGGCAAGGCCACCAGTACGGCGGCCCCGACGACGGCGCCGTAGGTCGACGCCATGCCACCCAGCACCACCATGGTCACCAGCTCGATCGAATGCAGGAAGCCGACGGCATCGGGCGTGATGAAGCCGCTGTAGTGGGCGCTGAGCGATCCCGCGACGCTGGCATAGACGGCGGAGATCACAAAGATGATCAGCTTGTATTCGGCAACGTCCACGCCGCCGACGCGGGCTGCGACTTCCGAGCCGTGCAGGGCCCGCAAAGCCCGCCCCACGGGCGAGTCGATCAGGTTCAGCGCCAGCCAGACGGCCAGCAGCAGGCACACCGCCACCAGAGCATACCAGGCCTGCTTGTCGCGGCCGCCGAGGGCGAAGCCGAAGACGTCCAGGGCAGGCACCGCCATGCCGTCCGGCCCGCCGGTGATCGCCCGCTCATTGGTGATCACCATGAAAATCAAGAGACCCATACCCAGCGTCGCCATGGCCAGGTAGTGGCCACGCAGGCGCAGGATCGGCCGGCCCACCAGAAACGCCAGCAGTGCCACGACCAGGGCCGAGGCCAAGAGCGCCAGCATCGGCGGCCAGCCATGCGTGCCGGTCAGCACGGCCGAGCCATAGGCGCCAAGGCCGAAGAAGCCGGCATGGCCCAGGCTGATCTGGCCGGCATAGCCGATCAGCAGGTTCAGGCCGACGACGGCGATGGCTGCGAGGCCGGCATGGATCGCAACGTCGTAGTAAAACCTGTTGGACAGAAAAACCGGCAGAACCGCCAGGACGAGCGCCATGAGGGACAGACCGCCGCGCCGCGGATCGGCGATCCAGTCTTCAGAGGGCAGGGGAACGCGCACCCGATCAGACCCGTTCCGCAGCCTTGCCGCCCAACAGCCCGCGCGGCAGGAAGAACAGCACCAACAGGATGATGACGAAGGCAATCGCGTCCTTGTACTCCGAAGAGATATAGCCCGCACCCATGGCTTCCGCGATGCCGACCAGCAGGCCGCCCAGCACCGCCCCGACCGCACTGCCCAGCCCGCCGAGGATGGCGGCCGCGAATCCCTTCAAGGCCAGCATTGTGCCGACGTCGTAGCTGGTGAGCGTGATCGGCGTGACCAGCACGCCGGCGATGGCGCCGATGCCGGCGGAAAGGCCAAAGCTCAGCATCAGCACGAACCGCACGTTGACCCCGACAAGCTGTGCGGCCAGTCGATTGTGCGCAGTGGCCATGACCGCCTTGCCGGTGAGAGTGCGAGTGAAGAACCAGCCGAGCGCCAGCACGATGATCAACGCGCCGCCGAAGACCCAGAGCGTCTGCGGCAACAGGGCAGCGCCGGCGATCGTGATCGGATCGTCGCCGGAAAAGGCCGGCAGGCTGTGGAATTGCCGGTCGAACACCACCTGCGCCAGCCCCCTGAGCAGGATCGACGCCCCGATGGTGATGATGATCAACGTGACGACCGAGGCGCCGCGCGCCGGTTCGATCGCCAGCGCATGCAATGCGAGGCCGACGCCGACGGCAATCACGACAGCGGCCAGCATGGCCAGCGGCATAGGCACCCCGGCGGACAGCAGGAAGACCGACGACATGCCGCCGATCATCACGAATTCGCCCTGGGCGAAGTTGATCACCTCGCTGGCGTTGTAGATGATCGTGAACCCCAGCGCGACCATGGCATAAACGGCGCCGACCGTGAGACCCGAGAACAGGAATTGCAGGAATTCTGACATGGTCGGCGTCTACCGGAAGATCACGTCGGCCCTGCGTCGGCCCGCGCCCGGGACGTGATGATCAGGGCCGGATGGGCCCGCACCGCGCCGGTATGATCCGGGCTGCGGTGCGGGGCGCACCCGCGGCGCCACGGCGCCCTACTCAACGATCGTCCAGGTTCCGTCGCGGATCTCGAGCATCCGGAAGGCCGTCAGGTCCAGCCCCAGATGGTCGTCGGGCGAGAAATTGACCTCACCGGCCGTGCCCATGAAGCCCGATGTCTGCTCAATGGCCTCCCGCAGGGCTTCGGGCTCAGTCGTGCCGGCGCGTTCGATCGCGTCCACGGCAATGAACAGCGCGTCATAGGCATGCCCGCCGAAGGTCGAGACGGGCTGGTCCCACCTCTCCTCGAAGGCCTGCTTATAGCTGACGACGACCTCGCGCTGGGGGTCGTCCTCCGGCAGGTCTTCGGCCACCAGCAGCGCTGAGGCCGGCAGCCGTACGCCCTCGGCGGCGTCGCCGGCCAGCTCGATATACGAGGCGCTGGCGACGCCGTGGCTCTGATAGAGCGGCACGTCGATGCCGAGCTGGGCGAAGTTGCGGGTGACGATGGCCGGCCCCTGGCCGAAGCCGGCATTCAGCACGGCCTCGACGCCCTCGGTATTCCGGATGTTCGTAAGCTGGGGGGTCATGTCGCTGTCGCGCGGCCCGTAGGTCTCGTCGGCGACGATCGCGATCTCATAGGCGTCGGCTGCATCCAGGCACTGTTCGCGCATCGATGTGCCGAACCCGCCGGTGCCGGCGATCATGGCGATCGACGAAATGCCGTTGGCGACCATGTCTTCAAAGATCTTCTCGCACGCCATGCGGTCTGTATGCGGGGTCTTGAACACCCAGGCCTTCACCGGGTCGATGATGACCACGGCGCCGGCAAGGGAGATGAACGGGATCTCCGCTTCCTCCGCCAGCGGCACGACCGCCATGGTGGCGCCAGTGGTGGAGCCGCCGATGATCAGGTCGACCTCGTCGTCGTCGATCAGGCGGGTGGCAAAGGTGCGCGCGGCATTGGCGTCGCCGCCGTCGTCATAGACGATCAGTTCCAGGGGGCGGCCGATCACGCCGCCAGCGGCGTTCAGCTCCTCCACATACATTTCCAGCGTCTTCTGCTCCGGGTCGCCGAGGAACGACGCTGGCCCGGTGACGGACAGGAACGATCCGATGCGGATCGGCTCCTGCGCTTCGGCCGCGCCGCCGCCAAAGGCCGCCGCCGTCGCCAGGGCGGCGCAGGCCAACGTCAAACGCATCTTTTCCATGGTGTCGTCTCCCTAGATTTTTGATTTGTTATCTTCGCGTCCCAGCCTATGCCGATGGACCCGGATCGCTTTCCTACACCGTCCCCGTATTCGAAGGCGAGGGCAACGCAAATGAAAGCGTCAACGTCGATAGGACGCAGCCGCCCTAGAGCTCGACCATATGACACAGATCGCACCAGCTTTCACGGACCACCTCGACCGGGCGTGATCGCATTAGCCTTCAGACAGATCGTGCGAGCCGGGCGGCAGCGATTTCAGCCGGGATAGTCTTCGCCGTATCGGGGCAGCCGGTCGGAGGTGTCGAACCAAGCGACGCGGTTCGATGTCCAGCCATGGTGATCGGGCGCTGCTATTTCCGGCGTGTCGAGACTGGCCACGGTGACATCGATCTCACGGTCGTCGCCCGGCACCTCCATGGTCAGCGGCGTGCCGCAAACCGGGCAGAACCGGCGGAGGCCGCGAGACGATGACCGATGGGCTCGTGTTTCGCCACTCGTTAACTGGAAATTCTGCCGGGCGACAGTGAGCCAGGCGACGACCGGTGCGCCCGACGCCCGCTGGCACATCCGACAGTGACAGTATCCGATATTCAGCGGCGGCCAGCGGACGCTGTAGCGAACGGCGCCGCACAAGCAGCCGCCCGTCACATCGGTTCCGGCGTCCGGCGCGTTCATTCCCCGTCGATCGTCAGGACTACCGGCACATGGTCGCTGGCCTTGGGCAGCCCGCGCGGCTCCCGGTCGATGCGGCAGTCCTGCAGGCGATCAGCCGCCTGCGGCGACAACAGGAAATGGTCGATGCGGATGCCCTTGTCCATCTGCCAGGCGCCGCCCTGATAGTCCCAGAACGTATAGGCATTGCGGTTGCGGTTGACGGCGCGAAAGGCCTCGGTAAGGCCGAGATTGAGCAGGCTGCGGAACGACCGGCGCGTCTCGGGCCGGAACAGGGCGTCACCTTCCCAGGCAGCCGGGTCGTGGCAATCGACAGGTTCCGGGATCACGTTGAAATCCCCGCCCCAGATCACCGTGTGGTCTTCGACCAGCAGGTCAGCCGCACGCTCCCGCAACCGGTCCATCCAGGCGAGCTTGTAGCGGTACTTCTCGCTTGCGGTCCCGTTGCCCGGCGGGTTCCCGTTGGGCAGGTAGAGGCAGGCGATCCTGAGCGTGCCGATATCCGCTTCCAGATAGCGGGCCTGAGCGTCGTCCGGATCGCCCGGCAGGGCGTCGACCGTCACCTCAAGCGGGCGTTTCGACAGAATGGCCACGCCATTGTAGCCCTTCTGCCCGGCGACAGCGATGTTGTAGCCAAGATCTTCGAACGGCTCCGCCGGGAAGGCCGGCGTCTCGCACTTGATCTCCTGCAACAGCGCGATATCCGGTGCGGAGTCCGCCAGCCAGGTGCGGACATTCTCCAGCCGCGCCTTCACCGAGTTGACGTTCCAGGTGGCGATCGTGGTCACGGATGCGGACTCAGCTCGGCTGGACCGGCCGTCGCCTCAGATCGAAAACGACGTGCCGCAGCCGCAGGACGATGAGGCATTCGGGTTGCGTACCTGGAACGACGCACCGATCAGCTCTTCCACATAGTCGATCTCTGCACCGTTCAAGAGCTCCAGCGAGACCTCGTCAACGACCAAGGTCACGCCGTCGCGCTGAAAGGTCAGGTCGTCGTCGCGCACCTGATTGTCGAAGCTGAAGCCGTACTGAAAGCCGGAACAGCCGCCGCCGGAAACGGCAACGCGCAGCATCAGTCCGTCGTCGCCTTCGGCGCTTCTCAGCGCGGCGACGCGGCGGGCCGCGCTCTCCGACAGCGTCAGGCTCGGGGATATCTCTGCGACCTGTGCATCCGTCATGTCGGTTCCATGCCGTTTTGCCATGCGTGCTCAGACGGGAATGTAGGGGCCAATGCGCTCCGCTTCAAACCGTCTTGCGACGACGGTCGGTCAAGCCGCCATGGGCCATCCAGCAAAGACGGACGTCAGGTCATCAAGATCGTCTCAAGACGCGCGATCTTCAGCACCATCCGCACCGGGTCGCTGACCTCGCTGACCCTGAACGACTTCTTGGTCTTGCGGGCGCGCTGAAATCCTTCGATCAGGTGGGCGATGCCGGAGCTGTCCATATTGTTGACGCCTGAGAGGTCGATCGAGAGGTCCGCCGTCTTGTCCAGCGCATTCAGGATGACGCCCCGCACATCCTTGGAGTTGGACATGTCGATCTCACCATCGAGAATCAACACGACACCGTCTCCACGGTCTTCCAGACGATGTGAGAGAATGGCCAAGATGCGCCCTCGGGACCCCGCGAGAGCCAAGTTTGGCGGAAATGTGGCGGGCGGGCAATCCGCTTGACAGGAGTCGTACCCATTTCCCGCCGATCGAACGCGGCAGCGCCGCGACGGGCACTTTCCTCGTCAGCGTGAGGGGCGATCGTCTTGGTTCACGGGTCTCCGTTCCCGACCGTTATCACGCACAACTATGATCCGCGCTTAAGAGCGTTCCGCAACATCTGCGGTCTGCCAGACAGCGAGGCAGAGGCGATCCTCGACCGGATCCGCTCCGGGGGGGCACCGGACGATCAAGCCTAACTACCTCCGCCGTCAGCGGCAGGTGGAAGACTGGCTGATCTCCGAGCGGCGGCGCAGGCTAGGGCGCACGCCTCTGGACCGCCCGATCTACTTCTTCCTTGGTGACTTCGCCGATGGACAGGACCTGTCCCGTCCGCAGTCGCATGTCCTGCCGCTGGCGAAGTTCCCGGCGCAGGCACTGACATTCACAGTCCCCGACAGCATGGCAAGCCTGCCCTTGGCGACGCTCCCGGACCACCGGCAACACCGCAGGGACTATCACGGACGTGTCTTTACCCTGCCCGAGATCGCGGAGTTCGTGCGCCAATACGGATTGCCGGGCACGCCTTCTGCAGCACCTGCGCTGTCACCGTATGACAGATTCATCGAGGTCCAAGTATGGGACGACGGGCCGATCGGGCGCTGTCACGCGCCGGTGGTGGCCGGACGTCCCCGCGCATGCTAGCGTCTTGCTCACCATGCTCGCGCGCTACGCCTGCCAGCCCGAGACCAGCCGCGGCCGTCTCATTGGCGAGCCGGAGAGCGCGACGCGCACGCCCTTTCAGCGCGACCGCGACCGCATCATCCACTCCGGCGCCTTCCGCAAGCTGCAGTACAAGACCCAGGTCTTCGTCTATCACGAAGGCGACTACTACCGCACGCGACTGACCCACACCTTGGAGGTGGGGCAGATCGCGCGGTCGATCGCGCGGACCCTGGGGCTGAACGAGGATCTGGCCGAAGCGATCGCGCTGGCCCACGATTTGGGCCACACGCCGTTCGGGCACGCCGGAGAGGACGCGCTGGACAAAGCGATGCGCGAAGCCGATCCGCTGTCCGACGGCTTCAACCACAACGATCAGACCGTGCGTGTCCTGACGGTGCTGGAACGGCGCTACGCCGCCTTCGACGGTTTGAACCTCACCTGGGAAACGCTGGAGGGCGTCGTCAAGCACAATGGGCCGCTGACGCTAAGCGAGGGGCAGGGGGGCACCTGCCGCACCATCGCCGCGCTGGACCAGGAGTGGGGGCTGGACCTCACCCGATTCGCCTCCGCCGAGGCGCAGGTCGCGGCCCTGGCAGACGATATCGCCTACATGAACCACGATATCGACGATGGGCTGCGCGCACGCCTGTTCGAAGTGGAGGACTTGCGCGGTCTGCCGCTGGTCGGGCCGATCGTAGCAGCCGTCGACGGGCTGGCGCCGGGGGTGGAGCCGCGACGGCGCAACCATGAGATCGTGCGCCGTGTGATCGACCGGATGGTGGGGGATGTCCTGCAAGAGACCCGACGGCGGCTCGACGCGCTCGGAGCCTGCCATCCGGATGACGTTCGCCGCGCCACCGAAGCCGTGGTCGCCTTCTCAGCCACCTTGCGGGAGGAAGAGGCGAGTGTGCGGCGCTTTCTCTTCGACAAGATGTACCGCCATTTCCAGGTGAACCGTGAAACCAGCAAGGCCCGCCGCGTGGTGCATGACCTTTTCGGCCTGCTGTTGCGCGAGCCCGCATGCCTGCCGGAGGGCTGGCAGCAGTTGGGCGCTGGAATGGGACCGAACGACCTGATCCGGCTGGTGGCAGACTACATCGCCGGCATGACGGACCGGTATGCCCTGCTGGAACACCAGCGCCTCTTTGATCTCTCGTCCAAGATCTGATCCACCGACGCAAGTTTCCGTCCGTATCCACCCATTCTGACTAAGGTTTCTTGGATCGTTCTGTTTGCTTGCAATCACGCGCCAGGACGGTGTTAGATGAAGTGACCCCGGCAAAGAACGCAGGCGACGCTGCGGGCACATGCCCGGCCATAAAATGGGGCGAGCGGCCGATGGACGAGCTGAGGCAGACGGAGACATTGCGCGGATACGCGCCCGAAGACCGGCGCGGGTTCGATGAGGTGGAGGAAAGGCCCGGCGGGCTGCGCCGCATCGCCCTTCTATCCGCCCTTGTGGTCGTCCTCTTCGGGTTCGCCGGGATCGTCTGGTACGCTTACGAACAATACAGGATTTCTGCGGGCGACGGGCAGGTGCCGCTGGTTCGCGCCGATTCGGACCCGGTGCGCGTCCGGCCGGATGATCCGGGTGGGCTGGAGGTGCCGCATCGCGACCGGCTGGTGCTGGAAGAGCCGCGGCAGCCCGGGAGCGATGAGGACGGCGGCGAGGCTGCAGTGCTGCCCCCGCCGGAAGAACCGATCGCGCGACCCGAAGTGGCGGATGCCGGAACGCTGTCGAGCTCTGAGCTGCCCGTTTTCGCCGTTGAGCCGTCTGCCGGTGGCATTGAGGCACGGCCTGACGCGGGCAGGGCGGCGGCCGACAGACCCGAGGCTTTGATTTCACGCAACGGCGGCGCGCAGGAGAGCGAGTCGCCGTCGGTGGCACCCGCCGTGCCGGCAATCACGGTGGTGGAGAATGTGGCCGTCGGCCTGATCACCGGCGGGGCTCTGCCGCTTGAGGCACCACCCGTCCGACTGGCACGGGCCGAGCCGTTTGGCCGCCAGCCCGGCGGGCCGGCCGGCCGCATCGAGATTGCTGAGATGACGGTTGGGCAGTCGCCGCCACCGCGCCGTGCACCCCGGCGCACGGAAGAGCCGGTGGAGGCAGCGGCACAGCAGCCCGAGTTGGCAGCGCCATCGCCGCCCGAGTTGGCAGCGCCACCGCCCGAGGCGCAAGTGCCAACTGCCGAAATGCAAGCCCAGCCGGCGGTAGAGAGCCCGCCACCAGAGGACGATCCCGCCCCTGCTCCGGTCGATCCGATCGCGGCCGTCCTGCAGGATGCAGCGCTGCAATCTGCCGCGATGGCGCCGACCACGCCGGACCGCACATACAGGGTTCAGCTTGCCGCCGTGAATTCCGATCAGGCCGCGCGCACCGGCTGGGAGGAGTTCACAGGCAGCTATCCAGACCTGCTCGGGAGCCTGGAACTGTTCGTCCAGGTCGTGGAGGTCAACGGCCGGACCTACCACCGTATTCAGGGTGGCATGCTGGACCGTGACGGCGCACGCACGCTGTGCCAGGAGTTGCGGGACAGGGGGACGGACTGCATTGTCCGGCCGTGAGAGCGGCAAGCCGCTCGCCGTTATTTTCGGATGCTCTGGCCCACGGCTCTCGGTGCGGGAACGACGCCTGTTCCGCGAGGCCAATCCGCTAGGCTTCATCCTGTTTCGCCGCAACTGCCGGGATCCGGGCCAGATCGCCCGGTTGGTGGCCGATCTGCGCGAGACGGTCGGACGTGAAGACGCACCGGTTCTGATCGACCAGGAGGGTGGCCGCGTGCAGCGACTGCGGCCACCCCGATGGCCGGACCATCCGCCGGCCCAGAATTTCGGCGATCTGGCGTTGCGGGACATGGAGAGGGCCGTCTCGGCGGTGCGCCTGAATGCCGGCGCTCTGGCGGCGACGGTGCGGGCCTTGGGCCTGGATGTGAACACGCTGCCGCTGCTGGACCTGATCATCGACGGCGCCAGCGAGATCATCGGCGACCGCGCCTTCTCGTCCGATCCGGAAGTCGTCGCCCGACTGGGCGAGGCCGTGTGCCTCGGCATGCTGCAGGAAGGTGTGCGACCGGTGATGAAGCATCTACCGGGCCATGGGCGCGCACCGGTTGACAGCCATCACGAACTGCCGATCGTCGATGCTGAATTCACCACGCTGGAGGCGCAGGACTTCCGCCCATTCCGAACGCTGGCAAAAGTCGATTGGGAGGTGATGCCCTGGGCAATGACGGCCCATGTGGTATACACCGATATCGATGCCGATAGACCGGCGACCATTTCCGATGTGGTGATCAAACAGGTGATCCGAGACGCAATCGGCTTTCACGGCGTGCTTCTGAGCGACGACTTGTGTATGGAGGCGCTCGACGGCCCGCCGGCCGAACGGGTGGCGGCCGCGCTCGCCGCAGGATGCGACGTGGCCCTGCACTGCAATGGCGATTTCGCGGAGATGGCCGAAGTGGCCCAGGCCGCGCCGCGGCTGCGCCCTGACAGCACGGAGCGGCTTGACCGGAGTGGGCGCCCGCAGCCACCCGCCGCACCGACTGATCCGGCCGCCCTGCGTGCCCGGCTGCGCGATCTGCTGGCTGAGGCCTAAGCGAGACAGGCCGTTCCATGTTCGAAGAGACGATTTACCTGGCATCCGTCTGGGTGCTGCCTGTCATTTTTGCCATTACGCTGCATGAAGCTGCTCATGCCTATGTCGCGTGGCGGCTCGGCGACGACACCGCCCATCGGCGCGGGCGCGTGACGTTCAATCCGATCAAGCATGTCGATCCGGTCGGCACGGTTGCGCTGCCGGCGATCCTCTTGATGCTCAAGGCGCCGTTTCTGTTCGGCTGGGCGAAGCCGGTGCCCGTGCGCTTCGCGCAACTGGGGCGACCGCGGCGCGATATGGTGCTGGTGGCGTTGGCAGGCCCGGTCAGCAATCTGATCCAGGCGACGATCGCGGCGGCGGCGCTGCATCTCGTCGTCCTTCTGCCGCCGGAGGCTGGCGCCTGGCTGAACCAGACTTTGTGGAATGCCGTGGTCTTGAACGTGATTCTAGCAGTCTTCAACATGCTGCCTTTGCCGCCGCTGGATGGGGGGCGCGTCGCCGTCGGCATCCTGCCCGCGCCGCTGGCGCTGCCGCTTGCGCGCCTGGAGCGGTTCGGCCTGTTCATCCTGATCGCCGTGATCATCCTGTTGCCGATGCTGGGCCGGCATATGGGCGTACAGTTCGATTTCTTTACCCAGGTCGTGCGGGTGCCGTCGGAGTGGATCATCAGAGGCATTGCGGCGACGGTGGGCCCAGCGTGAGCGCGTGTCCATGCCACAGCCGCCGACGGATACCGACAACTTCGAAGACCCGCCGCGCCAGCGGCTGAGCGACGACGCCTTCGTTCTGCGGCTTGAGGCGTATGAGGGGCCGATCGACGTTCTCTTGGACCAGGCGCGCCAGCAGCGGGTCGACCTGACGCAGATATCCATCCTCGCGCTGGCGGATCAGTACCTCGCCTTCATCGAAAGGGCCCGCCGTCTGCGGCTTGAGATCGCCGCAGATTACCTGGTGATGGCCGCCTGGCTGGCTTATCTGAAGTCACGGTTGCTGCTGCCGGAGAAGCCCAGCGGCGAAGAGCCGACCGGCGAAGAACTGGCAGCGGCTCTTGCCTTCCAGCTTCGCCGGCTGGACGCCATGCGCGAGGCCGGGGGCAAGCTGATGGCGCTGCCCCAGCTTGGCCAGGCCGTGCTGGCGCGGGGTGCGACCGAACCGCTGACGCCGCATCGCAAGCCGCAGTTCCAGGACACCATCCAGGACCTGATGCGGGCCTTTGCGGCAACGCATCGGCGCAAGCGGCTGTCCTCGGCCGGCCTTGAGGTGGAGCCGTCGAAGCTGTACTCGACAGAGCGCGCTCTGGCTCGACTGAAGAGCCTGCTGGGCGGAACGAAGGACTGGCGTGCGCTGCACGACTTCCTGCCCCATGATCTGGACGAGGAAATGATCGCTCGCTCGGCCCTGGCGGCCACATTCACTGCGGCACTGGAACTCGCGCGCGACGGTGCGGTCAATCTGCGGCAGGAAGCGACGTTCGGGCCGCTCTTCCTGCGTGCCATACCGGAAGGCCCGGAGGGTGGAGGGGCGTGAGCCGATTGCTTTCCGAAGCGGTGAGACTTGTCGAGGCGTTGCTGTTCGCATCGGCCAAGCCGCTGACCGAAGCGGCTCTGGCAGAGCGGCTGCCCTCCGGCACGGACGTGAAATCCATCCTGCGCGAGCTCGCCGAACGATACGAAGGACACGGCGTCGTCTTGAAGGCCGTGGCCGGCGGCTGGGCCTTCCGCACGGCGCCTGACCTGGCTGCACGGCTGCGCGGCGAGGTGGCGGAGCCACGGCGACTGTCGCGCGCCGCCATCGAAACCCTTGCCATCGTTGCTTACCACCAACCAGTCACCCGCCCCGAGATCGAGCAGATCCGGGGCGTCGCGACCAGCAAGGGCACGCTCGACCAGCTGCTAGAAGTGGGTTGGGTGCGCCCGGGACGGCGCCGGCAGACGCCGGGCCGGCCGCTCACCTGGATCACGACGCCCGAATTCCTCGACCACTTCGGCCTCGTCTCCACCGGTGATCTGCCGGGGTTAGAGGATCTCGCAGCCGCAGGACTGATCGACAGGGGGCCTGCCGTCGCCACCCTGCCGGGCAGCGTGCTGGAGGAGGGGGACTCCGCCCCGTCATTGCTCGATGTGATGGAGGCCGGCGAAGGGGACGTGGAGGAGGTGCCGCGGTGATCGCATCGACACCACGCCACAAGGGCGACCCGCGGCGCGGACTGTTTGGGGCATGAGCCTGGCGCAGCGCCTGCCCGATGTCTCAGGGGCCGCGCCGGTCCTGGATGTCGCTGCGGTTACCCGCCGGTTCGGCGAGGTGCTGGCGGTGGACGGGGTCAGCCTGTCCGCCGGGGCAGGAGAGATCGTCGGCCTTGTCGGACCGTCGGGATGCGGGAAGACCACGCTTCTGCGTATGGTCGCCGGTCTGGAGCCGCTGCAGTCCGGTATCGTGCGGCTCGCCGGTGCGGTGGTGGCGGATGCCGGCGGTGGGCAGCCTCCGGAAGCCCGTGGTGTCGGGCTGGTGTTCCAGGATTACGCACTGTTTCCGCACTTGACCGTCCTGCAGAATGTGCGGTTCGGCCTGTCGCGGTTGCCGGCGCGCAAGCAGATCCGGAAAGCCTCGGCGATGCTCGACCGCGTCGGCATGGGCCGCCTGTCGCACGTCTTTCCGCACACGCTGTCCGGCGGGCAGCAGCAGCGGGTGGCCCTGGCACGCGCGCTGGCGCCGGAGCCGAGCCTGCTCTTGATGGACGAGCCGTTTTCGGGCCTGGATCTCAATCTGCGCCGATCCGTCAGGGATGAGACCCTCGGCATTCTGAAGGAAAGTGGGGCGGCGACGCTGATCGTAACCCACGATCCGGAAGAGGCGATGTATCTGGCGGACCGCATCGCCCTGATGCGCGAAGGCCGCATCGTCCAGATCGGCAGCCCGCTCGACCTCTATTGCAGGCCCGCTGATGCGTTTGCCGCCAGTTTCTTCGGTGAGGTCAACCGACTGGCTTCGACGGTTGCCGGCGGCCATGTGCAGACGCCATGGGGGCCTCTGGACGCGCCCGGGCTGGGCGAGGGCGCGGACGCGGCGATCCTGATCAGGCCGGAAGCCCTGTCGGTTACCGGTCCATCCGATCCGGCGGGTGCCGCGGCGACGGTCGTTGCCGTGAAACCTCTGGGTCGCTCAACGATCGTGCATCTGGTGGTCGCGGCGTCGGATGGGCCGCAAAACCTGGTGGCTCGGGTCCCAGGTATAGCGCCGGCACACTGTGACACAACGGTGGCAATCCGTCTGGATCCGTCGCAAGCGTTTGTCTTTCGAGCGGAGAGTCGCTAACTCCTAAGCATGGGATGGCACTCACGCCTCGGCATCGCCGGGACAAGGGCGCGCATTGCCACAATTTGCGACCCGCTCCTGGCGTAAGACCCGGCCCGGACGGGTGGGGCGGGACGACGGAGACAGCAGTCATGAGCATCGGTGTTTGGCAGGTTATCCTGATCTTGTTGATCGTTCTCATCATCTTCGGCGCTGGCAAGCTGCCGAAGGTCATGGGGGACGTCGCGAAAGGCGTGAAGAACTTCAAGAAGGGCATGAAGGAAGACGAAGAGGAAACTGAAGACGGCGCCACACCGCGGCAGATCGATGCCGGTGCGGAGACGCCCGTGTCGTCCGGCGACGCCAGCACGGCGCGCACCGAGGATCGCGCGAAGGCGAACTGATGGGTGGCCCAGGCTGATCTGAGCGAAGGGCGTCCGTAATGCTGGATATCGGCTGGCCGGAATTCGCCGTCATTCTGTTCGTGGCCCTGCTTGTCATCGGGCCGCGCGACCTTCCCAAGGCGCTGTACACCGCGGGCAAGTGGATGCGCAGCGCACGGAAGGTGGCGCGCGAGTTCCAGCGGCATGTCGATGACGCCATGCGCGAGGCGGAGCTGGACGACCTGAAGAAGGGCGTGGATCAGGCCCGGAAATTCAGCGTCAAGAAGCAGATCGAGAACCTCGTTGATCCGGACGATGAACTGAAGGGCGCGTTCGACCCCAACGACCCCAGGGCCCGGGCCAAGAAAGCGCAGAACGGGGCTGCCGAGGCAGACAAGCCAAAGGTCGAGTCAAAACAGCCGGCAGAGGACAGCGGGGCTGTCCAGCCGAAGGCGGAAGAGGCGCTTGTCGCACCGGCGGGTGCGCCACCGGCCGCTCCGGCGCCGGCTGCTGAACCGCAGAAGTGATGGATGCGGATAGATGACCGCGGCGGACGACGAACTGCACGACAAGGAAATGCCGCTGATCGATCATTTGATCGAGCTGCGCAACCGTCTTGTCTATGCCGTGGGGGCGATGTTCGTCGCGTTCCTGGTCTGCTACGTCTTTGCCAGCGATATCTTCAACTTCCTTGCAGCACCGCTGGTTACGGAGTTGGAGGCGATCGGCGTTGAAACGTCGACGCAAGAGAGCGACGACGGAGGTATCAGCCTGGTCTTCACCGGCCTGCCGGAGGTATTTTTCTCCTACGTCAAGGTGGCGTTCTTCGCCGGGGCCTTCATCGCGTTCCCCATCATTGCGACGCAGCTGTACCTGTTCATCGCGCCTGGCCTCTACCGGCGGGAAAAGCACGCCTTCCTGCCATATCTGATCGCAGCGCCGATTCTATTTTTCCTCGGCGGTGCAATGGTTTACTACGTGATCTTCCCATTGGCTTGGAGCTTCTTCCTGAGCTTCCAGACCCCCGGTGGTGATGGGGAAGTGGCCATCGAGGTGCTGCCTCGCGTCGGCGACTACCTGAACCTGGTGATGAAGCTGATCTTCGCGTTCGGCTTGGCCTTCCAACTGCCGATCGCGCTGACGTTGATGGCCAGGGTCGGGATCGTGAATGCTGCGGGGCTGCGCAAGAAGCGCAAGTTCGCCATTGTCGGCGTCTTTGTCTTCGCGGCCGTGCTGACCCCGCCGGACATCATCAGCCAAGTTGGTCTGGCCGTGCCGATATTGGCGCTCTATGAGATCTCGATCTGGCTTGCGCATCTGATCGAGAAGCGGCGCGAAGAACAGGAACGCGCTGAGGAAGCGGCCGCCGAATAGTCTTCCGGCCTGATACTGGATTCAGCCGTCCAACACCCCTATAAGGGTCGACCCCGAACGTTTCGGGCCGCAATTTGCGCCCGGAGAAGGGCACCGTTTCCGCCATGCATGACATTCGCTGGATCAGAGAGGACCCGGACGGGTTCGACCGCGCTATGGCCCGTCGCGGAATTGCGCCGCAGGCCGCGGATATCCTTACCCTCGACGAGAAGCGGCGCACCGGCCAGACCGAGCTGCAGCAGCTTCAGGCGCGCCGCAACGATGCCTCGCGCGAGGTCGGTGCCGTGCGGCAGAAGGGCGGCGATGCCACGGCGCTGATGGACGAGGTGTCCCGCATCAAAGACCGCATTGCCGGGTTGGAGGCGGCGGACCGCGAGATCGCAGCGGCCATGAACGATCGCCTTGCCGGTCTGGCCAACGCCATTGCCGATGACGTGCCGGACGGTGCCAGCGAAACGGACAATACCGAGGTTCGCCGCTGGGGCGACCCGATCCGTATCAACGATGCCCGGGAGCATTTCGAGCTGGGCGAGGCCCTCGGCATGATGGACTTCGCCGCGGCCGCCAAGCTGTCCGGCGCGCGATTCGTGGTGCTGCGCGGACCGCTGGCGCGTCTTGAGCGTGCGCTGGGTCAGTTCATGATCGACCTGCACACGCAAGAGCATGGGTATTCGGAGATCGCGCCACCCTTTCTGGTGCGCGACGACGCGCTCTACGGCACCGGGCAGCTGCCCAAATTCGCCGAGGATCTGTTTCATACTGAAACGGGCCATTGGCTGATCCCCACAGCGGAAGTGCCCCTGACCAACCTGGTCGCCGGCGAGATCCTGGATGCCGACGCGCTGCCTCTGCGGGTGACGGCGCTGACCGCCTGTTATCGGTCCGAGGCCGGGGCTGCCGGCAAGGATGTGCGCGGCATGATCCGCCAACACCAGTTTAACAAGGTTGAGCTGGTGAGCATCACGCGCCCAGAAGAGTCGGATGCCGAGCAGGAGCGGATGGCCCGCTGTGCGGAAACGGTCCTGCAGCGTCTCGGGCTTGCCTACCGCGTGGTCTCTTTGTGCTCCGGCGATATCGGCTTTGCCGCGCGGCGGACCTATGACATCGAGGCTTGGCTGCCGGGACATGGCGCCTATCGCGAGATCTCCTCGTGTTCTACCTGCGGCGACTTCCAGGCGCGGCGGATGAATGCGCGGTTCCGGCCGAAGGGGGAGAAGGCGACCCGCTTCGTCCATACGCTGAACGGATCGGGCGTTGCCGTCGGCCGGGCACTGATCGCGGTGATGGAGACGTATCAGCAGCCTGACGGAAGCATCATCGTCCCCGAGGTGCTGCGCGGTTACATGGGGGGGATGGAAGTCATCCGCCGCGACGATGACTGAGCCGCGACCGCCACGGATTCTGCTGACCAACGACGACGGCATCAATGCGGCGGGATTGGGGGTGCTCGAGCGGCTGGCCGGCGCGCTGTCCGAAGACGTCTGGGTTTGCGCGCCCCATGCTGAACAGAGCGCTGCCAGCCACTCGCTGACGATCCATCGGCCGTTGCGCCTCAAGCAGCTGAACCAGCGCCGCCATACGGTTGACGGCACGCCGACGGACTGCGTGCTGCTGGCCATCAACCACATCCTTGCCGATCGCAAGCCGGATCTGGTGCTGTCCGGCATCAATCACGGCTTCAACATCGGTGAAGACGTCACCTATTCGGGCACCATAGCTGCCGCGATGGAGGCCACGCTTCTGGGCATCCGCGCGGTGGCGCTCAGCCAGGAAACGGCGGACAAGCCCGTCGACTTCGCCACGGTGGAACGCTGGGGGCCGGAGGTGCTACGGCGTCTGACGGCGGTCGACTGGCCGGCCAACGTGCTGGTGAACGTCAACTTCCCGGCGCGCGCGCCGGACGAGGTGACGGGCATTACCGTGGTGCGCCACGGCAATCGCAAGATCGGCGACGAGCTGTCCGAACGGATCGACCCGCGCGGTCGCGCCTATTTCTGGATCGGCACCGCCCGCAGCAATGGCGAGATCGCGCCGGATACCGATGTCCACGCGCTGCAGGACGGCAAGATCACGGTGACGCCGCTTTATCTTGACCTCACGCATTATCCGACCATCGCGACCCTCCGGCAGGCCTTCACGTGACGCAAGAGGCGCGCAAGATCCGCCTTCTGATGCATCTGCGCCGATCGGGCATTACCGATCACCGGGTTCTGGGCGCCTTGGAAAGGGTGCCGCGAGAGGCCTTCGTGCCCGACAGCTTCCTCGACCAGGCGTATGAAGACCGGGCCCTGCCCATCGGCCTGGGCCAGACCATCAGCCAGCCGCTGGTGGTGGCCTATATGACCCAGGCGCTGGAGGTTACCGACCTGCACAAGGTGCTGGAGATCGGCACCGGCTCGGGCTACCAGGCCTGCGTGCTCGCCAAGCTCTGCCGGCGGCTCTACACGATCGAGCGGCACGCCATATTATTGGAAACGTCAGAACACCGTTTCGCCAATTTGCGAATCCACAACATCACGTCGCGGGTTGCCGACGGCATGAAGGGCTGGCCGGAACAGGCGCCGTTCGACCGAATCATCGTGACGGCCGCCCATACCGGCTCGGCGCCACCGCCGGCCTTGACGGACCAGCTTGGAGTTGGTGGTGTTCTGGTGATCCCCATGGGGGACGAACGGCGCGATCAGCGGCTGGTCCGGTATCGCCGGACCGAAGCCGGCTTGGAGCGGGAGGACCTGTGGCCAGTTCGTTTCGTTCCGCTGCTGCCCAATCTGCCCGAAGAGGGCGAATCGCGGGCCTCTCGCTGGTAGCGGCCCTGGCGTTGGCGCTGGCGGCATGCAATGCGGGCCCTGCGCCGATGCGATTTGCCGCACCCGAGGGCCCGCCGCCCGACTTTGTGGAGGTGCTGCGCGGCGACACGGTCTTGTCCGTGGCGACCAGGCACGATGTCGCCGTGGACGATGTCATCGCGCTGAATGGGCTGACGCCGCCGTACACTCTGCGGCGTGGCCAGTTGCTGCGCGTGCCGGTCCCGCAGGACCATGTGGTGGCGTCGGGCGAATCCCTGTCCGTGATCGCCGAGGCCTATCGTGTCGATCAAAGCGACCTTGCCGCGGCCAACAACCTGGCGCCGCCCTACACGCTGCAGCCGGGCCAGCGACTGACTCTGCCGCCGCGTCGTACGCCCGTGATCGCGAGCGCCGAAAGCTATCGTGTCGTCACACCATCGCGCGTCCCGCCGCAGGCCGCCAGCGTCGAGCCCACGTCTCTGGGACCCGGCGAGGATATTGGCTTCGAGCCACCGCCATCGGGGTCCACGGCGGTGACAGTGGAGACGCTGGAGCCATTCGATCCCGAGTCAACGGAGCCGGCAGCGGCAGAGCCGATGCCGGAGGAACCGGCATCATCGCCGGGCGCCCCGCTGCAGCTCGGCCCTCAGGGCCCCGCCACGGTGGACACGGCACCGGCACCGGAGCCAGTGGGTGAGGCGGACGCGGAGGTTGCTGCCCTGCCGCCGCCGACTGCGCCGCCAGCACCGGCCATTTCCGGCCCACCGCCGCGCGGCGACCGCTTCGGCTGGCCGCTGGTCGGAAACATCGTCTCGGATTTCGGCCCCAAGCCGGACGGCACGCACAATGACGGAATCAACATCGCTGCAGCGCGCGGTGCGACCGTTGCGGCTGCCGATGACGGTGTCGTGGCCTATTCCGGAAACGAGCTGCGCGGCTATGGGAACCTGCTGCTGATCCGTCACGATGGCGACTGGGTGACGGCCTATGCGCATCTGGACGAGGTGCTGGTCCAGCGGGGTGACCGCATCAGCGTCGGCCAGCCGATTGCAACGGTGGGCAGCAGCGGCACGGTTGGGTCACCACAGCTGCATTTCGAGATCCGTCGGGGAACCGAAGCGGTAGACCCGACGAACCTGCTTCCGGCATTGTCCCGCTGACATGGCTCCGTTTGCCCAGGAACGGTTTGAGGAATGAGTGAGGACAAGCCCCAGCGTCAGCTGCTGCATCTCGTCTTCGGCGGCGAGCTGGTGGACCCCGGAAGCATCGAGTTCACGGATCTGGAAAAGGTCCACATCGTCGGCATCTTCCCCAGCTATGCCGAGGCCTATGCGGCATGGCGGGGGGCCACCGGTGCCACGGTGGACGATGCCCATGTGCGGTACTTCATCGTCCACCTGCACAAGCTGATGGACCCGGCCCATGAACGGGAACGGGCGAAGCTGGCTGGCCAGCAGGTAGACGAATAGAGGCTTCTGGCGAGGGGGTTAACGCCGCTCCAGCTTGCGGCCCAGCCGGCCGGCGAGATCCTGGATGAACTGCCAGGCGACGCGGCCCGAGCGGCCGCCGCGCGTGATCGACCATTCATGCGCAGCCGCGCGCCACTCCGGCTCGTCGATTTCCAGGCCGTAGGCGGCGACATAGCCGCCCACCATCCGCATGTACGTTTCCTGGTTGCAGGCGTGAAAGCCGAGCCACAGCCCGAAACGGTCGGAGAGCGACACCTTCTCTTCGACCGCCTCTCCGGCGATGATCGCGGTCGACCGTTCGTTCTCGATCATCTCGCGCGGCATCAGGTGCCGACGGTTGGACGTGGCATAGAAGATTACGGTCTCCGGGCGCCCCTCGATGCCGCCTTCCAACACGGCCTTCAGCGACTTGTAGCTGGTGTCCGACTGGTCGAAAGACAGGTCGTCGCAAAACAGCACGACCCGGCGCGGGGAGGCGCGCAGCATCGCCAGCAGCCGCGGCAGGCTGGCCACGTCTTCGCGGTGGATCTCCACCAGCGCCAACGTGCCGGGCCGTTCGGCGGCCACGGCGCCGTGCACGGCCTTGATCAGCGAACTCTTGCCCATGCCCCGCGCGCCCCAAAGCAGCGCATTGTTGGCGGGCAGACCTTCGGCGAACCGGCGCGTGTTCTCCAAGAGGATGTCACGCTGCTGGGCAACCCCCTGCAACAGGTCGAGATCGATCCGGGCGACCCGTTCGACCGGCTCCAGCGTGTCCATGTCCGCATGCCAGATAAAGGCGTCTGCCGCGTCCAGGTCCGCCGGCCGGGGCGCGGGTGGTGCCTGTCGCTCCAGGGCGTCGGCGATGCGAGAGAGCAGGGAGAGCAGGTGGCTGTCGTCTTCGGCCACGGTCGACACCATATGCGTGCGGGAGTCGCGGGATTGCGGGCTCTGGCGGCTGGCGACGGTAGCACAGGCTGGCATCGGGACAATACCGGCCCCGCCGGGCTTCACCCGGCGTCAGCCGACACCGTTGCACCGCGCCCGTGCCCCGCTATAGTGCCGCACCTTTTTGCGTCATAGGGCGGCCGGTGGAATGGTGGGACCGGCACGCCATGGGAGATGAGCCTTGGAAGGACAAAATCCGCTTGAGCTGTTTCTGCCGCTCATCCTCATCTTTGTGGTCTTCTACTTCCTGTTGATCCGGCCTCAGCAGAAGCGGATGAAGGAGCACCGCAACATGCTGGGGGCGCTGCGCCGGGGCGACCGGGTGGTGACCGGCGGCGGCATCATCGGAACGATCACCAAAGCGGCCGATGACGAGCTGACGGTGGAGATCTCCGAGGGCGTCCGGGTCAAGGTGCTGCGCGGCACCGTCTCCAGCGTGCTCGCCAAGCCGGAGCCGGCCCGAGGCGGCCGTTCGCGGGATCGGGACGAAGAAGAGGACGCCGAGGAAGAGGCCGCCGAAGAGGCTCCGGAGACCGCACCCCAGGGCGAGGCCGTGGAGCGGCCGGCGCGGCGCGGTCTTGGTCGCGCGCTGTCGCGCCGGTAGGGCAGGACAGAGCGCAGGTTTGCGGGGAGCTGACACCGCTTCATGGTTTACTTCGCCAAGTGGAAGATCGTTCTGATCCTGATCGTCTGCGGATTGGGGCTTGTCTACGCGACGCCCAACCTGCTGCCGCGCGAGACTGTACAGAGCTTGCAGACGAACCTGCCCAGCTGGATGCCGACCAGCCAGGTCAATCTGGGGCTGGATCTGCAGGGCGGCTCGCACCTGCTGATGCGTGTCGAATGGGAAGACGTGCTGGCCATTCGACTGGACTCCATGGAGGACGCGCTTCGCCAGGGATTGCGGCCGGCTGATATCGGCTATACCGGGCTGGGCTGGGACGAGACTTCCGTGGGCTTCAATCTGCGCGACATGGCGGATCGCGATCAGGCTGTCCTGATAGCCCAGGGCATCGAAGATCAGGTGGACGTCACTGTCAGCGCTGAAGGCCGTGTGTCCGTCTCACTGCCGGAAGAAGTGCTACTGGAACTACGCAGCAACGCTGTCGCCCAATCGATCGAGATCATCAGACGCCGTATCGATGAGATCGGGACGACGGAGCCGGTTATCCAGCGCCAGGGTGAGGAGCGGATCCTGGTTCAGGTTCCCGGCGTCGATCCGGACCGAGTGCGGGAACTGATCGGCCGCACCGCGAGCATGACGTTCCAGCTCGTGGACCATGAGACGGCAGTCGGTGACGCGCGTGCCGGCCGCCTGCCGCCGGGCTCGGAGCTGCTGCCATCCTACGAAGTGACGGAGGATGGCGACCCGGAGCAGTACCATGTCGTGCGCAGGCGCGTTGAGCTTAGCGGCGACAATCTGGTCGACTCCCAACCGACTTTCCAGGATGGGCAGCCGGTCGTGAGTTTCCGGTTCGACGCCGCCGGCGCCCGCCGATTTGCCGAGATCACGACGGAGAATGTGGGCCGGCAGTTTGCCATCGTGCTTGATGGGGAGGTCATCAGCGCGCCGGTGATCCGCACGCCGATCATCGGTGGCTCGGGCATCATCGAAGGCGGCTTCACGGTTCGCACCGCCACCGACCTGGCGCTGCTGCTGCGCGCCGGCGCCCTGCCGGCCGAGTTGACCGTGCTTGAGGAGCGCAGTGTCGGCCCCGGACTTGGCCAGGACAGCATCGAAGCCGGCAAGATCGCTGCCGCCATCGGCTTTGCCGGCGTCGTCGTGTTCATGTTCGTCAGCTACGGCCTTTTCGGCCTGATGGCCAATGTCGCGCTGATCTTGAACCTGGCCCTTCTGATGGCGGCCCTTTCGGCGTTGCAGGCGACGCTGACGCTGCCGGGCATCGCCGGCATCGTGCTGACGGTGGGCATGGCGGTCGACGCGAACGTGCTGATATTCGAGCGCATCCGCGAAGAGATCCGCCAGGGCCGTTCACCCATCTCTGCCATTGACGCCGGCTATTCCCGCGCACTCACGACGATCGTGGACAGCAACGTAACCACGCTGATCGCGGCCTTCTTGCTGTTTGCCCTCGGTTCCGGCCCGGTGAAGGGATTTGCCGTGACGTTGTCGCTGGGCATCATGAGCTCGATGTTCACGGCCATCATGCTGACACGGCTTCTGGTCGTCACGTGGCTGCGCCAGACCAAGCCCAAGACGATCCCGATCTAGGGGCACCGAGACGTAGATCCATGCGACCACTTCGTATCGTTCCCGCCGGGCTGACGCTCAACTTCCTGGGCAAACGCCGCTTCGCGTATGTGATTTCGGCCCTGCTGCTGCTGGGGTCGCTTGGCGCCCTTACGGTACAGGGCCTGAACTTCGGCATCGATTTCCGTGGCGGCATCCTGATCGAGGTGCGGACCGAGGGACCGGCTGAGATCGGTGCCATGCGCTCCACCCTCGGCGGCCTCGGCCTGGGCGAGGTGACGCTGCAGGAATTCGGCGAGCCCACCGACGTGCTGATCCGCATTCAGCGCCAGGAGGGTGAGGAGGAGGAACAGGCGGCCGCCATCGAAGCCGTGCAGGCGGCCCTGGGCGAAGGGATCGACTACCGCCGCGTCGAGTTCGTCGGGCCGACCGTCGGCCAGGAGCTTATCGAGGCGGGGACGCTCGCCGTTCTCCTCGCCATGGGCGGTATCCTGATCTACATCTGGTTCCGGTTCGAATGGCAGTTTGGCCTGTGCGCCGTAATCGCGCTGTTGCATGACGTCCTGTCGACCATCGGGCTGTTTGCGCTGATCCAGCACGAGTTCAACCTGGCGACGGTTGCAGCGCTGCTGACCATTGCCGGCTATTCCATCAACGACACCGTCGTCGTCTTTGATCGGGTACGCGAGAATCTGCGTCGGTACCGTCGTGCGAGTTTGATCGAGGTACTGAACCGCAGCCTGAATGAGACCCTGTCGCGAACCTTGATGACCAGCCTCACGACGCTGCTGGCGCTGGTGGCGCTCTATTTCTTCGGCGGGGCCGTGATTCGCGATTTCGCCTTCGCGCTGATCTGGGGCGTGGTGATCGGCACCTATTCCTCCATCTTCGTTGCCGTGCCACTGCTGCTGTCGCTCAATCTGCGTCGGCCGCCCGCCAAGACGGCGCCGAAGGGGCAGGGTGAAGCTGCCGGTTCTGGCGATGCACCGCAGGTTCCGGCGGGAGCCGGCTGAGGCCCGGGGCGATGGAGCTGAACTCCGCCGTACCATCGGGCTCTCGTATCGTTGATGCGTACCTTCCCGGCGGCTTCCGCGTCGGCGGCCAACGCTTTGACGGGTCGGTGATCGTGCTGCCGGACGGCGTCCTGCCGTGGGATGTGGCAAGCGTCGACCAGGTTTCTGTTGAGAGCCTGGATCCGGTGCGCTCCGTCAGCCCGCCGGTCGACGTGCTGCTGATCGGCTGCGGCGCCAGGATGGCGCTGTTGCCGCCCGGCGTCCGCAAGGCGCTGCGAGACCTGGGCCTGGTCGCAGACATGATGGACACGACGGCTGCCTGCCGGACCTTCAATGTGCTGGTCTCCGAAAACCGGCGGGCGGCAGCGGCCCTGATCGCCCTTTAACCAAGCAGTGCAATAGGATAATCTCTCGCCTCAATTGGCATCGCGGGGCTTGAATCCCCCACATATAGCTTGGGGATTTGATGTGGCGACGGCGCGTAAGTTCTTCGTCGAGTTGATCAAGCCGTCGCATTACGACGACGATGGCTATGTCATTCAATGGTGCAGGAGCTGGATTCCCTCGAATTCGCTTGCCTGCCTCTATGGGATCGCGCTCGAGGCCGGCGCGTCGAAAGCGCTGGGCGTCGATGTGGACATCGTCGTCAACGGGTATGACGAGACCAACACCATCATCCCGCTGACAAGCATCGCCGCGCGGCTGCGTTCCGCTGAGGCGGAGGCTGATGACGGTGCACCGGGCGGCCTCGTCTGTCTGGTCGGCGTTCAGTCGAACCAGTTCCCGAGAGCCATGGACATCGCCCGGCAGCTTCGCGGCGAAGGCATCGAGGTGGCCATCGGCGGCTTCCATGTCAGCGGCTGCCTGGCAATGCTGCCGGAACTGCCGGCCGATCTCCAGGAAGCGATAGATCTCGGCATTATCCTGTTCGCCGGAGAGGCCGAAGACCGGTTCGCACCCTTGCTGGCCGATGTCTGGCACCGGCGTGCCGGCGGCGTCTACAACTACATGAAGGATCTGCCGGGGCTTCAGCAGGCCGTGACACCCTTTCTGCCGACCAGCATCGTGGAACGATACATCCAGTGTATCGGCGCCTTCGACGCCGGTCGTGGCTGCCCCTTTCAGTGCAGCTTCTGCACCATCATCAACGTTCAGGGCCGCAAATCACGCTGGCGCGATGCCGACGACATCGAGCATCTGGTGCGCGACATGCTGGCGCAGGGTGTGTCGCGGTTCTTCATCACCGACGACAATTTCGCCCGCAACCGCAACTGGGAGCCGATTTTCGACCGGCTGATCCAGATGCGCGAAGAGGAAGGGGTCTCCCTCCAATTCATCATGCAGGTGGACACGCTGTGCCACCGTATCCCCAACTTCGTCGCCAAAGCCAAGCGGGCCGGATGCACACGCGTCTTCATCGGGCTTGAGAACATCAATCCGGAAAACCTGATGGCGGTGCAGAAGCGCCAGAACCGCATCAAGGAATACCGCCGGATGCTACAGGCCTGGCGCGATCAGAAGATCATCACCTATGCCGGCTATATCCTTGGCCTGCCGGCCGATACGCCGGCGTCGATCGAGCGGGACATCCGCATCATCCAGCGCGAATTGCCGATCGACCTGTTGGAGTTCTTCGTGCTGACGCCGCTGCCGGGGTCGGCCGATCACCTGAAACTGCATAACGAAGGGGTGTGGATGGACCCCGACATGAACAAATACGATCTTGAGCACGCGCTGACGGCCCATCCGAAGATGACGACCCCAGAGTGGCAGGACATCTACAGCCGGGCGTGGTCGCTTTATTACTCAGACGAACACGTCAAGACTCTCATGCGCCGGGCCATGGCTGCCGGCATCAAGCCCGTGCGGCTGATGCAGCATGTCCTGCAGTTCCACGGTTTCTTCAAATACGAACGCGTTCACCCTCTGCAGGCCGGCAATCTGCGACGCAAGGCAAGACGGTCCCGACGCCCGGGGCTGCCGATTGAGAGTGCGCTGATTTTCTATCCCCACCGGGCTTGGGAGTTCCTTACGACCTACGGCGGCCTGGCCCTCTATGCCTGGAAGCTCAATCGCATGCGCAAACAGGTGCAGCGGGAGTTGCGGCAGCAGCCGTACACCGACCTGGCCATCGCCCCCGTAACGGACGACGATGAAGAGGGTCTGGAGATGCTGCAGCCGTCAGCCCCTGCCGCTGCAGCAGCGGCTGAATAGTTCCGCAACGCGCCGTCCTGAGAATGGGCATTGCCGAGGATCGTCTGTCGCCCTGTGGCCGGCTGGTCAGGCAGCATGACCCCGATCGGTATCTGGTTGCGCTGTTCTCACCCGCTGAAGCGCGGGAAGCCCAGTTCGCCATTGCCGCCTTCAACTTCGAGATCGCCCGTGTGCGTGAGACCGTCAGCGAGCCGCTGTTGGGCGAGATGCGGCTGCAATGGTGGCGCGATGCGATCGCAGAGATCTATGACGGCCGCGTCCGGCGGCACGAAGTGGCTGAACCGCTCGCCGAAGCCATTCGCGAGTTCGGTCTCGGCCGCGTCCATTTCGATCGGTTGATCGACGCGCGCTCTCGCGACCTGGATGAGGCGCCGTTTGCCGACTTTGCAGCGCTGGAGACCTATGCAGAAGCAACGGCGGCACCGGTCTTGGTCCTGGGGCTGGAGGCGCTGGGCGCCGCGAACGATGCAGCGCTGCGGGCGGCCCGGCACATAGGAACAGCGTGGGCTCTGGTGGGCGTGGTACGTGCCGTTGCCTTTCATGCGGGGCAAAACCGGCTTCTGCTGCCGATGGATCTGCTGGCGGCGGCCGGCGTCGATCCGGCACGCGCCTGGGCGGAAGACAACGCCCCGGCCATGCAGGCTGTGACCAGACAGATTTCCGATAAGGCGCACGATCATCTTGCCGCCGCTCGCGCATTGCGCCGCGCGGCGGGGAAGCCGGCGACCCGGGCGCTGTTGGCGGCAGGGATCATCGACAGCCATATCCGGCGGCTTGAGGCTGCAAAGCACAACGTCTTCGACGCCCGGGTCCAACAGGCGGCGCCGCTACGCCAGATCCGCCTTACCTGGCTGGCCCTTCGGGGGCGGTTCTAGGCGGCAGCGGACGGGGCCGTCCCCAGCCAGGGTTCGATGTCCTGCAGGGCGCGCGCCGTGTAGAGCCGCTTGCGGTCGCGGCCCTTCGGCAGCTTGCCGCCCGACATCTCGACCGGAGGAAACAGGCCGAAATTGACATTCATGGGCTGGAACGTTTCGGCGTCCGCGCCGCCGGTTATGTGGCCCAAGAGCGCACCAAGGGCCGCTGTCGGCGGTGGCAGGCTTGGGGCGACCCCGTGCCGGTCCGCCGCGGCGAAACGGCCTGCAAGCAGGCCGATGGCGGCACTTTCGACATAGCCTTCCACACCGGTGATCTGGCCGGCGAAACGCAGCCGCGGCATGGCTTTGAGACGAAGCGTGCCGTCCAAGAGACGCGGGCTGTTCAGGAACGTGTTGCGGTGCAAGCCGCCCAGGCGCGCGAATTCCGCCCGCTCCAGACCCGGGATCATCCGGAAGACCCGCGCTTGCTCCCCATACTTCAGCTTGGTCTGGAACCCTACGAGGTTGTAGAGCGTGCCAAGCGCGTTGTCCTGGCGCAGCTGCACCACGGCATAAGCGCGATGGCCGGTATTCGGGTCGGTCAAACCGACCGGCTTCATCGGGCCGAAGCGCAGCGTGTTGATGCCGCGCGACGCCATCACCTCAATGGGCAGACAGCCCTCGAAGTAGGGTGTGGACGTCTCCCATTCTTTGAATTCCGTCTTTGGCGCCGTCAGCAGCTCATGGATGAAGGCACGGTAGGTTCCTTCGTCCAGCGGGCAGTTGATGTAATCCTTGCCCGTGCCGCCGGGGCCCGGCTTGTCATAGCGCGACTGGAACCAGGCCTTTGAGAAGTCGATGCTGTCGCGATGGACGATCGGTGCAATGGCGTCAAAGAAGGCCAGCTCCTCCTCTCCCGTCAACCCGCGCACGGCATCTGCCAGCGACGGAGAGGTGAGGGGGCCGGTGGCAACGATCACACTGTCCCAGTCCGCGGGCGGCAGCCCCGCCACCTCGCCGCGCTCGATGGTCACCAACGGCTCGTCCGCCAGCCGCTCGGTCACGGCCGCTGCGAATCCGTCCCGGTCGACCGCCAGCGCGCCGCCGGCTGGCAGCTTGTGGGCATCGGCAGCGGCCATGATCAGCGAGCCGCACCGCCGCATTTCTTCGTGCAGCAGACCGACGGCGTTGTAATCGGCATCGTCCGACCGGAAGGAGTTGGAGCACACCAGCTCCGCACACCGATCCGTCTGGTGGGCTTCCGTTCCGCGCGAGGGCCGCATCTCGTGCAGCACCACCGGCACGCCCGCCCGGGCGAGCTGCCAGGCGGCCTCGCTGCCGGCAAGACCGGCCCCTATGACGTGAACCGGTGCTGCGCGATCTGGTGGCGTCATGGATCCTGCCCGAATGGAAACGGCGCTGTCGCCGATTGAATCCCTAGACATAGTTTCGCGCCATGGGCGTCGCAATGCTTGCGAATGATTCCCCATGAATCCCCACACTCCGTGTGGCATGATGCTTCCGCAGGACGACGGCTCTCAGAGCCGCAGGGGAGGCGCAATGATGGCGAAGACAGTCATACGACTGGCGATGATACTTGCCGCTGCGGTCTTCGCCCCCTCCCAAGCCTCAGCCGGCGAGCCTCAGATCCTCGGTCTCATTGCCAGCCTCGCGCCTTTACCGATGGTTTGCGACGCCGACCATTGTTCGGTGGAGGTGTCAGCCTTCTGCCTTCAGCAGCATGCGGCGGTACCAGAACGCGGAACCTCCTATGTTCTGCCTGCTGAGACGATGCAGAGGGTAACCGTTGCTGGGCAGACCTCCTCTGGAGAGACTGTGACCATTCCATCGTCCCATCTGCGGCTTGTGACTGCGCGCGGCAATCGCGCCGTACAGGTTTCGGTCGGGGCCGCTGCTGTCACAGAGCTCGGACTGACGTCCGTCGCGCTGACCATAGGGGACAACGTGTCGGCAGTGCCGGCCACCCTGGCTGCCCATGCGGACGATCCGGCCACCGCGCAAGAGATCGCATTGGCAACAGGGCCCTTGCGGCAGCTCGGCGGCCGCCTTGTCGACCATGCAGGGGTGTCCGTTGATGCGGCGCGCCTGCTCGGGCGGCTCGTCAACGCCATCCCCGACACCCCTGTCGGCGACGTGCCGGACCGGCAAGAACTGTGGGCGCAGGTCTTGGAGGCGCGCGCGAGTGGGCCGTCCGTCGACGTCGCGCACTCGCGGTATGGCGGGTGCGCCACCATAGCCGGGCGCGGTTTCATCACCTTCAGGGAATGCCTGGCATCCCAGCACGACATGCTGATCAACCCGCTCAACCGCTCCTATTGGGAGGCGGTCGATACGGGCAGCTGACGGGCCAAAGGGTACGGGCGCCGCCCGGTTCGGCGTGCCGTGGACCGAAGCACCCGACAACACCAAGAGCATACAATGCCAACTAGGAGGACCATGCTGGTGAGACTTGAGCTGCGAGTTGCAGCCCTGACTTTGGGGGCAGCGCTTCTGGGGGCTGGCTTTGCCATGCCCGCGGCGGCGCAAAAGGCGGAAGACTGCCAATGGGTGGAAGACGGAGAGTGCGACGAGCCAGGCATCGGCACCGGCGTCTGCCCTGTCGGCAGCGACACGGTGGATTGTGCAGGTGTCGGCCAGAACACCTGCCAGTGGGCCAATGACGGCGAATGCGACGAACCGGGCATCGGCACGGGAGCCTGCGCGGCGGGAACGGATACTGCGGATTGCCGGCCGTCGCTGGCGGCGGGGCCTGGTGGTGGCGGCAAGCCGCCCCCGGGCGCACCGAGCGACAACGACAGTTGCCAGTGGGCACGCGACGGCGAATGCGACGACACCCGCTATATCGGCGCAGTTACGGGTGCCTGCTTGCACGGGACAGATGCTTCGGACTGTCGCGGCCTGCAACTTCGCCCGCAGGAGGAAATGGCGGGCAACGAATGCCAATGGGCATTCGATGGCGAGTGCGACCACCCGGGCGTCGGCACGGGCGCCTGCGCACCCGGCACCGACACGGCCGATTGCTCCCGGCCGCCTCCGGGCCAGGTCGGCGACAACGATAGCTGCCAGTGGGCACGCGACGGCGAATGCGACGACGACCGCTATATCGGCGCGGTGACCGGCGCGTGCGCGCACGGAACCGACGCAACGGATTGCCGCGGCCTGCAGCTGGCCACGCCTGGTCCCGGCGGCGAAGACAACAGCTGCCAGTGGGCATTCGACGGCGAGTGTGACGAGCCCGGCATCGGCACCGGCGTATGCGCGGCGGGCACGGACTCCGCAGACTGCCGCGGCAGCGGTCCCGGCCCGGGGCCGGCATCGGCTGAGAATAGCTGCCAGTGGGCGTTCGACGGCGAATGCGACGAACCGGGCATTGGCACCGGCGTGTGCGCGGCGGGCACCGACACTGCCGACTGCCGTGGCGGCGGTCCTGGCCCGGGCCCCGGTCCGGCAGCGGAGGACAATAGCTGTCAGTGGGCATTCGACGGTGAGTGTGACGAGCCCGGCATCGGCACCGGTGTCTGTGCGGCGGGCACGGACTCCGCCGATTGCCGTGGTGGCGGTCCTGGCCCTGGCCCAGGCCCGGCGTCGGAGGACAACAGCTGTCAGTGGGCGTTCGACGGCGAGTGCGACGAGCCCGGCATCGGCACCGGCGTGTGTGCGGCGGGCACGGACTCCGCAGACTGCCGCGGTGGCGGTCCTGGCCCGGGCCCCGGTCCGGCAGCGGAGGACAACAGCTGTCAGTGGGCGTTCGACGGCGAGTGTGACGAGCCCGGCATCGGCACCGGCGTATGTGCGGCGGGCACGGACTCCGCAGACTGCCGCGGTGGCGGTCCTGGCCCGGGCCCCGGTCCGGCGTCGGAGGACAACAGCTGTCAGTGGGCGTTCGACGGCGAGTGCGACGAGCCCGGTATCGGCACCGGCGTGTGCGCGGCGGGCACGGACTCCGCAGACTGCCGCGGTGGCGGTCCCGGCCCGGGCCCCGGTCCGGCAGCGGAAGACAACAGCTGTCAGTGGGCGTTCGACGGCGAATGCGACGAGCCCGGTATCGGCACTGGCGTGTGCGCGGCAGGCACGGATTCGGCCGACTGCCGCGGCGGCGGTCCCGGCCCAGGCCCCGGGCCGGCGTCGGAGGACAACAGCTGTCAGTGGGCGTTCGACGGCGAGTGTGACGAGCCCGGCATCGGCACCGGCGTATGTGCGGCG
>JANQQD010000016.1 GCA_028285185.1 Anaerolineae bacterium | reverse complement strand
GACAGAGCCCGGCAGCCCCGAATATCGCCAGATCATCATGGCGCCGGGCACCCGCATAATCAGCTTCTGATCGGCCCCCAAGCCTAGCCTGTACATCCGGCCTGCACAACGGCGGTACGGCTCGACGAGCCGTACCGACTTGAGGGCGTAGCGTCGGAAGTACGCTAAACAACGCTAAGCAAGAACAGGCTAGGAACATTTCTACGCCGATCTGCCCCATTCCGGCCGGTTACGCAGGCCGGCCGATGCCGACGCAAGGGCTGACGGTGGCGGGCGCCGAGATCGCGGTAGCCTTTACTTCACCCTTGAGGTACAGCGGCTCCATTGCCGGGCCGGCACACCGTTAGGCATCGGCGCCGGGCGCTTTGATGTGGTTCGGCAGCCGGGCGTCGCTGGCGTATACGAAGTGGTTCTCCATCCTCTCCGATAGCCGGCCGTCCTCAGTCTGCCGCCGGGACAGCGATTGCCGCTGGCGCCTACCACCCCGCTCGAGATGGGCGGCAGGCGTCGCGGTGCTCAGTCGGCGGCGATTTCTCTCACGCGAGCGGCGAGGATCGCCGGGTCGACGGTCAGGCCGTCGCTGCGCGGAGTGGCCCGGACCGCGCTGTAGGGTGTTGTCACCGTGCGGCCGGCGCCACGACGCACAGCATCGGCCCGGGCGATCACCAGCGCGGCACGCGAAGCCTCGCTGAGGCCGTCCGACGCCACCGAGATCCCAGCTGGCAGCCGGTCATTCTCTGCGGTCAAATGGACTTCCGACCCGATCAGCCCGGCCGCTTCCAACTCCTGCGCGATCGCCGCTCGGGCGGCCTCGAGCGCCGCTGCCTCGGCTTCCCATTGGGCCGACATTTCGGCCAAGGACTCCGAGGACGGCTCGGTACCCGGCGGGTACACGAAACCGTAGAGCGCGTATTCGCCCCCCATGGTCTGGGTGGGTTCATACCAGACGCTGACCCGCGACCAGTCGTTGTCGGCGGAGACATCCTCGATACGCTGGTTGCGGCGCAGCGCGTTGCTGTCCCAGCTATGATCGATCAGCACGGTGCGGCTGTCGACGATTTCGCGGACGACCCCGACATGACCGCGGGGCAGGTTGCCGGCTCGGCGCCACACCATGATCGATCCCGGCGCCGGAATAGGGCCACGGGCGAACTGTTCCGCGGAATTGTCCCACCAGGCCCAGGCGTCGCCGCGGACGGTGGTGATGCCGGTCATGTTCCGGACATGGGTGACGCACATCCAAGCTTCGGCGCGTTGCGGCAGGGCTGCCGTCAAGAGGACGACGGCGGCCGCAGCGGTCGCGGCCCTGAGAGCCATCGATCGAATCATAACTGTACTCCGGACAGTGGGAGATCAGACAGAAGGAGCAAGGCGCCGCCGATGCGCAAGATCGGCGGCGTCACGGTCACCAAGGCCGCTGCAAGTGCGGCCGCACGGCCATGGTTTTCCAATGCAGAGTTCATTGCGCGGAAGTCTCGACGTCCCGCGCGCCGGAGGTGAATGGCTGAAGTTCAGGCAGAAAACGCCTCAGTATTTCAGGAGCTGCGTGGCGGCCCTTGCCGCCCAGGATCATGACGATCCTTGTCGCATCCACACCCTCGGGCCAGCCGTCGAGCAGGACGGCTGGGCTGGTGGCGTGGCCGACCACGTGAAGGACCATGGGGCAGGAGGGTTCGCCATCGAGCTCCACGAGCCCCTTCATCCTAAGCAGGTCCGAGCCGAACGACGCCTGCAGTGCCGATACGGCCCTTCCAAGACCGCGGGGATCAACCGGCTCCCTCGCAGTGAAACAGTAAGCTGAGGCTGCGTCGCCGTGCCGGTTCACGTCATGGGCGTGCCCGTGATCGTGCGTATGGCCATGATCTCCCTGATCGGCCCCGCTGGCGGCGGAGGTCTCGAACCTCAGGAACTCCCGGACGTCGGGCGGCTTGCCCGACGGGTCGAAGGCCGCGAGGGAGAACACGGTTCCGGCCCGCGCGTCGCCGACGTCCAAGAGGCGGGCGTTCGGGTTCCGCCGCGACACATCCGCCTTCAGGTCTGCCAGGTCCCGCCTCGACGCCGGGTCGCGTGCCAGGTCCCCCTTGGTGACCAGCAGCAGATCCGCCACTGCGACCTGCCGTCGGGCTTCCTCGAACAGCTGCAGGGCATGTTCGCCGTTCACTGCATCCAGCAAGGTGACGACGCCGTTCAGCGCGAACCGGTGCAGCACGGCGCCGCTGGTCATGAAGGTCTGCAAGATCGGCAGGGGGTCGGCCAGCCCGGTGGTCTCGATCACCACCCGGTCGAATGACGGGCCGATGCCCAATTCCTGCTCGTCGAGCAGGCGGAACAAGGTTTGCCGAACGTCGCCTGAGACCGTGCAGCAGAGGCATCCGACGGTCATCTCAACCGCCGTCTCGTCCGCCCGCGTGACGAGGGCGCCGTCAACGCCGGCCTCGCCGAACTCGTTGACGATGACCGCCGTCCTGCTGAACCCCGGCTCGGTGAGCAATCGGTTGAGGAAGGTCGTTTTGCCTGCGCCCAGGAAGCCGGTCAGGATTGTCACGGGAATCCGCGTCATGCCTCCGCCTCCCCGATTGCGCGGGGGTGATCGTGTACCCAGTTCTTTCCTCGGCCCTGCGCTTGGGTTTGCGGTATGTCGCCCGCCAGTTTCCCCGGTATCAGACCTCTCCCTCCGGACTGAGCAGCGGGTCGAGGACCAGCACGAGCCGTGTCTCGCCCGTGCCCGCGATCGGTGGAGAGCGATGCAGCAGGCCGGACTTCGGGCGCTCCGGCCAAAGCGTGCCGCGCAGGAGGATCGGCGCGCCGGTGGGCACGGTGAAGATGCGTCGAGGCTCGGCCCCATCGGTCGAGATGCCGTACTGCGTGCCCGTCCCGCGATAGGTGCAGATGAGACGCGCCGTGATGGCGTCGATGTGGAACTTCCGGCAGGCGTTTGTCGTGACGACGTCGAAGCGCAGCCGGAGATACGGCGCGGGCATCAGGCCGATGAAGATGTCCGCCAAAGCCGTGACATCGTCCACCAGCCTTTCCCGTTCTGTGCAGTCCGGCGTCCCCGATGCTTCGCAGATCTGAATCACCATTTCATGCACGTTCGCAGGCCTCAGGATCACGCGCGCTTTCGGCAGCCGCTCGGGCTCCAGCGCGTCGATCCAGGACTGAAAGCCCGGTAACGGCCGGCGGCGCCAGATTGCGGCGGCAGAGCCCGGACGGTGGATTGCAGACAGTCCCTCAGGCGCGTCCGCCACGCCGACGCCAATGGCGGCATCTTCCACGATTTCTCGAACAAGTGTCATGCCGGCGCCTCCGAGCGCTGCCAGATCGGGGAGGGGGCCGGCAAATCCGGCACAGTTTCTGGACCGTCCGCGACCACCGCCGGCAGGAGCGCTGCGTCGAGCCACGCCTCCAGTGCCGGCCAGTCGATCCCGCTGCCGATGAAGAAGATTTCTTGGCGCCTGTCGCACCGACGCTCCTGCCATGACCGCGCCTCCAGCCTCTCGACATCGGAGGCCGCAACCTCGCTGAGGGGTTTCGTGCTGCGCCAGTCCCGGAGGCGCCCATCGGCATCACGCGCGGTGACGACTGTCGGACAGCCCGCCTCGCGGCAGCACAGCTCCGCAACTGCGAGCGTCTTCGTGTTGGGCTGATCGAAGCGCTCTGTGACAAGCGCCTTTACCCGGTGAACGGCCTCTGTATCGGCGCGCTTGCGATCAAACAAGCCACGCGATCTCGCCTCCTGCCCACAGTGGCGTCCCTTGGCCTTGAGCGGGGTCGGCCGAAAGCACTCGCGGGGTTGCCTCGCCGGGCTCAGGCCGCTTTGCATGCCGCGAAGCCCTCTTCGAGGCCCATCCCGTCAAGCCCGCGCCCTATGAAGACGAGCCGCGACCGTCGCGCCTCTCCGTCCGGCCACGGCCCTATGAAGTCGCCCTCCATGAGCATATGCACGCCCTGGATGATGTAGCGAGCGGCCTCGCCGGCGATATCAAGGATGCCCTTCGAGCGCAGAATATCCTGCCCCTTCTCTTGCAGGAGCCGGCCGAACCACGCCTGGAACTTTTCCGGATCTAATGCAGTGTCTGCATGCAGCGAAACGCTCGTCACCGCATGGTCTTGCTCGTGCGCGTGATCGTCCTCGAGAAAGTGCGGCTCGATCTCGAGCACACGCTCAAGGTCGAAGGGGTCCTGGCCGAGCATCGTGTCGAGAGGCGCGCTGCAGCGTTCGGCAGGAATGATACGCGCGTAAGGGTTCATGGCGCGGATTCGCGCCTCGACACGGGAAAGGCTTTCAGTGTCCACGAGGTCGATCTTGTTGAGCAGAACGAGATCGGCGAAGGCCAACTGCTCGGCCGCTTCATGGCTCTCTTCCAGCTGTGTCCCCAGGTGATGGGCGTCGACAATCGTGACAATGGCATCCATCCTCGTCTTCTCCGCCACCTCAGCGTCGACGAAAAAGGTCTGCGCCACCGGTGCCGGATCGGCGAGGCTCGTTGTCTCGACAAGGATCGCGTCGAACCTGTCGGCGCGCTTCATCAGACCCCCCAGGATGCGGATGAAGTCGCCGCGGACCGTGCAGCAGATGCAACCGTTTTTCATCTCGAACACTACCTAGTCGGCATTCACCACAAGGTCGTTGACGATGACGGCATACTTCTTGCCGTGTTGCTCGGTGAGGATGCGGTTCAGAAGCGTCGTCTTGCCGGCGCCGAGGAAGCCGGTCAGGACGGTGACAGGAACTTGTGACGTCATGGTCTGGTCCTCCCGCTTCAGGAGCTCAGGGCCTCCGCGAGCAGCGTTGCGTTGTGACGCATCATGTCGAGATAGGTGGACGCCGGATCGTCCGGACCGGAAAGCGCATCGGAATAAAGCGTGCCACCGATGGTCGCGCCGGTCTCATTGGCGATCTGTTCCAACAACCGGTTGTCGGTGATGGCTTCCACGAAGACGGCCGAGATCCCCTCTTCACGGATCTGCACGATCAGCTCGGCCACATCGGCTGCCGAAGGCTCGCTTTCGGTGCTGAGCCCTTGGGGTGCCACGAACGTCAGCCCATAGTCGTGGCCGAAATACTGGAACGCATCGTGC
>JANQQD010000399.1 GCA_028285185.1 Anaerolineae bacterium | reverse complement strand
CCGCGAATCGGCTGCAACAGCACTTCGGCACCGCCGAAGAAGGTGCCCACACAGAGGCCTATCGCCAGAAGCCTGCCCGCCAGGTACATGTTTTCCCCGTCGTCCGTTACGGTCGTCGCCTCGGTATCCTTCGGATGGCCAAAATAGCCTTGCGCTACGCCGATGACCACGGGGCTCAATCCTGGTCCGACGATACCGGCCGCCGCTGGCCCGTGTGGGCACGGTTAAGGGCCGGACTGTTGCAAAGATACGCCTGGCGTGTCCCAGTTGCTGAGGCCAGGGCGTGCGCCCTGATCCCGCCTGACGGGAACCTTTTGGCAGCAAAGCACTATCCAACACGCGGCCCGTGCCTATAATCGGCCGCGGGAGGCGCTCCATGTCCGGACCCAGTATCAATATCAAACAAGAAGGCCGCATGCTGCAGGCAAGCTGCGGCAGCTTCGCGGCCGACGATCTGATTCTGGTCGGCCTTGAAGGCGATGAAGAGATTTCCCGGCCGTTCCACTTCAGGCTCCATTTCATTTCGCCCAACCAGGGGATCAAGCCGCAGGATATCATTGGCCAGACGATCAACTTCTCAACCGGCGGGCCGAACAACACCCGGCGGCATTTCCACGGCCATGTGCAGCGCCTTTCCGCCGGCGGCCTGACCGATTACGGCTATCGCAGCTATTCCATCGATGTCGTGCCGTGGCTCTGGTTCCTGACGCAGACCCTCAACTGCCGCATCTTCGAGCTGCAGAACAGCAAGTCGGTGATTGAGGCGGTCTTCGGCGACTACGGTTACGCAAAGTTCCGATTCGATGCGGATGCGAGCCTGCTGATCGCCCGCGAATATCTGGTGCAGTACCGCGAGAGCGATTTCGATTTCGTGTCGCGGCTGATGGAAGAGGACGGCCTCTATTATTATTTCGACCACTCGGACAGCCAGCACGAGCTGGTGATCTCCAACAAGAAGACCACGTATTTCGACGCGACGACTGAGGATGTGCCGTTCCGGGAGCGCTCATTCGGCGTTCAGGCCGCGGTGTTCGAATGGTCGGAGAACCACCAGTTCCGCACGCGCGAGTGGCAGCAGCGCGACTACAATTTCGAGACCTCTGCCACCGATCTGAAGGTCAACAAGAGGACGGTGCTGCCCAGCTTCGGCCAAGTCAGCAGCCCGTCGCTCAGCTACGACTATCCCGGCCGCTATCCGAACACGGGCGATGGCGGGACGGTCACGGGCATCCGCATGGAAGAGGCGGAGGCGCAGTATGCGATCGCCGATGGTGCGGGCGATGTGCAGCAGTTCTCCCCCGGCGGCAAGTTCACCGTGGATGCGGGTGAGCTGAGCAGCAATGCGGGCGGCGAGTTCGCGCTTCTGTCGGTCCATCATACGGCGACGGACAAGTCCCACCTGCCGGGCGTCGGCGAGGGCGGCACCAGCTATGAGAATAGCTTCACGGCGTTCCCCTCCGACATCCTCTACCGGCCGCCGCGCCGGACGCCGAAGGCCGTCATCCGCGGTCCGCACACGGCGGTGATCGTCAGCGAACAGCCGGAGGACGAATACGGCCGCCTGAAGGTCAAGTTCCACTGGGCGCCGGAAGACCAGTCCTGCCTGGCGCGGGTCTCGCAGCTCTGGGCCGGGCGCAACTGGGGGGCCGTGTTCCTGCCGCGTAAGGACATGGAGGTGGTGGTCGACTTTCTGGAAGGCGATCCGGACAAGCCGATCATCGTCGGCTGCGTCTACAACGACGCCAACCCGCTGCCCTATACCCAGCCAGCAAACCGCACCCAGAGCGGCGTGAAGACGCGCAGCTGGAACAGCACCAACAAGGACGAAGCCAATGAACTGCGCTTCGAAGACAAGGCGGGCAGCGAACAGATCCTGTTCCACGCGCAGAAGGACTTCCTGCGCGAGGTGGAGAACGACGATACGCTGAACGTTCTCAACAACCGGTCGGTCACCATCAAGCAGAACCTGGATGAGACGGTCGAAGAAGGCACACGGACGGTCAAGATCAAGAGCGACGACACCCTGACGGTGACCGATGGCGCGCGCACGACCACGATCAAGAACGACGACTCGCTAACCGTCCAGTCCGGCGATCTGTCGATCGACGTGAGTTCCGGCCAGGCCACGCTGAAGGCGTCGCAGAAGATCACGCTGAAGGTCGGGTCCAACTCTATGGTGATGGACGCCAGTTCCATCAAGCTCACGGTCGGCGCCACAAGCGTGAAACTGGAGCAGTCCGGCGCCACCGTTTCCGGCGCACAGGTCAAGGTCGAGGGCCAGGGCATGGCCGAGGTGAACGGCGGTGGCGCGCTGACGCTTAAGGGCGGCATCGTCAATATCAACTGAGCCTAGGTGCATGAGCAGCAGCGATCGATCGCCCGTCGGTACCCTCAGCAAGATCCGCATCGCCCATGCGGCGGATATCTGCGCCCGTTTTCAGCCCAGCGACGATGCCCTGGCGCTGATGGAGGAGACGCTCTCGCCGGCTCTGTTCCTGGAACGGCTGATGGACGCGGAGTTGTTCAACGACGCCGTCACCTTCCTGGCGCAGGCTCTGCCGAAGCGGGAAGGCGTCTGGTGGGCCTGCCTGTGCGTGCGCGGCAGCATGCCGCGTCCGCCGGAGGCCAATGAGTCGGCGGTGCTCGAGGCGGCGGAGGCCTGGGTTCTAGAGCCGTCGGAGCAGAACCGGCGTGCCTCCATGACGGCGGCCGAAGCCCTCGGCTTCGAAGCCGCCGCGGCCTGGACCGGCGCCGGCGCGTTCTGGAGCGGCGGCAGCATCGCGCCACCGGATCTTCCCGAAGTGCCGCCGGACGACAAGCTGACGGGAACGGCCGTGGCCTGTGCCGTCAACGTCGCCGCCCATCGCGCGCCGGTCAGCAAGCCCAATGACAGGTATCGCCAGTTCCTCAGCCAGGGGTTCGACATCGCGGCCGGAGGCTCGGGCCGGCTGAAGGGCGCTCCCTGACCTGACACACCGCATCCGCCAGGGACGGTGCGACCATGCGTGCAACATTCACTCTGACCGGACCGGCCGCGGCGAGAGCCAGTTGCCCCACCGTGCGCACCTTCGATGCCGCCGGTGGCACGATCGGCCGCGGAACGGAAAACGACTGGGTTCTGGACGATCCGGGGCGCCTGTTGTCGAAGACCCATTGCGTCGTCGCGTTGGACCATGACCGGTTCACGCTGAAGGATGTCAGCACCAACGGCGTCTACCTGAACGGGTCGGCCGATCGCATCGAGCGGGGCCACACGGTGGTGCTCGCCGATGGCGACCGGCTGCTGTTGGGCGATTATGAGGTGCAGGTCAGCATCGCTGCAGATGCGGCGGCGCATCATGAAGGGGGCGCGGGCCCCGATGCGTTTGCCGCCCTGCTGCTCAACGACGACCGCCCCGGCGGCGCGGATCCGATACCGCCTCTGGAAGAGGAAGCCGGTCCGCCGGGCGGCGGAACGGACGAAGTGTTCGCCCGTGTGTATTCGCCCTACACCCGCGCCTTCGAAGGTCAGAACATGCTGCCGCCCGACGACAGCCTGTTCGGGGCGAGCCCGACGCCCAGCGATTTCCAGCCATATTCCGAGCCCGACCATGTCCCTGCCGAGCAACAGTTCTTCCAGCCGCCAACGGTGACGGAAGACACCTCAGGGCCCGTCATCCCCGACGATTGGGACAGCGACCTGCCATCGGCCGACACCGGTGCTGCGCCTGCCGCATTCGGTGGGCCCGCCAGTGACGATGCGCCGTTCGGGGACTCGGTGCCGATTGCGCCCGGCCTTGGTGGCGGGCGGCAGGCCAGCAACGTGATTCCCGATGATTGGGACAGCGACTTTCTGTCCGGTGATCAGCCGCCGGCCGTCAAGGCGGCCGCGATGCCGGCAACACCCGCCCCCGCAGCGGTAAGTGCGCCCGCCGCTACCGGCACGGCTGTCGGTCCGCTCGCCGCCTTCCTGGAGGGCGCCGGCCTGGACCATGTCCAGGTGCCCGACGATCAGGCCGATGAGATCCTCCGCCGCGTTGGGGCGACGTTCCGCGACCTGGTCGCGGGCATGCGCGATTCGCTGACGGCGCGGACCGCCTTGAAGAGCGAGCTGAGAATCGATCAGACGATGCTGCGGCCTGAAGGCAACAACCCGCTGAAGTTCTCTGACGATCTGGACGAGGCGCTGATCGCGCTGGTCATGCTGTCCGTGCCCGGGTTCCTGCCGCCGCAGCGGGCTGTGCGCGAGGGCTTCGCCGACCTGAAAGCCCATCAAATGGGCGTGATGGCCGGTATGCAGGCGGCGGTAAAATCGCTTCTCCAGCAGTTCGATCCCGACCGGCTGGCGGGCCGCCTTGATCGCCAGTCGCTGCTGGAGAGCCTGCTGCCGGCGACCAGGAAAGCCAAATACTGGGAGCTCTACGAGGATCGCTATCACGAGATCGCGGCGGAGGCGGAGCAGGACTTCCACGGTGTCTTC
>JANQQD010000344.1 GCA_028285185.1 Anaerolineae bacterium | reverse complement strand
CCCCCGACTGCGTCAGCCTGATCGCCATGGGCAACCGCGCGACCGAGGCGGCCCCGGAAGACGACCGCTGCGCCGACTATCTGGAAAGCCTGCTGACCGATCGCCCATACGACCACCTGGCTGCCATCGACGAGATCCTGCACCAGCCCACCGCCGAGAAGTTCCTGCGTGGCGACAAGCCCTACTGGCCGCAGGAGGACCCGCTGCTCTGCCTGCAGCGCGACCTGTTCGACTTCGCCATTGCCGCCGTCCGTACGCCCGACGGGCTGGAGGGACGTGTGGTGACCCCCAAATGAAGGTGCGGCATTGGTCGGATGTTGCGCGGGCCGCGCAGATATTCAAACAAGATCAGACAGTTATACTATCAGAGCGCTACTCTGGCTTCGGGTTGCACACGGCCAGCCATTCATAGGGACGGGTCCTTCCGGGAAGGCCAGACGGTCGCTACCATGTGCCCCAATTCGGGTTCATCCGGGGTGCCCCGGTCCAGCGGGATGGACGAACGATGCGTCTCTATTATCACCCGTTCTCCTCAAACTCGCGGCGCGTGTTGCTGACAGCGCACCACCTCAGGCTCAATCTGGAACTGGTCGCCGTCGATCTTCTTGGCGGTGAGCACAAGACGCCGGAATACCTGCGCCTGAACCCGAACGGAAAGGTCCCCGTCCTGGTCGATGGAGAGTTCCCGTTATGGGAGTCTCACGCGATCATGCAATATCTGGCCGAAAAGTCGGGTGAGCAGGATATCTATCCTCAGGAATTGTCGGCACGTGCCGACGTCAATCGCTGGCTTTTTTGGTCGGCGTACCATTTCGCCCCTGCCGCCGGCCTCATCATTCGAGAACGGGTATCGAAGAGACTGGTGGCTGGTTTAGGCGCACCCGACCCGGCGGAGATTGCGCGGGGCGAGGCATTGTTCCCACAGGTGGCAATCGTTCTCGATCGCCACCTCGCGGGGAAACATTGGATTGCGCAGGATAGGCTCACCCTCGCCGATTTTGCCCTGGCTGCGCCGCTGATGCATACGTTGGCAGCGCAGTTGCCCATCAGGGAGTTCGAGAATCTCCAAGCCTGGTTTGCCCGCGTTCAATCACTGGATGCGTGGGCGCAATCGAGTGACTGACCTCGACATCTACCAGTGCTGACCCAGGTGCAGCCGAAGCGCCCCTTGTCGGCCGAGCCTTCCCGCTCGCCATGCGTCAGACTGACGAAGCTGTCCATGGCGAGCTCGATGGACCTCGGTGGCTTGCGCCCATGAGCCCGGTCGATCCAAGCCCCGAACGGGTTGGCCCGGGCCGCAATGTTGCAATCCGTGGCCAACACCTCGGTCTCGAACCGGCCCATATGGCCGGTCGATGCCGCACCACGCTCGACCGCCAATGGCCATGTACGCAAGGTTCTCGTTGCGGTGGGTGCTCCACAACCAGAGGACCCGCCTTCTCAAGCTTCTGAGACAGAACGCTGGAAGCTGATCTCGGCGCTTTCAGCCCAGATGGTGCGAAAGGCGCAAGGCCAGGCCCACCAGAGCGCCGACGGGATTCGCAGCCGTGCTGATTGGCATGACGGACATGTCGCAAACATAGAGGCCGGAGGTTCCCCGAACCTTGAGGTTTTCGTCCACAACCGACTCGTGGTTAAAGCTGGCGTGGCGGTTGGGCTTCCAGGGCATTCGCAAGGTACCGCAAGCATGATGTACAGTACCCCAACCGAAAGGCCATTGCTTGTCAGGACCCTCGCCATAGTCGGCAGTAACCCGGTCAACATCGTTGAATTCTGCAAATACCCGATTTCGGGTATTATTCAGCAAATCGAAAAACTCCTGACGGTTCTTTTGCCAGCCGGCGACTGCGGGGAACCGTGATTGCAAGAGATCATCCAAGAAAGAAAAGCGCTTGAAGCGAATCTCGGGTGTGTAACCATCATTGGCGTGAGAGAGAATTCCGTTGAAATCATCCAAGCAATTGGCGAAGCTAAACTTAATATCTATCCTTGTCTTGCTGGTGTCATCAGGAATCGGCTCTGCCGAAGGATCATTGTTTCGCAGATGCCAATATTCGTGGTTGACATTCATTTCAATATTGAAGGGATATTTCACATGCCCATTGCTGTCAGGCAAACCACGTGAGTAAAAGATGATCTTCGCATGATCCTGACGACTAAGAGGAACGCGTGAATTATTCCCAAACGAGGATACATAAGCTTGTGACTCTCCGGTGACAGGGTGATCTGTCAACCCAAATCCTATAAGCCCCTTTATATGATCGGGCAGATTCTGGTAAATCGAAGAACGATTGATTAACTTCGGGCTCTCCGTAGAGCCCGCGGCAATCACGACCTTCGGCGTGTAAAAGCTGATCTGCTCCCCTGTGATCGTATTCGTGGTTTTGACTTCATACCAGCCAAAGGGAACATCATTGACAGCTTCTACGAAGCTATTAAGCTTAATGAAAAGACCTTTCCCATTTTGGTCGCGGCCAGGTGTCAGCCCTACCTGGTTGATGAGGAGTTCAGCAGTATTAAATACGCCCGTCGACTCCACAAAGTACTGATTCCGCGGTGTGCCGTCGGGGTTGAGATAGGGTTGATGCAAAGCACGAGTCGTCTCTTCAATTTCAAAGTCATTCACCAGAGAGCTATTGTGGAAGTGCTGAACCAGTTTGTCCGCCTTTTCACCCAGCGAGGTGGATTTGTTCATCCGGTCAGCAGCCAAGCCAAGATAGTTCGATTTTAGGGCTGAGCGCACATCATTCGGGAAGAAGTCCATTTCCCAGTCCTGGGCTTGTGGAATTAAGCCAGACCAAAAGATGGAACGCCCGCCAAAAGCCAATTGAGGCTTTTCGCCAATGAATTGAAGATCCGTTGGCGATTGAGTGAAATTATCAACGCCAAAATGCCTGGCCAAGGTACCGTTTGGTATGCGGCTGATGTTGTAGACATGTGTCGGATAAATGAACGAACCCGCGTCCAATATCAAAATGCGATGGCTGTGACCTAGCCGATCAGCCAAGTCATCGGCCAGCATGCCGCCACCCATACCGGAACCGATAACAATGAAGTCAAAATCTCTATTGGTGCCGTCATAATCTCGAATCAAACGGGTATGAGCTTGGGGTTTCTCCGTAACCAGATTCACGTAATTGTTCTGAAATGGCATTTCTGCCCCCCTCAGTTTCGGTGGATCTTACTCTAAACGCCGTGACAAACGCTCGATCGTGCCGTCGAGCGACCTTACGTTCGCTCGACGGACGGGTCAGTTCTCACCTGCAAGCGCAGTAACGAAGGAAGCGAACTTGCCTTTGAGCGCCTCGGGAAGCATGGTGATCCGGCCCCTCGCACCCTTCCCGCCGCGGACAGTGATCTTGCTTCCGGCAAAATCTATGAACTCATCATGTCCACAAGGTCACAGGCGGTCAACTAGGGGTGGGAATGAGGCGGATCAAATCCGCCGATTGGCCGACAGATGGCGGAACTCTGCCATTAGCGGCGGAGCTATGCGTACCGCTTTCACTACTTAGCGCCCCACTCGATCGGAGCTGAAGGCCGTCGAATACGAACGCGAGGAGGATGAGCGCGACGCCGAAATGCCAGATGCAGGCCGCACCCTCCTGCTCGCCATGCGTCAGGCCAGCGGAAGATAGCACGAGGTTGGCAGGTCGTGCAGCGGCACCCTCTGTGCGATCGGGCGCCCGGGCGGAGGCTGCTTGGGCGAGCTTCCGCCCGGAGTGGAACTGCGCGGTTCTGCCTCGCAATCACCCTTGATCCGCCCTGAAACAACCTTTCGGGCAATGACACTGGAGGCTTGCAACACCTCTGTCCTGCCGTTTACTTTGTATTGCAAAGTTAACCCGAGGATGCCGATGCGCGACATAGACCGCGCCCTGTCCGAGATCGCCAGCATCAAGAGCCAGCTGGCCGCCGGCACGCTGTTCCGGGGGTTCGGGCCGACGGTGATCGCCGTGACCGGTGTCCTGGCGCTGGTCACCGCGGGCGTCCAATCGCTATGGCCGACCGTTCTGGTTGACGACCACACCGCCTTCTTCGCCTGCTGGATCGCGGTCGCGGTTCTGTCGGCCAGCTTGATCGGCGCGGAGACACTTGCCCGCTCCA
This sequence comes from Anaerolineae bacterium, assembly GCA_028285185.1. Lineage (GTDB taxonomy): Bacteria > Pseudomonadota > Alphaproteobacteria > DSM-16000 > Inquilinaceae > JACKIG01. Next base: position 19,667 of record JANQQD010000344.1, on the reverse strand, counting down.
GACGGCTCCATGGCGGTCTGGCGGATGCGATGATCTTCACCGCCGTCGAGCGGTTCGTGCCGGCCGGTGCGGCCGGTGCCGCGATCGCGGCGGTGCTGTTCGCCTATGCGCCGGATACGCTGTGGATACTGCCGGGTCTTTGGCAGATCCTGTCGGCGCTCGGCATCTTCGCTGCAGCGCGCACCCTGCCGCGCGCCGTCTGCCTGGTTGGCGCCTGGTACTTCATTGCCGGCGTGTCGGTGCTGATCGCCGCAAGTGCCGACGGTGACCTGTCGCCATGGATGATGGGCCTGCCATTTGCCGCCGGTCAGGGGCTGATGGCGGCGATCCTGCACTTTGCCGACGGAGAAACCGATGACCGGCCATGACGGCCATGCGCCCTTTGCCTATGAGGGGCTGGACCGCGTCATGCACGAGAAGGCGCGGCTCGGCATCCTGACCTCGCTGATCGGCCATCCCCAGGGCGTGGCCTTCGCCGACCTGAAGCGGCTCTGCGGCCTGACGGACGGCAATCTCAGCCGTCACCTGCAGGTGCTGCAGGATGCCGGGCTTATCGGCGTCGAGAGGGGGTACGAGGGCAACCGCCCCCACACCACCTATCGGCTGACAGCGGAGGGACGGAAGCGGTTCGCTGACTATCTCACGGTGCTGGAACAAGTCGTCCGCAACGCCGCGGGCGCGGCTGAAGACGAGGATGTCGCAACCGGTTTGCTGCCGCTGCGATCGACGTAAGGGCTTTTTTTTCGGAGGAGACTTTGCAATGCAAAGCTACAGATCGGCCGGGCTGCATGTGGCCACGATCATGGACGGCAACGGGCGATGGGCGACACAGCGCGGCCTGCCGCGATGTGCCGGCCACAAGGCCGGAATCCGCTCGGTCCGCGAGATCATCGAGACCGCGCCAGACCTGGGCGTGGGAACCCTGACGCTTTTTGCCTTCTCGTCCGACAACTGGCGGCGCCCGAAGGCGGAGATCGACACGCTGTTCGGCCTTCTCGGCCGATACCTCCGCACCGAGGTCGCGCAGTTCGCAGACAACGGTGTCCGGCTGACCGCAATCGGAAGGCGGGACCGACTGCCGCGCGGGCTCGCCGCCGGCATAGCGCAGGCTGAACGGAAGACGGCAGAGGGCCGGCGGCTGCATGTGCGGGTCGCGCTCGACTATTCCGCCCGAGACGCCATCCTGCGCGCCGTCAAGGCAGCCCCCGACCCGCACGCTTTGACGGTGGAAACGCTGTCGACGCTGCTCGGCGATGCCGAAGCGTGCCCCGACGTGGATCTGCTGATCCGCACCAGCGGCGAACAGCGTCTGTCGGACTTTCTGCTCTGGGAATGCGCCTATGCCGAACTGTACTTCACGCCCTGTCTCTGGCCCGACTTCGGCGCCAGCCAATTCGCGCTGGCAATCGACGCATTTCACGGCCGCGACCGCCGTTTCGGCGGCCTGGCTCCGGTCCCCGCGGTTGGCGTAGCGAACGTCCGATCGTCGGCTCCTGTCGCCGGAGCCGCACTTCAACCGCCGAGCCCATCACACAGGCCTGAGTTCTTGATGCCCGCCGTGGGCGAATGATGACGAACAGCCCCGCAGACATGCCTCGGCGAGGCAAGCCCGGCGCAACCGCTGGTCGCCGGGATCGGCCGATCGGCGCGTTGGTCGCCGGCGTGCTGCCATGGGGTCCCGTCACATGCCGCCGTCTCGCCCGCACCGCTGGCGTCTATGGGTGCCTGCTTGCGCTGACCGTAGCACTGGGCGCAGTCAGCGCGAATCCCGCTGTCCAGGCTTTCGCAGTTGGGCTGACGGCACCGGGTGCGGGGTTCCTGGTCTGGGCCGGCGCAGACAGTCCGACGCAAATGTTGGCTGTGGGCCTTTCCGTTGCGTCGTTCGCCACGTTCCTGGCTGCGGTCGTTCTCTGGTTCGCGACCGGAAATGCAATCCTGCCCGTTATTCTCTGGCTGGGCGCTGCACTGGCGGCGGCCGACGGACCGGCATTCGGCCTGTCCGGCACGCCGGACAGCCAGTGGACCGAAGCGGTTACGACCGTTCCCCAGGTTGCCGTGTTGGCCCTTGTGCTCGTCAGCACCGTCCATGTGGTCCTGCGCCTCGCCGGCGGTCGCGCACCCGCAAGGTCGTCAAATGTGTACGCCGCACCGCAGCGCGGGGCCCAGCCGCCGGGCAAAGACGAGCTGAGCACGGAAGACCTGGAGCTGATGCGGCTGATCTATGACCGTGCATTGCAGCCGGCCGACGCCTTTGACGGGTTCGAATGGGTGGACCAATTCCAGACGGCGGCCGTGCGCTATCAGATCAACTTCATGGCCTATGCGCTGGCCATCGCCCAGCGCGTGCACCTGAGCGCCTTCGACGGCTATCTGCGCACAGCACAGGACAATCTGGCCGCGAAGCTGACGGACCGTCGGGTCTGGCGCTATTGGGCGTGGGAGAACGCGTGGGGCAATCTGAGCCTCCAGGCCGATCCCATTGCCCGAGACAACATCATGCTCTCGGGATTTCTGGCCGCCCAAGTCACCTATCATCGCGCGGCATCCGCACGCAGCCGCAACGACCCAGCCCCGCAGTTCTCGTTCGCGCACTCACCAGAGCGGCAATGGACGTACGCCTATCCCCAACTGATCGACGTCCTCGTTCGCCAGTATCGAACGGCCCGCTTCGGCCTGCTGGCCTGCGAGCCCAACTGGATCTATCCGCTCTGCAACGCGATCACGGCGACGGCCCTTCGCGGTGCCGACGCGATACACGGCACAGCCCATTGGCAGGCCATCGCACCCCGGTTTCGCGAATGTCTTGAGGCTGAATTCACAATGGCCGACGGCCGGCTGGTGGCCTGCCGGTCGAGCTATACCGGCTTCGCCATTCCACCGCTGGGCGGTGCTGTCATGCCGGCCTTCGCCTGCCTGTTCCTGAATGCACTGTTTCCCGACATCGCGGAACACCAGTGGGACCTGGTCCGCCGCACGGTGAGTATCCAGGGTGCGCACCGGGCGGTCTGGCCGATCGACATCGGCAACTACCGCATTTCCCGTGCCTCAGGCTATGCGGCCATCGCCGCAGCGGCGGTGGAGATGGGCGACAGCGATATCGCTGGGCAGCTGCAGGACAGGCTCGACCGGACCTATCCCACACAGGTGGCAGCCCATGTCGCGCACCGGCCAAACGCGTCGCTCTGGGCCCATGCCGTGGAACTGATGGCCCGATGCGGACGGGCAGGCGCCCTGCACTCTCTGGTGACGGAGCCGGCGCATGACGGCGCAGCAGCTCCCTTTCTGCAAGCCGCCGGCTATCCGGACGTCCTGGTGGCCAGGGCCGTGGAGGTGCGCGGTGCGCTCACGCTTGTGCTCTATCCGGCCGAGCGGGCCGGCCTCAAACCGATCACCATCGGCGGACTGGTGCCAGGCCGCCGCTATCGTCTGCTGCGGCATGGTGCGCACACGGTCACGGCGGACAGGAACGGCACGGCACATCTGAACGTCCCCATGTCGGGCCGCACCGAGATCCACATCGCGCCGGCGGGGTGAGGGACGATGGTCTGCTGTGCCCTCGTCGCGGGCGTCCTGGCGTCCGGGTTCTGGCTCATCGGCCTGTTGGGCCGCGTCCGCAAGCACGCCGGCCATAACGCCCTTGCCTGGCGGCTCGCCGACGGACCCGCAGGCGACGTGGTCTACCCATCCAACCCGTTCTCACTCCGGGCACGCATCAAGAGCGTCAGACATGCCGCCGATGGGCTGCGCTTGCTGGTCAGGACGGAACACAACGCCCGCATCCACCTGGCGGCGACGGTTCTGGCCGTCGCAGCGGGCGTTGCATTGGGCATCTCAACGGCGGACTGGCGATGGATCGTGGCAGCCATCGTCTGGGTATGGGCTGCAGAGGCGCTGAACACCGCCATTGAGCACCTTTGCGATGCCGTCTGTCCGACCTCGCATCCCGCTATCCGCGCCGCCAAAGACGTGGCTGCGGGCGGCGTACTGGCCGTCGCCATAGGCGCCGCCACGATCGGCGCGATCACATTGGCCCCATATGTCACGGCGCTTCTCGTCGGTGATCGGACTGAGCTGGCAATCTGCCGCGCGATCCCGTGGTGAAATCGAGGCATCAGTTTTGGGGACATAGCTTATTCGCCGACAGGCAGTGTCCATGATGTCCACCTCTCATGGCACGTATGGCTCGGCGGACGGTGGCGTTTTTCGGCGACCAAGACGGTCGCGTCTGTCTTCAACCCCGTGACCGAAGGCTGCCCGGCAGCCCGCCCCAAGCCCATGAAACCGGCCGGGGTATCGTCATAGCCACCCCTGGTTGGGCACGCCCTCTGGTTGCGATACCGCCCTTTGACACAGCTCATTCAGCCGGCTGATCGGCAGATCTATAGTTGCGCAGACACATCCTTTTCTCACTCTGCTATCCGGAAACATTGCGGCGGCCGGCCGCGTTGAGAGGCCCAGATGGGACTGGTCGTACGAGCCTTGGCCTGCCTTGCGCTGCTGGTGGTTGCCGGCTGCGAACTGGATGGGGCGCGCGTGCCGACATCCGGCGCAGCGGCGTCCGCACCGCCTGCGCCGCGGACGGTGGACACCAATGCCTGCGTCTGGGCCTTCAATGGCCAATGCGACGACTCCCGCCATGTCGGCGCGGCATCGTCCGGCTGCCCCCACCGCACCGATGCAACCGATTGCCAGGCCCTGCCGATGCGCTCGGTGCCAGAGCTGGCGGGCAATACCTGCCAATGGGCCTTCGACGGCGAATGCGACGACATGCGCCATGTCGGCGCCGACACCGGTGTCTGCCGGCCGGGCACGGACCAGGCCGATTGCAGCGGGCTGCAGCCCCGCGGGCGGCAGGACCTGGCGGGCAATACCTGCCAATGGGCCTTCGACGGGGAGTGCGACCATCGCGGCATCGGCACCGGCGTCTGCCCCGAAGGCACCGACATGGCGGACTGTTCGCAGCTCGACCGGGCCGACGGCTTCAGCTATGGCGCGCTGGCCTGCGCCGCCGGCGGCGGTAACTGCGGCGTCTGGGGTGCTGCGATCGGCTATCCGACGCCGCGCGCGGCCCAAGTGGCGGCCCTGCAGGAATGCGGGACGCGCGACTGCGGGCTGGCCACGACCTTCTCGCGCGGCGGATGCGTGGCGGTGGCGACGGCACCCAATGGCGGCCATGGCTGGGCCCTGAACGCCGGCAACCTCTCGGCCGGCACAGGCGCGCGGGACGTTTGCGGTCAGCGCGGCGGTCGCAACTGCACCGTCGCGGTCCGCGGCTGCGTCGCCCCGTGCGGAGGCACCGGCCCGGGCCCGGGCACCTGCGACACCTCGGACATGCTGGGCGCCCGCGAACGGTCGCCGCGATAGGCCCGCCGTTCGTCAGAAGCCGGCGGCGGCGCGACACCGCCGCCTCCCCTTCCCGCTCCCAATGGCACGGCCTGCCATGCTATGCCACCGACTGAGACGGATGGCCGGAGCGGAGGAGCCACCGGAAGCCCCATGATCAGACATATCGTTCTGTTCAGCGCCAAAGACCCGGCCGATGCCGCCGTGATCAAGGCAGCGTTGGAGAGAATGGCGCCGGTTTCCGGCGCCACGACCTTCGAGGTCGCCTTCAACGCCAAGCGCGACGCGCTATCCACCGAGATCGACGTGGTGCTGTATTCGGAATTCGAAACCTGGACCGATCTGGAGACGTACCAGAGCCATCCGTTGTATCGAGAGACGACGGATGTTGTTAGGCCGCTGCGCGATCAGCGGATCGTTGTCGACTATGAGGGGAATTCGCTCTAGATTTTTTTCAATAGAACGGATTCTGCGGTATGGGATTGATAATTCGAGAAAGAGCATCAGCATATGATTGAACTAAACGATCCGATCCTAGCTGATGCGTTTTCAAGGGGGCGCATAGTCATTGATGACTGGAATTGGGTATTCCAAACAATAGTTGCCACCCTTGTACTGTCAATACTTATCAAAAAATTCTTCGGAAGACCAAAGAAACCCCAGATTGATGAGATGGAAGAAAACGGAGAAGCAAATAGATTCGACTAAAATGGACGATAGCTTAGCCGGGACACGTCTTGAACCCGTTGGATGAAGCTCCAAACTGTTGCGCGCCATCATGGGAGCAGGATACGGCGCTGGCTTGACTACAGCGCTCTCCTCCATATCCTTTCCGACGATGCCAGATGTGGCATGCGGACGTGACCCAATGCGAGGCGACAGCCGCCGCAACTCGATGAGGTCATCGCTTCGAGAGTGCTGAACATCTTTCAGCTACCCCCGCAGCACTGCCCCCGTCTGCTTGGCGACGTTCGCCACGATTCGCTGCCCCACCGCTTCGATCTGCTCGTCGGTTAGCGTCGCCTGCGTCGGCTGCAAGGTCACGGTCAGCGCCACGCTCTTGCGGCCCTCGCCCAGGGCATCGCCGGTGAAGACGTCGAAGACCGACACGTCGGTGACCAGGTCGCGGTCGGCGCTTCGGGCGGCGCGGACCAGGCGGTCTGCGGCCACGTCGGCGTCGACGACGAAGGCGAAGTCACGGTCCAGCGGCTGGAACGGGGAGAGCTTCAGTGGCTTGCGGGCGCTGCCGTCCTTCTTCGCCTTGGGCTGGGGCACGCGGTCGAGATAGACCTCGAACGCCGCGATCGGGCCGGCGGCGTCGAGCGTGCGCAGCACCGACGGGTGCAGCTCACCGAATTCGGCCAGCACCGTCGCGCCCAGACGCAAGACGCCGGAGCGGCCGGGGTGGAACCAGGCCGGGGCGTCGGCCGTCACTTGCAGGTTGGCGACAGGGGCGCCTGCGGACGTCAGCACGTCCAGCGCATCGGCCTTGGCGTCAAACACGTCATTGGGGCGCGGGGTGCGCGCCCAGTTGCGCGGGCCGCCAGGGCCGGCGCGCAGGCCCGTGGCCGCTGTTTCCTGCCCCTTGTCGGTGGCGTCGCGGTAGACGGGGCCGATCTCGAACAGGGCGACATGCGGGAAGCCCTGGGCGCGGTTGCGCTCCGCCGCCCGCACCAGGTTGGGCAGGATCGACGGGCGCATCACCGTCAGGTCGCTGGCGATGGGGTTCATCAGCCGCAGGCCAGGATTGGCGAAGCCAAAGGCCTCGGCCGCGTCATCAGCCATGAACGACCAGGTTACCGCCTCGTCCATACCCAGCGCAGCCAGCGACCGGCGGACAAGCCCGGTCAGGCGCCGGCGCGGGCTGACGGCGGGGCGTGCCACCGTGGTCTCTCGCAACATCGGCTCCACCGGAATGGCGTCATAGCCGTTGACGCGCAGGATCTCCTCCACCAGGTCGGCCTCGCCCGCGATGTCGCCGCGCCAGCTCGGCACTTCCACGCGCAACACCCGGTCTTCGCTGTCGCGTGGCTTGAAACCGAGGGTGATCAGGATGCCCGCCTGGCGATGCACCGGCAGTTCCACGCCGCCCAGCGACTTCACGCGCGACGGGCGCAGGTCGACCGTGCGGCGCCATTCCGGCACGCTACCGGCGATCACCAGCTCGCTCGCCTCACCGCCGCACAGCTCCAGGATCATGCGGGTCCCGACCTCCGCCCCGCGGATCACCGCGTCGGGGTCGACCCCGCGCTCGAAGCGGTAGCGGGCGTCGCTCTCGATGCCCAGGCGGCGGCCCGTGGCAGCCGTGCGCATGGGGTCGAACAGCGCCACCTCCAGGAACACGTCGGTGGTCTCGTCCGTGACGCTGGACGGCTCGCCGCCGATGATGCCGCCCAGGCCCAGCGCGCTTTCATGATCGGCGATCACCGTCATGCCGTCGCCCAGGGTGTAGGACTTGTCGTTCAGGGCCGCCAGCTCCTCACCCGGGCGCGACATGCGCACGACGATGCCGGTCTTGAGCTTGTGGGCGTCGAACACATGCAGCGGGCGGGCCCGGTCGAGCGTGAAGAAGTTGGTGATGTCGACGAGCCTGGAGATCGGGCGCAGGCCCACGGCCAGGAGACGACGCTGCAGCCAGGCCGGGCTCGGCCCGTTCTTGACGCCGCGGATGTAGCGGCCGACGAACAGGGGGCAGGCCGTCGCCGCCTCCGACAGGATCTCAACGCTGAGCGGGCTTTGGAACGCGCCGGGCACGGCCGGCGGGCGCGCCGGCTTCAGGCTGCCCAGGCCGGCAGCGGCCAGGTCGCGGGCGATGCCGCGCACGCCGGCACAGTCGGCGCGGTCGGGCGTGATCGCCACATCGAACACCGGGTCGTCCAGGCCGATCAGGCCGGCGAAGGAGTCGCCGATGGCGACCTTGCGGCCGACATCCTGGTCGGCGAGATCGATAATGCCGGTGTGGTTGTCCGACAGGCCCATCTCGCGTTCCGAGCAAAGCATGCCGTTCGATTCGACGCCGCGGATCACGCCGGGCTTGAGGTCCAGCCCCGTGCCGGGGATATGCGTGCCGACGGGCGCATAGACCCCCATCATGCCGGTGCGCGCATTCGGCGCGCCGCACACCACCTGGATCTCGCCGTCCACCGTGTCCAGCACGCAGACGCGCAGCTTGTCGGCGTTCGGGTGCTGCTCGGCGTTCTTCACATAGGCGACGGTGAAGGGCGCCAGCTCCGCCGCGCGGTCGACGACGCCCTCGACCTCAAGGCCGAGCGCGGTCAGCCGGTCGGCGATCTCCGCCGTCGTGGCCTCGGTGTCCAGATGCTCTTTCAGCCAGCTCAGGGTGAACTTCATGGCACGTCACGCGGGTCCGGTTCGGCGCCCGCCGGACGGGTCCGTCCCTCCAGCGGCGCGCTTGGGTCAGGAAGTGAGGCCGAAGGCGACGTTCGGCACATCCAGCGGCAGAAAGCCGTAATGCTTCAGCCACCGGGTATCGGCCTCGAAGAAGGTGCGCAGGTCCGGGATGCCGTATTTCAGCATGGCCGGGCGCTCGATGCCCATACCGAAGGCAAAGCCCTGATAGCGCGCCGAGTCGATCCCACAGGCCTCCAGCACGTTCGGATGCACCATGCCGCAGCCCAGGATCTCAAGCCAGTCGCCGTGGTTGCCCAGCTTGATCTCCCCGCCAGACCGCGAGCAGCCGATATCCATCTCCGCCGACGGCTCGGTGAAGGGGAAGAAGCTGGGGCGGAAGCGGATCGGCAGGTCTTCGACGTCGAAGAAGACGCGCGCGAATTCCACAAGGCAACCCTTGAGATGGCCCATATGCGTGGTTTCGTCGATCACCAGACCTTCGATCTGGTGGAACATCGGCGTATGGGTCATGTCGTAGTCGGACCGGTAGGTCCGGCCCGGGGCGACGATGCGGATCGGCGGCTTCTGACTGACCATGGTGCGCACCTGCACCGGCGAGGTATGCGTGCGCAGCACCATCTTCGCGCCGTCCTCGCGGTCGGGCAGGTAGAAGGTGTCCTGCATCTCGCGCGCCGGATGGCCGGGCGGGAAGTTCAGCGCCTCGAAATTGTGCCAGTCGTCCTCGATGTCCGGGCCTTCGGCGACGGTGAAGCCCATCTCGGCGAAGATGGCCACCATCTCGTCCATGGTCTGGCTAATGGGGTGGATGCGGCCCATGCGGCGCGGGCGGGCCGGCAGGGTGACATCCACCCGCTCCCGCTCCAGCCGCGCCTCGAGCTCAGCCTGCTCCAGCACGTCGCGGCGGGCCTGCAGGGCGCCGGTCACGGCGTCCTTCACCTCGTTCAGCGCGGCACCGGCGGTGCGGCGGGCCTCGCCCTCCAGCGCGCCCAGGCCCTTCATCAGGCCAGTCAGCCGCCCCTTCTTGCCCAGAAAAGCCACGCGCGCGGCCTCAAGATCCGCCAGTGTGCCGGCGGCGGCGATGCTGTCCACCAGCTCCGCCTTCAGCGATCCCAGATCCTCTGTTGCGATACCATCGGTCATCGGCCGAAGCCCTGTTGCGGGAGTGAATCCCGTCGCGCGCGAGTTTACGCCGCCAGCGCCGATTGCGCCTGGTCGACCAGGGCCTTGAACGCCTCGGGCTCGCGCACGGCGATGTCGGCCAGCACCTTGCGGTCGATGTCGATGCCGGCTTTGCCGATGCCGTGAATAAACTGGGAATAGGTCATGCCGTGCTCGCGCACGCCCGCGTTGATCCGCTGGATCCATAGCGAGCGGAAATCGCGCTTGCGGACGCGGCGGTCGCGGTAGGCGTATTGCAGCGACTTGTCCACCGCCTGCATGGCGACGCGGATCGTCTTGCTGCGGCTGCCGCGATAGCCCTTGGCGGCCTGCAGAACCTTCTTGTGGCGTGCGTGCGAGGTAACCCCGCGCTTCACCCGAGCCATGTCATATCCTCCATTGGCACCTTAAAACCGATCAGCCGTTGGGCAGCATCTGGCGGCGAACGACCCGGGCGTTGCTTTCGCACATGATCTTGGTGCCCTGGTTGCGTTCCTTCGCCGACTTGCGCTTGCTGATCAGCCGGTGGCGGCGCATGGCGGAGTTGAAGCGCACCTTGCCGCCCGCGGTCAGGCGGAAGCGCTTCTTCGCGCTCGAATGGGTCTTCATCTTGGGCATTTCATTGCTCCTGAAAAAGCCGGGGCCGCAATCCAGCGCGGCCCGTCTGGGGCGGTTGGGCATGCCCATGGGGTCATTGACCATAAGATAAGGGTCGGGACCCGGCCTCGCCGCCCGTTGGGAGCGGGGGTTATAACGGCCCTGTGGCGCCGTTTCAAGCCGTCTGCGCGCGATTATGACCGGCGGGCGACCCGATGGAAGTGGCGAGCCAACAGCCAGATAATCAGGGCCTGGTAGATTACGGCGATGGCGAGCGGCACCAGGATGCTGTCGCCGCGCGCCGTGGCCCAGAACGCCCCCAACGGCCAATAGCCGGGGAAAAGGCCGAAGGCATAGCCCCAGGGCAGCGGAAACGCATAGGCCGCAAGCGGGATGATGACCACGAGATTGGTAACGCGGAACAACAGAATGCCCTGAACCTTGTTGGCGGCCAGCCCAGCAAAGGCAAGCGCCGCCACCGGTGCCCACAACGCCGCGGCTGCCGTGGCAGCGACATAGCCCCAGCGCCATTGATCCAGGCCCGTCAGCGGCAAGCAGGCAATCGTCAGCAGCGTGCCGACGACCGTGGGCAGCGCCAGCTTCAACGCCAGATACCGGCCGAAGGGCAGCGGCGTGACCAGGATTGCCGCCAGGGTGCCGTCGTCGCGTTCGTCCAGCAGCATCATGCCGACGACGAAACCGGCGATCATGGCCCCGGCCATGGAGGCATAGCCGCTCAGCAGCAGCACGTCATAGGCGCGCAGATCGATGCCCACATGGCTGTCGATCAGCGGCACTAGCCAGCGTACGGCCAGCGCGAACAAGGGCACGAGCAGCAGGATCCAGCGCAACAGCGGGTCGCGCAGCATAGTGCGGCCGTCGTTGACCGCAAATCGTCCGATCAGGCTGAGCGTGCCCATGCCCCTTACCCGCCGATCCGGCGCAGCACGAAGCCGCGGACCATCCGACGGGCCAGCCAGAAGCTGCCGGCGATCCACAACAGCGGATAGCCGAAGCCGTAGAGCAGCATCCAGGCGGAGCCGTCGCCGGCCGCGGTCTGGATGACGACCCACAGGCCATGTGTCGGAATCAGATAGAAGAGAAGCGTTTCCGGCACGCCGAAGGCCGTGAGCAGCGGCAGTTCCAGCACAGCCCAAAACAGCGACAGCGGGATCAGCGCCTGGTTCAGTGTGTCGTAGCGCATGACGGCACAAAGGCCGAGCAGCGTGAACATCACCGCCGACATCACCAGGCCCACGATCAGAAGCCCCCAGTCCAGCCCCTCAAAAATGCCGTAGGCGCGGCCGAGACCGGCTAGAGCCAGGTTCTCAAGAACCGCGATGGAGCCGAGAGAGAAGACCTTGGCCAGCAAATAGTCCCGTGCCGTCAGCGGCGTGACCATCAGGCCTTCCAGCACGCCCTGTCCCTTCTCCAACAGCACGATCGCCGCGACGAGAAAGACCGTGCTGAACTGCATGTTGGTGATCAGCAGGGCCGCCAGCAGCCGCCACGCCTCCGGCGGTAGGGCACTGACGATGGCGGCCGATATCACGGTCAGTGCGAGCGCTACGAAATAGATGCCCTGGCGCCATTGCAGCTTTGCGTCCAGGGCCGTGGCGCGGGCCAGCCGGGTCATTGGAGATGCCGCCCGGTGACGTCGAGAAAGATCGCCTCCAGCGTCGTTTCCTGTGTGTGGATGGTTTGCAGGTCGTCGCGGCGCAATAGACTGAGGAAAGCATGGTTGCCGTCCAGCCCCTCCAGCGGGAACTCGGCCACCGCGCCGTGGCCTTCGCCGCCGTACTCCACCCGCACCGACCGTTTGCCGTGGCGCAGCTTCAACGCCCGCGGGCTGTCGATCAGCACGATTTTGCCGTCCACCAGGAAGGCCACGCGGTCGCACACCTCTTCCGCCACAGTCATGTTGTGGGTGCTGAGGAAGACCGTGGCGCCCTGAGCGCGGCGTTCCAGGATCACATCCTTGATGCGCCGAGCGTTCGCGGGGTCGAGGCCCGATGTCGGCTCGTCCAGGAACAACAGCGGCGGATTGTGCACCAGCGCCCGGGCCACGTTCAGGCGGTTCTGCATGCCCTTCGAATAGGCGGCAACCGGTCGGTCCGCGTCTTCAGCCAGATTGACCAGGGCCAAGAGCCCGTGCAGATCGACCCCGTTGCCGCGATAGAGCGAGGCGAAATAGCGCAGGTTCTCCAGCCCGGTCAGCTTCAGATAGTGGTTGGGCCGTTCGAACGACACGCCGATCCGCTCGTAGTACTCCGTTCCCCAATCGGCGGGCGCCCGCCCCATCACCCGCACCGCGCCGTCGAAACCACTCAAGAGCCCGATCAGGATCTTCTGCGTGGTCGACTTGCCGGCCCCGCTAGGGCCCAGAAAGCCCAGGATCTCCCCCTCGCCCACCGCGAAATCCAGTCCAAGCAGCGCGGGGGCCGCGGCCTTCCGGTAGGTGAAGGTGAGCCCCTCGACCTCGATCATGTGCTTCCCATACTTCGGTTGGCTGGATGGCGGCGGAGACTACGCCAGTTTGGTGGCATGGGACAGCCGCGGCGATCCACCGGCGCGACACGCCTGGCGACCTGTCCTAGAGTGTTGCGCAACTTCCGGTGTGGCCATCCTCAGCCCCCGCCCTCGCGTGACCAACGGACCCCATCACCATGACCATCACGCTCTACCAGTTCCCCCGCGGTCCCGGACGGCTGCCCTGCGCCAGCCCGTTCTGCATGAAGCTGGAAACCTATCTGCGCATGGCCGGGCTGGACCACGAGGTCAAGACGATCCTCAACCCCGGCAAGGGCCCGGCTGGCAAGGCGCCGTTCATCGAGCTGAACGGCGAGCGCCTGCCCGACAGCCGCCTGATCATCCAGCGCCTGGAACACGATTGCGATGGCCGCGTCGACGGGTGGCTGTCGGAGGATCAGTGGGCGGAAGCGCTGGCCTGGCAGCGGCTGATGGAAGAACACCTCTACTGGGTGATCGTCTACAGCCGCTGGCTGGACCGCGACGGCTTTCGGCACTGGGGTGGAGTCACCATCGAGACGACCGGGCTGCCCCGCCCGTTGGTGGCGGTGATGACACGCTTCTTCCGACGCACCGTTCGCCGGGATCTGCGCAGCATGGGCTTCCCGGCGCTCGGCACCGATGTCGTCTACCGCCTGGGTGTCGCGGACCTGAGTGCCCTCGCCCGCAGGCTTGGCGACGGTCCCTTCCTATTCGGCGAAAGACCCAGCAGCTTCGACGCTATGCTGGCGGCGCATATCGGCAGCATCGTCGAGATGCCGTGGGACTATCCGCTGAAGGCGGCGGCGCGCGGCCATGCCAATCTGATCGCCCATTACGAAGGGATCATGGCGCAACACTTCGCCGGTCGGGTTGGCTAGGGACCCGTCGGCCCTACCTCAGCAGCAAGTGTTCCACTCTTCGGGAGACCCCCCGCGATGTCTTTGGACTTCGTCGTCTTGTATGGCTCTGTGCGCAGCGACCGGAAGGGCATCCGCTTTGCGCGGTACCTGATGCGGCAGCTTGAGGCGCGTGGCCACGCGGTGCACCTGATCGACGCCCTGGCCTACGGCCTGCCGCTGTTGGACCGGATGTACAAGGAATACCCGAAGGGCGAAGCGCCCGCCGCGCTGGAGGAGATTGCAGGCCGACTACGCGCGGCGGACGGGTTCCTGATCGTGTGCGGCGAATACAATCATGGCATTCCGCCCGCGCTGAAGAACCTGATGGACCATTTCCTGGAGGAGTACTATTTCCGCCCCTCCGCGATCGCCTGCTATTCGCAGGGCCCCTTCGGCGGCGTGCGCGCGGCCATGCAGCTACGCATGACCCTGGCGGAACAGGGCATGCCCAGCATCCCAGCGACGTTCCCCGCACCGCGCGTCAGCCAGGCCTATGAGGAAGACGGCACGCCGACGGATCCGGCCTCAGACCGGCGCGCCGACCGGTTTCTGGGCGAGTTCGAATGGTATGCGCGGGCGCTCAAGGCCGCCCGGGCAGAGGGAACGCCCTATTGATTTGATCTGACCGCCATCCCGTCGTTTTCACGAAGGCGAGAACCTCACGATCAGAGGCACGCAAATCGGCAGGAGATGTCCGCCTTCGCGGACATGACGAGATTGCCTCACTATACATCTGTGTCCGACGGTCGCTATCCGAATAGCACGCGGTAGCGCTTCAGCTGCGGAATGTGGCTGAAGGTGATCTTCAGCACTGCCAGGATCGGCACGGCCATCAGCACGCCGGGGACGCCCCAGGCCCAGCCCCAGAACAGGAAGGACAGGAACACGCTGATCGGGTTCAAGGTCAGGCGGTGGCCGATGATCAGCGGGGTCAGGAAATTGCCTTCCAGGATGGTCAGCGAGAGATAGATCGCCGGCGGCAGCAGGATCGTGAACCAGCCGTCGAAGCTCAGGATCGAGGCCGTGGTGATGATGAAGGTCGTTGTCGCCGGGCCGATATAGGGCATGAAGTTCAGGATGCCGGCGATCGCGCCCCACAGAAGCGGGCTAGGCATGCCGACGATCCACATGCCCAGCGACACCACGCCGCCAAGCACGATGTTGATGGCGGTGATGGTCAAAAGATAGCGGCTGATCTCGCGCTTGATGTCCAGCATCAGCCGCGACCAGCGTTCCCGGTGTGTGGCATCGATGAACGACGCCTGCACCTGGTTCAGCGTCACCGCCCCCTTCGCCAGCAGGAAGAAGACGAGGACGACGACGACGGCCAGCGTAAAGATCGTGTCGCGCGCCTGGCCCAGCACCTGTTCGGTCAGGCTCGGCCCCTCGACGGTCACCGATATGCCTTCGTCGCCGATTGCCGTGAGATCGCGGAGCGCCTCCGTCGTCTCGCGCGCGCGCTCGATCGACTCGCGCAGGGCTTCCAGCTTCAGCGTGATCTGCTGCGGCAGCAGCGATCCGCGGTCGAGCCACTCGATCGCCGGCGTCGAGAGCTGATAGATGCCGAGCCCGAGTGCGGCCACCAAACCCGCCACGACCAGCCCGGCGCCCAGGCTCTGCGGCACCTTCAGCCGCGTGAGCTGGCCGACGATCGGATGAAGCAGGATGGAGAGGAAGATCGCGAGGAAGACCGGCAACAGCACGCCCTGCGCCAGGTAGAGCGTGTAGAGGATGGCCAGCACCATGAAGACGTACATGATGCGCCGAAGCTCGGTGTCCCCGAGGGCCAGCAGGCGCAGGAAGCGCAGCGTGTCGCGGCCGTCCCGCCCGCGCTTGGACGTCTCGTCAGCCGTCTCGAGCGCCGCCTCGGGCGCATCCATCTCTTCGCGGTCGGGCTCGACTGCCATCTCCGGCCCTTTCCACCGGTTAGCGTGCTGCGCCGGGCGTCGGCCCCCGCCGCATCCGTGCCGCGTTCTCTTTTAGCGACCATTGTGCAGAGCGGCAATTGTCATAACCGTATGGTGAAATCATGGCCAAGGCAGCGATCTTCGGCGACCAGCGCTTCGGTCAGTATTTGATTAACCAATGAATTCGCAAAACGCATCATTAGAGATGGCTCAGTTCCGCGTACCGCTTGGTTAATCAAGACTTATGATCGATAATCAATACAAAGATACTGAAAGACCTAGATTTACGGGATCTTAATCGGCGCGGTGCGACACTCGCCCATACCGAGTCGGGTCGCGGAATTGCATGATCGATCCCATGTCGTCCATCTCTCCTGCCATCAGCCTCTCTTCGACCTCCGAGCGGCGTTTCGGGCGCCTGTTCAAAGGGTCGCGAGATCGGTTCGCGGATCATGGCCGCCCAAGGCAAATCGATATCTCTGCCGGCCCCCCGATCATCATGGTCGTCGACGACGAAGCACCGATCCGCGACACGGTGAGCCTAGCCCTATCCAGCCGCGGCTATCAGGTTCTGCGCGCCGAGAATGGTGAAGAGGCACTGTCGCTGATGGCCAACATGCCCGGCGGTGTCCATGTGCTGATCACCGACGTCGTCATGCCGAGGCTGGATGGACCGGGCCTGGCGGCGGCGGTGGCAAGCCGCCATCCGGGTACGCGGGTCATCTTCATGTCGGGCTATGAGAACCGGGTGCCGGCCAATCGGCGGCGGCTGGCGGCCGATCAGGTCTGCCTGTTCAAGCCGTTCTCTCTGGTCGTCCTGGAAAGGGCGTTGAACGACGCCCTTGGGCCTGAAACGCACGATCCCGAAGACTTCGAATAATCCGCTAAGACAAGCTTTGTACACGGCCGCGATCGTTGCTGATCTAAGCATCGGTAACGGTCGCTTAATCCGGCTTTCCATAACATAATCAAGATCATAGCAAATGTTCTGTGATGTCGGCCGGCGGATGAATTAAGTCGGATCTGAGATGTTCCCGGACAGCGCGGATCATTACATGTGGAACGTTGCCAGTGTGAACTGGGCTGTTGCCGCACCTCTAAAGAGTAGGACTGGGCCATGTTTATGATGACGAAGCGACCGAAGGACCTCGGCCTGGGCCACAGGATGACCTCAGAAAGCTTGACGCGGATGAGCGATCGCGATCTTCGCGACCTGGGCTTGAGCCGTTACGACGTCTCCAACACATTGGATCACGCGCCGGTCGAGGTTCCGAACGACCGGACTTGAGCCGCGGTGGCGGTCGGACGGTCGCCGCGGCCGTGGCTGGCGGCGACCGCCTTCGACGAAACCGGCAATTGGGATTGAGACTGACTGCTGAGGCCTATTTGCGGGGCAGCCAAGCACTCATGGGTGGCAATGTGCCACCTTTTCCTTTTTGTTGGGTAGGCCGCTGAAATGCCTGCCTCGTCGCCTTTTGGTGTGCACGGGCACCGGCACTCACGACCGGTGGCGGAACGACGATCCTGATAGATAGAGCTCATGAAAGAGCAGGCTAGGTTGGTGCCCGGCGGTGACGAGCCGATGTCGGCCGCATCAACCGCCACGCTGGGCGGCCAAATCGACGGTTACCCGCACTTCGAATGCGACCGGGTCCGCACTCGCCCATTGGCCGATCCCGACGTCATAGTCGGTACGCAGTATCCCCAGCTCGCCTGATACTTCGGCGGTGTCACCGTCGATCACCAGTGAGAACGGCAGCACCACCTCGTGTGTCATGTCGCGGATGGTGAGTTCGGCCGTCGCTTCGTAGTCCGTTCCGCCGAGATGGGTGAACCCCGTCGTCACGAACCGCGCCTGCGGATGGGCCGCCACGTCGAACCACTCCGACCCCGGAAGCAGATCGTTTCGCTGCGAGGCGCCGGCATCAGCACTTTCCGTGGCGATCGTCACCACGACGCTGCTGTTTTCGAGGTCGGCCGGATCGAAAGCGATCTCCGCCTCCCACACGCCGAAATGGCCCGTGAACTCCGCACCGCCCTGCAGGCCGACGAAGCCCAGCCGGCTCTCATCATGGTTCACCGTCCAGGTGTCGGCGGCCTGGGCGGTGGTGATGCCGCAGAGTGCGTGCGCAAGCACGGCGGCAGCGCCGATGGTCATGATCCGGCGGTCCATCACTGGTCTCCCGTAGTGCGATGCCCAGCCGCAATCGGCAGCATCCGGCGCAGAACGTTGTCTTTCAGAACGAAGTGGTGCTTCAGCGCGGCAGCGACATGTATGGCCAGGAGCGCCAGAAGGACCCAGCCGAGCACCTCGTGCACCTCTGCCATCGTTTCTTCCACCGCCTGATCGGGCGAGATCAGCTTCGGCAGCGGAAACCATCCAAATAGGTCCGTCGGAAAGGTCGAAGCCGACGCCAGCAACCAGCCGCTGAGCGGGATCGCGAGCATCAACACATAGAGCCCGACATGGGCGGCGTGGGCCAGCCCGCGCTCATAAGCCTTCAGGGTCTCCGGCAGCCGCGGCACGGGGTTGGCCAGCCGCCAAACCAGCCGCAGCACCACCAGCGTCAGGATCACGATGCCGATGGACTTGTGCCACTGATAGAGCGCCACTTTGGCCATGATGTCGTCGTCGAACCCACGTGTCATCACCAGGCCCAGTACGATCATCACGCCGATCGCCGTGGCAATCAGCCAGTGCAGGGCGACGGCGACCCACCCGTAGGCGTTCGCGCTGTTGCGCACCATGGGGGTGCCTCCTTCCAGTTGGCAGCGCGCCGTCGCCCCGAAGCGCGGACGTTAAGAGCCGCCGGCGTTGAGTTCCGTCTCGATCTGGATGTGCACCTCGTCGCCGATGGCCGGGGAGCCGTACGCCAGTCCGAACGCCGTGCGGTCGATCGAGCCCGTGGCGCTGAAACCGGCCACCGTCACGCCCTCTTGGAACGGATGCGGGCCCATGCCGTTCATGGTGACGTCGAGCGTGACCTCCTGAGTGGTGCCCAGGATTGTCAGGTCGCCGGTCACCACGGCCGTGTCGTCACCGGTCATCTCGATGCTGGTGCTTTCAAAGGTCATCGTCGGGTGGGTCCCGACGTCGAAGAAGTCGGCGTTGCGCAGATGCTCGTCGCGCGCAGCCCATCCCGTATCGATGCTGGCCGTGTCGATCGTGACCGAGACGCTGCTGTTCTCCGGCGCGTCAGGATCGAACACGGCGCTGCCCTCGAAGTCCAGGAACTCGCCATGCACGTCGGAAAAGCCGAGGTGGTCGATGGAAAACAGGATATGGGTGTGGGACGGATCGAAAACGAACTCGTCCGCCGCCCACACGGGGGCGCCGATGAGGGCGGCACCAACGGCCGCCGAAGCCAGAACCTTGCGCATGATAACGTCTCCCTGTTGATCCGATGACCGTCGCCGAGGCCGACACGCGTTCTCCGGTCGTCGCAGGCAACAGCGGTCGGCGACCTCGCATAAGATGGCGGCGCCCATCGTTGACGCTAGAGCGCAGGCGGCGAACATCTTGTCCCCAAGAGGGAAACAATCCACCGACACGTGCCGTGAACGCGGTGTGGCAGACGGCGCACGCGAACCCGCCGAAGTTGGCCGGGGACCGATGGTTGCGCCACCCGACGGGCTGTGATAGACCACGCGCGGTCGCTCGCAGGCGCCGAATTCCCGGCGTTTTTTCGCTTTGCGGCCCAACGCTAGGTCGAAGGTCCCGCGCCGGATACGGCGCCTCGGGCTGGCAAGAAGAACCGAAATCTCGGGGAACATCGTGGCAGCGCAATCCACAGCATCCGCCGGTCTGGCGTCGCGCTATGCGACAGCCCTGTTCGATTTGGCGGATGAAGCGAAGGCGTTGGATGCGGTCGCTGACGAT